>JAIDOW010000069.1 GCA_029063085.1 Lachnospiraceae bacterium
TTTTCTTTACAGGTCGCATAGCGGTATCGTACCATATTTCCTTCATTAAACCTTATAAAATAAGCTGAATAATGATATCTTGTTCCTTCCATAAAATGATTCATAATCTGAATAGCTTCGTCTACTGAAAAATCCTTTAATTTAATATCTACAATGTAGCGATTGGACTTTATTAAAATATTACTTTTTTCAACATTGGGTTGATCAAGTAAAACGGCACCAAGTATACTTTTGGTAACATCATTTGTTAAAAGGGTGATTTTTGATACATATTCATTCATTACGGAAACCATATTATTTCCACCTCTAATCTTACAAAGATAATTGAAACTTCTTTATCTAATATACTTCTTTATCAGGTATTGCGTAAAAAATCTGTTTAAATTCATCAAAATGTTCGATAAACAATTGTACTACATCAGGATCAAATTGTTTACCACTATTGGTGACGATTTCATTATAAGTATCACCTAATGACCATCCGTCTTTATAATACCGCTGTGATGTTAATGCATCAAATACATCACATACTGCCATTAAGCGGCTGATATAGGATATATTTTCTCCTTTCATTCCCAGATAACCGGTTCCATCCCAACGTTCATGATGTTCTAAAGCAATTGTTTTGGCAATCTGCATGATATCACCTGGACATTTTGCAAGAAGTGCCTCTCCATAAAGAACATGGTTTTTCATAATTGCATATTCTTCTTCTGTCAGCTTATCCGGCTTATCTAAAATTTCTTCAGAAATCATTAATTTACCAATATCATGCATCATTGAAGCAACAGATAGTTTCTCTACGTAATCAGTCGTAAATCCGGAAGCTTCTGCCAATACACGCATATATTCTGCTACTCTTCGGATGTGTTCACCAGTTACTTTTGATTTACTTTCTGAAATTTCCGCAAAAGCAAAAATTAATTCTTCCTGACTATGTTCAAGTGCGTGATTTGCTTCTATTGTTTTATTTAACATTACCATATTACGCTCAACAATATAATAAGAAAATAATGTAGCGACCAAAACCATAACAATGCGAAGAAATACACCATAAATCAAAGCTTCCAGAAAGGTTGAATATTCAGATGTCACACCACTATTAAATATATAATAACGCAGTATCATTGTAATAAAAACACAGATACAATCAATTAATGTGGTTACGACAATCAATTTCCGGTCACAGTATAAAGTGGCAATCAACAGAGAAAGAATCACCAAAATAATAAAATCATAGGAAATAAATGTACTAAGCAGAAATACAACAGACATAATGCACATAATTACATAATATTTTATCCATTGCTTTTCTATATGTAAAACATTGACTAATACGGTAGGAATCAGCAATAATACTATACTGCTTGCAAAAACCATCATAATGGAGCATTCATCATAGTTATAATAATCGGTCGCAGCATATATCCATAAGGATATTAAAAATAATATCGTAATACGCAGGCATTTTGCTGCGACCTTATTTACTTCCAGATTATTCCTTTGTATTAATATATCTTTATCCATATTGCCCCCGTTATGTTATATAAATATAACTAATTACAGTTCATCGGCTTCAATTAACGTACCATCCAGCCATATTTTTTCCAGATTATAAAATAACCGGTCTTCTTCATTAAATATATGAACAATAACATCATTAAAATCCATTAATATCCAATTAGCGGTCTGGTAACCTTCAATCTGCCTTGGATGGACTCCGTTTTCCTGTAGCTTTTCTTCCACGCTGTTTGCCATAGCCTGAACCTGATTACGGTTTGAACCGCTGGCAACAATAAAATAATCAGCCATGATAGATATTTTTGATATATCAATTATTTTAATATCAGCTGCCTTTTTATTTTCCAGACCTGTAATTGCGGTCTTTGCCATCTCTTTGCTTGTCATAGTATTCTCCTTATTTTTATCTCACTTTTATTAATCGATTATTTGTTTGTAATATTCATAGGTTTCTTTTGTAACCGGATCCAGAACAGATCCCTTTTTACACAAATACTGCATGCTGTTATATAGTATATGCAGCATACATTTATCCAAATTTGTATACGCTTCCTTGCGGATGATATCCATTTCCGGTAAGACGGAACGGTTAGGTTCAATGTAATCTGCAATATAAATTATTTTTTCTAATGTTGTCATTGCCGGTTTTCCGGTTGTATGACAGGCAATTGCCGATAATATATCCTGATCACTGACACCATACTTTTCTTTGGCATATACTGCCGAAAGTTTTGCATGTAAGAGTTCAGGGTTTTTATATTCACACTCAGAAATGGGAATTTTACGTTTTTTACATTTTGCAATTTTTTTATCATTCGGTACATATTTAGCACAATCATGTAAAAGTCCGGCAATCAAAGCTTTTTCATAATCGATGCCATACATAAAAGCCATGGTCCCAGCAGTATATTCAACTCCAATAGAATGCTCAAATCTTTTGGTGGAAAGTTTTTCTTTAAGTTTTTCTGTCATTTGTAATCTATTCATATTAAAACTCCTATTAAAACAGTCAAACTGGCTATATTATAGCAAAAAATGCAGGTGATTTCAATGAAACTGCCTACATTTTTGGGTATTTTTTTGTTATTGTATAAACTTTTTTCATTATGTGGTAAATTATTTCATATTATTGTTTGCACTATTATCATGGTTGTTTTTTTATTTACAATAAAATACACTCGTTCTCATCCATCTAGGATTAGAAAATATGAAAAAATATGGAACATCATTTAAACTTGGACATTTTTAC
>JAIDOW010000007.1 GCA_029063085.1 Lachnospiraceae bacterium
TCCTATGATATCTTCACAGCGGACTCCACCAACCCCTCATGTTGAAAGCGTCCCTAGTAAGCCAAACAAGAATTTATTCGAGAAACAATCCTGGCATCCATTTTGCTAGGAATGCAGGCAAGCGATACGTAAAACAAATAAACATTGCCCACAATACCAATAATATTATTCCTGCAAGTTTATTAAATTCACCCTTTTTATCACAAGATTTTTCTATGCATCTTTTACTGACTATACCGGAAATCATTGCTGCAACGTAAAAACTGCCAATATCAATAAAACTGCAATTACGTTCTGTAATTCCAGTATAGGTAAAGTATACCACAATAATAAATGCTAATCCCGCCAGAATACTTTTTGTCTGACACCACAAATAATCCGGATATTCTTCTCCTTTATAATAGTAGGCAAACACTGTAAAAAACAAGGCTGGCACAAAAAATATTTTTAAATGTTCCCATACACTTTCATTTACTGCTGAAAACATTGCTGCAAATGCATTTTCGTTACTCCATTCATATACAAAATGTAATAAAGTCCCTGCTATCATGATAAATATACTATAGTAAATAAAAATACGATATTTTTTCCAGCAACCTTTAAATAGAGACCTCATTAAACTTCCTCCCTCTTTATTTTTTAATCCATTAACAGTATTCTATACTATATTTACAGTATTTGTGATTTTTTTAGAACTCATTCCCACATTATCATTATTTTTTGCATTTTCACATTATTGATTTTACTTTCCCACATTTTATTCCCATTATTTACAATATATTTTATTAAAATAATCTATTTTTCCATCCAGATTAAATACCTCAAAATTTGACATAACCACATTATTTTCTTGTATTTTTGACAATTTCAATTCTATTTATGTGACATTTTTATCCATTTTACAATTCACATCCACATTTCATGTCACAAACACACAAAAAACTACGAAGCAAAAAATACTTTATCAGCTTAAATATTTTTACTTCGTAGTTTTTTTATTCTTTAATTTAATTGGTATCTGCTGCACATATCAATAAACATCAGTAAATATCAGAACTCTTATAAACGCTTAAATTATGAGAATACCCCCAGGATACTTTCCCTGTTTCATGCTCTCATTACTCCAGCTTTCATGCTCTTCACATAATCCGCCACATAAGAAACCGCATCCTTACCGTATTCTGCTACCAATTTTACAATAGCACTGCCAACAATTGCCCCATCAGAAACCATCGCCATTTTTTCTGCCTGTTCCGGCGTTGCGATACCAAATCCTACTGCACAGGGAATATCTGTTACTGCTTTTACATGTTTGATCATTGTTCCTATATCTGTATCAATCTCAGAGCGCACCCCAGTTACGCCAAGGGAAGATACACAGTAAATAAATCCTTCTGCCTCTTTTGCTATCATTTCAATCCGTTTTTTGGATGTGGGGGCAATCATAGATATCAAATCTACACCATATTCTCTGCATTGGTCTGCCAGCTCTCCTTTTTCTTCAAATGGCACATCTGGCACAATCACCCCATCAATACCCGAATCGGCACATTTTTCCATAAATCGTTCTGTTCCATATACATAAATCGGATTTGCATAGGTCATAAAGACAAGCGGTGTATCAATCTCTTCCCTCAGCCTTTTTACCATGTCAAATAACATATCTGTAGTCGTTCCGGCTTTTAACGCCCTAAGAGATGCTTCCTGAATAACCGGACCTTCCGCAACCGGATCAGAAAACGGAATACCGATTTCAATGATATCTGCACCACTTGCCGCCATCGTCCTGATCAATTCATAACTGGTCTCAATATTCGGATCTCCTCCTGTAATAAATGCAATAAACACCTTTTCTTTTTCAAATACTTTACTAATTCTACTCATAAATCTCCACTCCTCTATACCTTGCAATTGCAGCAACATCTTTATCTCCACGTCCGGAAATCGTTACGATGATAATCTGGTCTTTGTCCATATTTCCTGCTATCTTCATTACATGGGCAACAGCATGGGCACTTTCAATAGCCGGAATTATACCTTCTGTTCTTGACAGATATTCAAAAGCCCCTACTGCTTCTTCATCAGTAACAGGAACGTAAACCGCCCTGCCCGTCTCATTTAACATCGCATGTTCCGGTCCGATCCCCGGATAATCAAGACCTGCGGAAATAGAATAAACCGGTGCAATCTGCCCGTATTCATCCTGACAAAACAAAGATTTCATTCCGTGAAAAATTCCCACCGAACCATTCGCAATAGTCGCAGCATTTTTTTCATTATCCACACCGAGTCCGGCCGCCTCACAGCCAATCAGCTGGACATTTTCATCCTTTATATATTCATAAAAAGAACCCATAGCATTGCTGCCGCCACCAACACAAGCGACCACTGCATCCGGCAGCTTCCCTTCAGCCTCTAAAATCTGCATTCTGCTTTCCTTGCTGATCACGCTTTGAAAATCTCTTACGATCATCGGAAAAGGATGGGGACCCATAACAGAACCCAAAACATATAATGTATCATTCATCCGGGATGTCCATTCTCTCATCGTCTCATTTACAGCATCTTTCAACGTCATTGTTCCTGTCATAACCGGATGTACCTTTGCTCCAAGAAGCTCCATACGAAATACATTTAATGCCTGACGTTCCGTATCTTCCTTTCCCATAAAGATTTCACAATCCATCCCCATTAATGCAGCCGCTGTTGCTGTCGCCACACCGTGCTGTCCTGCTCCGGTCTCCGCAATCACCCTGGTCTTTCCCATTTTCTTTGCCAGCAACACCTGACCTAACACATTATTAATTTTATGTGAACCTGTATGATTTAAATCCTCTCGTTTCAGATAAATTTTTGCTCCGCCTAAATCTTTCGTCATCTTCTCCGCATAATACAGTAAAGATGGTCTTCCGGCATAATTTTTCATCAAATCCTCTAGTTCCCGATTAAATTCAGGGTCTTTTTTATATTTTTCATATGCCTCCTCCAATTCGTGTACTGCATTCATCAATGTCTCTGGTACATATTGACCACCATACTCTCCAAACCTTCCTGTTTCCATAACTACTCCTTTCTTTAATATCAACCAGCACATCAAATCATCTGGCTTCCATTTACTCTTTTGTTTTATCACAGATTTTATTTTATGTTTACCCTCATCCTAATCTCGGTATATAGGTCCAGACCCCCTCGTCATCTCACATTTTCCAAATCATTCATGGAATTTTGCAGAAATCACATATAATTCCACCCTCGAACCTTCCCTATCACTTTTTCAATCTTCTCCTTATCCTTGTATCCATTAGATTCTACCGAGCTGCTAACATCTACACATACCGGCAGCTTACCCTCTTCTTTTAACCCTTCCAAAATGCAAATCACATTTTTTTCTGTGATTCCGCCCGCTAAAATGAACGGTTTTTTCAATTGAGGTATTAATTTGTGATCAAATATTTTGCCACTCCCACCATACGATTCTTCATCAAACGCATCCAGCAGCAGATAATCAACCGGCAGCTCATCTGCCTCTTTGATTTCTTCCTCCATTCGTACCCTTACTGCTTTAATAACCGTAACATTTTCTTTGCCACACTCTGATAAATGACTTCTAAGTTCCAAAATATATGCCTGATCTTCATCACCATGAAGCTGAATCATATCCAAAATACCAGCTGCAACCAGCCTGATAATGAAAGATATATCTGCATTTACAAAAACACCTGCAACCATAATTTGAGGATGCAAATGCTGTTTCAACATTTTTGCCGTCTCATAATCAATCTGCCGCTTTGTTCCTGCAAACACAAATCCGACCCAGTCCGGCACCGCTTGGTTTACATAATCCACATCTTCTTTTCGTTTAAGACCACATATTTTAATTTTCACACCTGACCTCCTTCCAAAACACAGTACAAATATTTGTGAATCCTTAACTTTTATCACTATATTCTAATCTTATCTCCTAAATTATTCGTTTAAACTCTTTA
>JAIDOW010000070.1:0-66610 GCA_029063085.1 Lachnospiraceae bacterium
GGGTGAAATCACTGCCGGCTGCTTAGCTGGCGGATTGTCTCATTTTAATTTGTGCTAAATCTTGACATAGGACCAAACCTATGCTGTTCTCTTTAATCTATTTCTCTGTCTAAACTTCCGCTCTGTTTCAATAATCCTATTATATTCCTATACATATATCTCCCTCAGATATTCTGCTAGTATTTCACAAACCCACATCATTGTATAAGACTCATCCTCTGCAAATAATCACACCATCTTCTTCGGCAGTTTCAACGCTTTCATATTTTCCAACATCACATTCTTTCGGTTATCACATTCGCCCAAAGCTGCAAGCCACAATTTGCTATCATATCCGCAAAATAATTTCTTTGAATCTTTTTTTAATTGTTTTCTATAATTACTCTCTTCATTATATTTTTGAAACCAAGGCATGACAAACTTTTCAACCGCATCTGTGACATTCTGAAAACTTATCTTTGCGATTTTTTCATCAGCAAAATCCCACCAGATATCCTTACCGGCTATATATTCTCCTAACCGGTCCCCAAATCCCGTATTCATCCATTTCATAGGAACATATAATGGCATAATTGCTATATTCACTGTAAAGGTTTTTGAACCATGCCTTTCTTTTTGTAAGTTAATATATTCTAACAAATCAATCTGATTTCTTCTGACATAAGCATTTGTCTTCCATTTCAAAAAGCCTTTCTGTTCCAAGTAATTACCCAATATCTCTTTACTGTACTTTTCAAATGCCGAATCTGCCTCATGCTTATCTATAACAGAAAGCTCCTGCTCTAATCTTATATGGCTTCTATTTCCCTGTAAGGTGAATTTTTTTATCATGCGCCCCTCCATGAAACCGTATTTTGTATAACTAATATTATACAATAAAATTCATTTTTTGCAACTGTATATGTCTTATTACCTATATAATATTCATGCTAGTATCTGATAACAAAATATCCCCACCAAAGATATCTCTATAATTTAGAAGCGATAATCCTTCTCTCCTCCCTAAAATCACATTTATATTCCTATCATATCGCCTTATCGTTTGACCAACAATAAATCAGTCTAACAAACCAGAAAACACATTCCACGCACCATATTGAGGAATGCCCAATCAAAACATCAAGTAACATCCTGCTTTATCCCATAAACCATTTATTATCAACAAAATTTATCAAAAAATTGACTTTTTCCGATTCCCATTTTATAATCTATATTACACTCGTAAGATTTGAGGAGGGTTAAAAGTGAAAAAACTGCCACAAATTTCAGAAGCAGAATTTGAAGTGATGAAAGTCATATGGAAACACGCACCAATCAATACCAATGAAATAACAGAAAAATTAACACAGACCACCACATGGAGTCCTAAAACAATACAGACTTTGATAAAGCGGCTTGTAACAAAAGGGGCTCTTTCTTATGAAAAGCAAAGCCGGGTATTCGTTTACACACCTTTGATCGAAGAAAAGGAATACATCGGACAGGAAAGTCATTCTTTTCTTGAACGCTATTATGACGGAAATATTACAGCAATGCTTTCTGCCTATATTGAAGATGATAAACTCTCCGAATCGGAAATAGACACTCTGCGTTCCCTTCTCTCAAAGGGTTCAAAAAACAGGAGGCATTAATATGGCAGATTTTGGAATACGCTTTTTCCTATGCAACATTTTTATTTGCATTATCATTGGCATACTTCTTATAGCAAAAAGGGCATTAAAAAACCATCTGACCAGCAGAATGCAATTCAATTTATGGTTTCTGCTGCTTGGGATTCTTGCCGTCCCATTTATTCCTCTTCGTTCGATTGGAGTTCCACAGGTTCTCGCATGGATTGAAACATGGAAAAATACCGCATTATCAAACAAGGGAACGATTACAGAAACAGCTGCAAGCCAAAATATATCCGGCACTGTAAAACAAATAAATGACTATGCACTGTCCGTCAGCAATGAAACACCGTCTATTGTTGGACTTATATTGTGCGGGATATGGCTGGCTGGCATTATAGTCATGCTTTTATTAGTTGTAAGATCAGTATCCCGCTTAAACACTTTGAAAAAGTCTGCGCTCCCTTTGCAAAACAAAACCATTCGTACATTATATAATAGCTGTTTACAGGAGATGAAGATAAAAAGAAATATTCCTATTTACAGCACTGCCTTTTTGAAATCCCCTATTATTGTCGGATTATTCAAACCATGTATTTATCTGCCGATTCACCTGATATCAGATTTCCTTGTTGATGCCGAAAGG
Source organism: Lachnospiraceae bacterium (assembly GCA_029063085.1). Taxonomy (GTDB): domain Bacteria; phylum Bacillota; class Clostridia; order Lachnospirales; family Lachnospiraceae; genus CAG-590. The sequence goes on from JAIDOW010000070.1 coordinate 2,257, forward strand.
CATAAAGGACCCAGAGGGTGTTTTAATGCTGCGGATATGCGTTATATGCTGTTGCATGAATTACAACATTACAGACACAAAGATACTCTGGCTGGTTTCTTTATGAACCTTGCCGGCATATTCTACTGGTGTAATCCTTTGGTGTGGTACGCATTGAAAGAAATGCGTAATGACAGGGAAATTGCCTGCGATACTTCTGTCCTGAAGTTTCTTGAAGAGAATGAATATGAAGATTACGGAAACACACTGATCAACCTGGCAGAAAAAATTTCACTTACACCATTCCCTTTTGCTGCCGGAATCAGAGGAAGCATGAAACAAATGCAACGGAGAATCACTAATATTTCTTCTTATCAAAAGCCTTCCGTTTACAGGAAATTAAAAGGGCTTGCTGCTTTTGCTGTTATTGCAGTTATTCTTTTGGGATTTACCCCCATGCTGTCCACCTATGCCGCGGAGCAGAACCCGTATCAATGGAACATCTCCCATGAAAAAGTTTCCACAATTGATTTATCTTCCTATTTCAATGGATATGAGGGCAGTTTCGTTCTATATGATTTAGAAGGCGATACATGGAATATTTATGATATGGACCATGCCACTTTAAGAACATCTCCAGACTCCACCTATAAGATATATGATGCACTGTTTGGTTTGGAAGAAGGTATCATTTCACCAGATGATTCTTTCATTGCATGGAACGGAACAGAATACCCATTTGAAGCATGGAACACGAATCAGGACTTATATTCTGCGATGCAGTCCTCCGTCAACTGGTATTTTCAGGAAATAGATGAGCAGCTTGGTTCTTCTGCTATTCAAAGCTACATCAGGAAAATTGGATATGGAAATGAGAACATCCAATCCAACCTCTCCTCTTACTGGATGCAGTCCTCCCTGAAAATCTCTCCGGTAGAGCAGGTTGCGCTTTTGACAGACCTCTATCACAATCGCTTTGGCTTTACTCTGGAAAATGTAAATGCCATAAAAGATTCCATTTGCCTATATTCATCTGAACACAAAAATTTTTACGGAAAAACCGGAACCGGAAGTGTAGACAATCAGGATGTGAACGGCTGGTTTGTAGGCTATATCGAAGCTAATGGCAGCACATACTTTTTTGCCACTAACATACAAAGTACCTCTGATGCTACCGGAAGTAAGGCAGCAGAAATCACAAAAGCTGCCTTATCTGATTTAAACCTCTGGCAGTGACATACCTATAGTATGTCACTCACCACTCTTTTATAATCCCTTTCATACTGTAGATAAAGCCCAACAAAAACTGTTCACTTTTCATCATGATGCTGTATATCATTGCCTGTTGATACGGTATTGATAATCTGGTATATCATTTATTCCATCATTCAAAATTTTATTCCCTAAATATCTAAAACTTCCATCCTCAGAAAACCTGACTGTAAGCTCATGGGTTATCACTGCATCATTGCATAAAATCATCTGACACACCGCATCCACTGTCAAAACAACTGTCCCATCCTCGTCTTCCTTAATACGTGTGACTTCCGGAAAAGATGTTCCAAAATAGGTAGGAGAATAATTAAAACAGCATAACCGTTCCCATACATAAGTCTGTTTTTGTTCGTCAAATACAGCATATGTTTGTATTTTCTCCCCTGTTATCGGAAGATACTCCATTATCAAACTTTCAAATTCTTCCTTTGGTATCCCATCGGGATAATTTTCAGAATCAAATTTTTCCCCATATTTCATTGCATACAAATATTCATATAATCCATTATAATCTAAATCTTCCATATTTTCTGTATCCCAATTAGAACATAAAAGATTATTTCCCTGATAAGCTAATCCAAGTACGCACTTCTCGGACATTTCCCTGTTTTCATCTGTCATCGGCTTTATTCTAAGCATACAGCTTCCATCAACAATTTCCGTCACTTCCGGCGGCTCTGGTACACACAGCTCATAACAAAACCAGCCTTTATTTGTATATTTCCATTCTTTAATCCTGGTATAGGAAGTATAGGTTATCTTCGGCTCATTTTCATCATCCCATACCGCCAAAACTCTTAATACATACATATCTGTCCCGTCATAAATAAATTTCATTCTCCCTATACCTCCCCCGGAATGCATTTCATATACGACTGCCGATCCGCTTACTCCTTCCATACATTTCTTAAGGAAATCATCTACACGCTCGAAGTTTTCCATATTGGCGTATATTTCTGTCATTATAATTGGATTGTTTGTTTTCTTTAATATATCCTGCATTTCAGATACCACTTTATCAGAAAGAACAACATTAATAGCATCACCTTTGTCTGCCTGTATATAAATTTCACGAATGTGCTCCATCATTTTTTTGCAGTCATCTTCTGCCTCTTTCCCTTCACGGACATCTACCGGAAGGTCATAGCCTTTTTCTATTTGCTCCGCTAAAGTTTCCTCTGATGCCGGCTCTTTTGCATTCTCAACAACAGAAGAACGCTTATCTGGTATTTGATCTTTCTTTCCAAAGACAAACACAAATACACTTAACGCCAGTACTACAGCCAGAATAATCGTTATCATGTTAATTATTGTCAATAAGAGATATTTTCTATTCTTTCCGTCTTTATTCCCCAACGGCATCAAGGTATCCTTTAGGTTTTTCAAGCCACTTTTCCAAAACCTGTTTATCTTTTTCAACCACATAGCCGCTTCCTCCCCTCTCTTTTACATCCTCAACCATACTGACAATCAGGATTGGATTTTCCACTGTTTTTTCCGCTGTAAAAATGACAAACCATCCAAGTTCTGTACCGGAAGTATCCTCCTTAGATGCCTTGATTTCTGCCGTTCCGGTTTTTCCCGCCAGCACAATATCTTTCCGGTGTGCCGCATATCCGGTTCCATGGGAATCATTTACCACCTTTTTAATCCCCTCTAATACCAGATTCACATTATTTACTGAAAAAGCATTAGGAATCCAATACTTCGTTTCAGCTTTCCGATTATATATCAATGACGGTTTTACCACATTTCCTTCATTGCAGAAAGCCGTATAAATACACGCCAAATGCAGGGGATTTACCAAAATCTGCCCCTGTCCATAGCCACTGTCTGCCAGTTGTATTTCCGTTTCAATATTTTCCGTGTTAGAATATTGCGACTGCGCCATCACAATTTCAAACGGTAAGTCTTCCCGAAAACCTAAGCGCAGCAGAGATTCTTTCATTTCTTCTGCACCGATTTTCAATGCCGCTTTTGCGAAATAAATATTATCAGAATAAATCAATGCATTTTCTAAAACAACCGGATTATAAGCATGGAGCGTTGTTACATAATACGAACCCCATGAAGCGTCCTTCTGCCAGCTTAACCCCACATTTCCATAATCTTCATTCGGATCAACGGCCCCTGATTCCAAACCGATTGCCGCAGTAATTGGTTTAAATGTAGAACCGGGACACCACACCTGCCGGAAACGGTTATACATTGGTTTATTTTCATCTTCATTCAATGCCTCCCATTTTTCACTGGATAATCCCATGATAAAATCATTGTTATCATAAGACGGTGTACTTACCAATGCCAATACTTCCCCTGTATATGGATTCATCGCTACAGAACAGCCTTTATCATTCTGAAATTGCTCATACAAAGATTTTTGAAGTTCTGAATCTATTGTGAGTTTTATATCTTTTCCATCCTCAACCATGCGGCAGGCAATCTCCTCTTTTTCATTTCCATCTGAATCTACAATATAAATCCGGCACCCGTTCTGTCCTTTTAATTCCTTTTCGAATAATCCCTCTGCCCCGCCTCTTCCAATTACACTGTTTGCCGTATATCCTTCCCCGGCATGCTGTTCCAAATCCTCTGCTGTCACATTCTGAACATAACCAACCAAATGCGCCGCTGCATCTTTTAATGGATACGACCTTACTTCTGTATCAGAAATCATAACTCCCGGTATCTCTAACAGCTTCTGCTGCCTTTCATGCTCTTCCAAAATTTCCTCATCCGGTTTTAATGATCTCAGTTCTATTTCCTCAACTTTTTTCACTGTCTTAACCGGAACAAAAGAATCCTCTTTTACCCATTTTTCCGATAATTTCTTTTCTATTTCATCTGTCTTCATGCCCAATAAATCCGCAATCTGCTCTATGGAGCGATTCCGATTTTCCAACTTTCCTGGCACAATTCCCACAGAAGATGCAACACCCTTACCTGCAAGAATACATCCATTCCGGTCTAATATTTCTCCCCGTTTTGCCTGTGCATCAGACACCCTTACTTTATCCTCTTTGGATAACCCCGGATAAATCAGGGAATCCGTCCATACCAGTTTGTAACCATCTTCTTTTTTTAGAAAATAGGCTTCATTCTCAAAGCTAATATTTCCAGCGACAGTATCAAAAGCTGTCTGATATTGCACCATGTTTTTTTCCTCGTTGTATGAAAGAATCGTAACCGTCATTTTTTGTGCTTCCATGCCCTCATAAATAGCAGAATTGCGTTTTACAAAATCTTCCTCACTTATTTGTCCGGAAGCTTCAGCATCAATCATCTGATACATTTCCTCGTAATTACGCTCTGAAATGCAATCCATATATGTGAGGATCAATTCATCCGGTTTGGTCAAATTTCTCTTTTCTTCAGCAAAAATCAATATATATGCTACTATACCTAATGGAACTACTGCCAGAATACTTACAATAACCCCTAAGAGCTTTCTTGTTTTCTTTCTTCTATGCCTGCTTTTCTTTTTCGCCATAACCTGTCCTCCAAATTAAACTAATAAAGATAAATATTTCTTTGTCCTCAAATATTACCTTTGTAAGATTAGGAGATAAAAAAATATATTCTCTTCCTAACCCAAATATTACACCTGTAGGATTTTTAAGTCAAGTAAAATAAAAAGTTCTTCTTTATTCCCAATGCAAGCCAAAATATCTATATCCAATATCACCATATGGATTTGGTTGTCCTGTTTACCCATATAAAAAGACCTTCTGCGATAGATATAATAATTATACCATACAGAAAGTCATGATTCTTTAGTTTATCAACAAGTTCACTTTGGAATAGTCCCCAAATTTACCTATTATTTATCTGTTCTTAATACACTAATCTATACAAATTATATTCTAATTTTCATACAAAGTCCTGAATCAATAAAATATTATTCTTTTTCATAAGACACCTGAATCATATACTGCCCTCTCACCTGAGTATCAAATAATATCAATGTTACTTCTCTATCATCAATCATGAAATTGTATAATTTAAAGAGGATATTTTCGCTACTAGTTTTTGTAGCATTTTCATTCAAATAGTCGTAATAATCATCAAAAGCTTCATTTAAATCACTCAGCATAGAATAATAATAATAGTTCCCAATTTTATCAATATCATCTACGCCTTCTTTGCTACTATCAGGCTGATTACTTACAATTTCGCCGAACTTCAATAAACTTATTCCACTATAACATTTCTCTTGAATTTTTTGACTTAATGTTTCTTTTATATCTGAATACTTATCATTTATTTCCTCTATCTTTTCTTTTGCATCTTTTATCTTATTTTCATCAATTAGACTTTGGATTTCATTACTTATCTGTTCCTTTTTCGTATTCTCTGTCTCTACAAGCTGATCATATTTGTTTCTTGCTACAACCAAGGTCTGATAATAATCTAGTTGTTCTTTTTCTTTGTCTGCCAACTTTGAATACCCATTTTCCGCCTCTTCTATAGCATCTCCACTTTCCAAACTAACTGTACCTATTGCCTGAATTTTTTCATCAACTTCTTTTGCTGCTTTACTTTTACCACAAGCTGATAACGATATACACATAAATAACGATACTAAAATCAACAATACTTTTTTCATATATTTTCCTCCGCTTAATATTATAAGTCAATATTTGTTTATAATTATACTTATAATATCATTTTATGTCAATATTACATTATAAAAAATTATAATATCAATAATATCTTTAACATCCATCTTAGTTTTTGCTAATATATTCTCTGCATTATTTTCTTGAAGTATTTCTTGAGCAATATATATCATAACATATTTTTCGCATATTGGGATCTATACTATAAAAGTAGATACAGACATACACTATATAGTACAATGAATCACATAAAAACGATTTTTCTTATTTATATAGGCAGTTACAACAGATATGATTATAATTTTAATAATTCGCCTCATTTCAACCATTGAAATTGATGACGGCAAAATTCTTACTGCTAAACAGATAAAAGGACTTCAAAAACGCCAAATGATGATTGGTTATTAAAAATCGATAGATTCCGCTTTATCGTGATAATCATACAGACTTCTAGCTTTAAAATCATGAATACATTTTCCAATCCATTTCATAACCTCTGGCTTTCACCAAACATCAACCGACCTCATCAATACCCCTTACACACATCAATCCACTCCGTAAATCCTGAATATTCTTCCAGCTGGGGGATAGTCAGCTCAATCGCACTGTTGGAGCTGCCACAGGCCGGAAAGACCGTATCAAAACGTTTTAACGATACATCCAAGTATACTTTTACGCCTTCATTCACTGCAAACGGGCATACGCCGCCCACTGCATGACCTATTAATGCTTCTGCGTCCTCTGGTGACAGCATTTTTGCTTTTGTGGAAAACTGTGCCTTATATTTAGGATTATCAATCTTTGTATCGCCGGCAGCCACTATCAGGATTGCATGGTCATCCACCATAAAAGAAAGCGTCTTGGCTATCCTCTGGGGCTCACAGTGCAATGCCATTGCCGCTAACTCCACGGTTGCACTGGACATTTCAAATTCCTGAATCTTATCTTCCATTCCGTATTTTCTAAAATAAGCTTTTACTCTTTCTATCGACATTATGTTCCTCCTACCATTTGTGTAAAAATTATTTATAAACCTTGCCAAATTACTATCACTGTTTTGTCAGTCACACTGCCTGCTCTCGTTCTTACCCCATAGATACTCTTTAAAATAATCATCTGCCTCTTTTCTTGATCTGAAAATGACAATATGACAATCCTTTTGGTATTGCTTCAGTAATCCATATATGCACGGTAACTGGTCTTTTTGAAAATCCAGTATCCACTGTCTGAATTCTTCATCCAGTTCCGTTTCCAGCCATGGAAGATCCTCTCTTCTTTTTCCGATGCGCTCTTGTGCTCCTGACAGACAAATTTCCAATGGATAATCCAGTAAAAATACCGTATCACATTCTTTCAAACGCATTTCCAGTGTACGCAGATAATTCCCATCAATAATCCATTTCTCTTCTTTCATCATCTCACTGAGCCGCACATCAAATTCTTCTCTGGAAATATTTGTCTGGTCTGGTTTGTGCCACAGCATATCCAGATAATATAACGGAAGTCCTGTAAGTTCTCTCAGTTTCCTTGCAAACGTGCTTTTTCCTGCACCCGGACACCCGATAACGATTACCTTTAACATATTTTCTCCAATGCCATTATCCTGAAAACTCACAATCTTCAAACACCCTCTTTACTGCCACACCATAATCCTCTGGTCTGCCTGCCTTACGTATTTTCTTAAGCTCTTTTTCTGCATTCAAAAAATTTGCCCCCAGATAATACCAGACCTCCTTCATCTTAAACAATACATCCTTCTCATTTCCCAATGCATCCCTGTATCCTGCATATAACCGGTCATGATATTCTTGCAGTTCCTCCTTCGATATTTGCTGACCCGTTACAATCTCCCGAACCAGCCCCGGGTTTCCGATTACACCGCGGCCTAACATGATCCTGTCCACGGAAGGAAATCTTTTTATAAATCCTTCATAGTCTGCCTTTGTAAAGATATCACCGTTATAACATACCGGATGGGCACTCTGATTAAGAGCATCTGAAAACACCTCCAGATTGGGATGATTCCCATAGTAATCCTTTTGCAGCCTTGGATGAATGATAATCTCACTTAAAGGATACTGATTATATATCTTTAAAATATCCTCAAACTCCTCTGAAAATTCCAGACCAATCCTGGTTTTGACAGATACCTTCAGCGTGCTGTGTTCTGCCTCCAATGCCAGAAAGATATCCTCAAAGAACCGGTCAAGCCTTCCGGTATCCGCCAGAAATCCGCTTCCCCGTGCCTTAGTCACCACCGTTGCAGCAGGACATCCCAGATTCAGATTTACCTCATGATATCCAAGTTCCATAAGCATATGGCATGTGTCAATAAACTGTTCTGCATGATTCGTCATAATCTGGGGAACTACCAAAAGCCCGCGGTTATTCTCCGGTGCCACTTCTTTACGCTCTCTTGTTTTGAGAATTTTTTTCTGGGTTGGCACAATAAAAGGTGTAAAATATTTATGGATATTCCCAAACATGGCAGAATAAACATTGCGGTATACCCAGCCTGTCACCTCCTGCATGGGAGCAAGATAAAACTGCATTATTTACCTCCCGTCATAAAACTGACCATATAAACAGCAAGTGCAACCAGTCCCGGAATTTCTGCCACTGCCATACCAATCAGTGCCCTGCTAAGTCCCTGCTGTTTATCCGCACCCGCCGCATGTTTCATGTTTTTTGCACCGATAATCCCTTTCATGATACAGGATACTGCATTTGCCACACCCATCACAACAAACAGAAATACTTTCTCATTTAAAATCAGCTCTGCCGGAATCTTATCGGTCATAAGAATCAGGAGTAGTTCAAGGATAACATACATAAAATTTGTGGCACAGACTGAGACAAAAAGCTTTCCTGAAATATATAAATCACCTGCATTCAGTCCTTCTTCCCTACCTCTTTTTCCAGCTAATACAATGCAGACAATAGAAACCAAAAAGACTGCTATCGTCGGCAATGCCAAAACCAGCAGTCTGGTCACTGCTTCACTATTCTGTAACAACTCGCTATTCATCCTCTCTCCTCCTCTTGATCGGACTTATTCTGTCAGACAGACAGTCAATTTGACACTATCTGCCCCTCTCTTTTTCGGCTATCACCTTATTTAGTGCATTTAGTACTCTTTTTTTATCCATGCTCCACAGTGGTGCCACCAATGTCCTCTTATCTCCGTCTCCAGTCATTCTGTGAATCACCATATTCTCCGGCAAAAGTGCAAGACAGTCCGCCACCAGATTCACATACTCTTCCATTTCCAGCACACGGAATTTCCCTCTCTCATAATCCTTTTCCAAATCAGTCCCTTTTATCACATGAAGCAGCTGTAATTTGATTCCGTCTGCACCGCTATTGCCCACATAAGATACGGTTTCCATCATTTCCTGTGGTGATTCTCCCGGAAGTCCCAGAATCACATGTGTGATCACCTGTACGCCGATATCTTTCAGCTTTTTTACCGCTTCGTCATAAACAGATAAAGGATATCCTCTTCTGATATATTCCGCTGACTTCTCATGAATCGTCTGCAAGCCCAATTCCACCCATACCGGTTTTATCCGGTTCATCTCCTCAATGAGGGAAATCACATCCCCTGTCAGGCAGTCTGGTCTGGTGGCAATGGAAAGTACCGCAATATCTGGACGGGATACCGCTTCTTCATACAGCTCCCGTAGCCTCTTTACAGGAGCATATGTATTGGTAAATGCCTGAAAATACGCAATATATCTGCCGTCTTTTATCTTGTTTTGCAACCGCTCTTTTCCCTTTTCTATCTGGTTTGTGATAGAATCTGTTCTTTTCCCTGCAAATTCTCCGGAACCGGCACCGGAACAGAAAATGCACCCTCGTGTATCCAGGGTGCCATCTCTGTTTGGACAGGTAAAACCACCGTCCAGTGCAATCTTATAAACCTTCTCTCCAAAAGTATCCTGCAAATACCGGTTTAATGAATAATACTCCATTTTATCCCTTTTCTATCTGTACAAAAGTTTATTCTTCCTCTCTTAAATGGTATGCATCCACCATGTCCTTCAGTGCACTCGCACAGTTGATCAGTTCATCACTGATTGCAGCATTCTCCTGGGAAGTAGCCGCATTGGAATCTATGATTGCTGCAATATCACGGACACTCTTTTCAATCTTCTCTACTGCTCCCGCCTGACTCTTTACAAACTCTGTAATCTGCATGATATCATGATTGGATTTCAGGGAATTATCAATTCCGGTCTGTAACGTTACGGAAGTTCTGTCTGCCAAGTCCTTACCCACATCTACTGCCCGCATGGAATTCTCAATCAGTCTGGTAATGGTCTCTGTCGCCTGGGCAGACGCTGCCGCCAGCTTGCTGATCTCATCTGCCACAACAGCAAATCCTTTCCCTGCTTCACCGGCTCTTGCTGCTTCTATGGAGGCGTTTAATGCCAAAAGGTTCGTTTCCTCCGAAATATCATTAATCGTAGTGATGATAACACCAATCTCCTTAGAGGTATCCTCAATTGTCTCCATAGCTGCCAGAAGCGACTGCATTTCCTGATTTCCCAAATCCAGCTGTTTATTCGTTCTCTCTGATACTGCACTGGCTTCTTCGGCATTTTTTGTAATATGCTGAATCTGCTCCGACAGCACACCAATATTAGCTACCAGCCCCTGTACAGCAACACTCTGTTCTGTCGCACCATTGGCTACCTGCATAGTACTTTCCTGTACCTGTTCGGAATAATTCACTACAATCTCTGACTGTTCATTGACCTGTCCGAATGCAAGGTTCAGTTTATCGATAATCGCATTCAGTCCATTCCTGATAGCGATAAAGGCTCCCTGATATTCCACATCCGAACTGACTCCCAGATTATTATTGGAGATATTATTGACCACAAAAGTGATATCCCCTATATAAGTCTTTAACTGCGTAATAGTATCATTCAGTGAAACAGTGAGCATGGCAATCTCTTCTGACAGAGGTTCTTCATCAAATGCAACATCCAGATTTCCCGCTGCGATTTCCGTCACCTTTTCGCTGATAGATGCAAGCGGCCTGAACCAGTGATTCATTTCCTGTTCACAATACTGTTTGATCAGCTTCCGCAATACCACCAGTAAAATGACAAAGACAATCAGCACAATAAATGTAATTCCCATGTCCGCTGTTGCCGGCATAACATAGATAACCTTCCATCCTATAGAAGAAACCTCTTCGGACATAGCTGCTTTCATTCCGAATGTATCATCCGAAATCATATATCTCTTATTTGTTTTTGCCAGCTTTTTATATTTTCCCTTTAATGCAGTCTCTAATGTATAGGAAGTCTCTCCCTTCATCATCAGCTCATCATTGGGATGTGTGAGGATCGTACCTGCCGCCGATACCAAAAAGGCATAATTTTTCCCTTCGTAACTTTGCTCCATCATCGCTATCATATTATCAAGATAAACATCCATACCGCAGACTCCGATAAACTCTCCATCTTCCATCATCCGCCTGGACAGAGTGATACAGTATCCTCCGGACTGCTCGTCCAGATATGGTTCGGAAACATATACACCTTCTTCCATATCCTTTGCACCCGTATACCAGTCTCTTGTCCTGAAATCAAAATCCTCAGGCGGCTGCCATCCCCCGCTCATAATCAGTGTTTTATCAGCATATGCCACATAAACAGCAGAAAAATTGTCATTTGCCGCCACAATCGTATCTACATATGCCAAAGTATCCTCATAACCGGCAATCTGTTTGTTTTCCATAACAAGCGCTAAACTGCTTAACTGGGAAATACTCGTGTCAAAGTTCTCACCTACTTTTCCCGCATATTCCACTGTTTTGGACTTCATATGGAGATTACTCACCTGGGTAGAAAATATCACCGTAATTATAATCGTTCCAATCCCCAATCCCAGTAAAAGTAATGTAACCAATTTCATGATAATCCTGCTGATTCGTTTCACATAAGATCCCTGCATAACCTTTCTCCTTTACATTTATCCTGTGTCAGACATTCCGTAACAGTTCCTGAACGATAACACATAATTGTATAAATTTTACTACATATTATATTTTGTTGCAAGCTGCTTTCATATAGATTATAATTCAACATAGAAAATGATCACGTACAGAAATTACAAAGGAGAAACCGCCATGTCCAATACATATCTTGTGGGAGAACAGACAAAACGCAGAATTTTCAAGGAAAGCAAAAAGCTTTTTTATAAAAAAGGATTTATCGAGACCACCTATGATGAAATCAGCACTGCCGCCAAAATAAACCGTGCACTGATTCCCTATCATTTTAAAAACAAAATGATATTAGGACAGGAAATTTATAATGAATTAATGAAAGAATTTACAACCAGCCTGGACCTCATATTAGATACAGAACAGTTTTCATCAGAATTAACCGGCGTCATCCACATCATGGCATATTACCGACTGCTTGCCAATCCCAGATACTGCCGTTTTGTATTTCAATTACTGTCTGATGAAGATTTTTCCATATCACTGTCAGAAGACCAGAATCTGATCACATACTGTTTAGGAAGCAAAGCTTCCCGGTTTGATTCTACAGATATCGACATTATCTGCCAGATGGGCACTGGTATCAAAAAAGAAATCATACGCATCATCTATACAGACAAAAAAGAAACAGATATCGACCATCTTGTTATGATAAAACTGCATATGCTGCTTGGTTATATCGGATATTCCAAAAAGAAGATTGATGAACTTGCCGATGCCGCAGTCACATTATTGAACCTGTTATCCTTCCAGGTTAAAAACAACTTTACCATCGAAATCACATACAAATAAAGTAGTCACAATTATTTGTTAAGTGCCCCCATCCATTCTTCTATTGCCTGTATCAATAGAAACTGCTGACGTAAAACTGCCATACCCGCAGCTGGAATATCGGGGGCATTTTCTTTCAAATCAATGTTTTCCTCAAGATAGGATTTCAGCACATTGATATTACTTGCAATATTATCCAGGCATTCCCTCTGCTTTTCCTTTGTCATGCTCTCTAAATTCACGATGACTGCATTAAAATCCAAGAATATGTTGATAGGCTTGCAAGAAATCTCAAGCATCAGCTTCTCAAATTCTTTCCGGCCTGCATCCGTTAAGGAATATACTGCCTTTTCTGGCATTTTCCCCTCTTTTTCAGTACGGCTTGTAACAAGCCCTTTTTCTTCCAACTGGATAACCTTTTTATAGATAGACGGTGTGCTGATTTTTACCCATTTTGAAATGTTACGGTATTCCACCAGTTTCTGAATATCATATGCACTCAATGATTCCCGTTTCAACATTCCCAATACAATCAAATCAATCGTTGCCATTAAAAAATCCTCCTTTTTGTAACCAATTTACTTTATCAGATTACTTGTGCACTTACCCATTATCTGCAAAGCAAATTTGTAATGCGTGCAATTCACCCTTGACAAGTACTATAAATTATAGTAAATTAAATCCCGTGGCGCAACTACTATATTTTATAGTACTATAGATAATATTATATATTAAGAGAAAGGAGTTCAAAATGAACAATCAAAGTAAAAAGATGGCACTGCTGGGCAGTACATCCATACCAAAAGCACTTTTAGCAATGGGCATACCTACAATGATCGGTATGCTGGTAAATGCTTTCTATAATCTTGTGGATGCCTATTTTGTAGGCGGATTAGGTGAAAGTCAGATGGGAGCAATCTCCGTAGTCTATCCTCTCGGACAGGTCGTTGTTGGTCTCGGTCTGTTGTTCGGCAACGGTGCGGCTTCCTATATTTCCCGATTGCTAGGTCGTGGGGATAAGGAAAATGCAGATATAGTGGCAAGTACCGCTTTATACAGCAGCGTATTCACAGGGGCAGTTATCATTATCATTTCTATGGTATTCATGTATCCCATATTGAATTTCCTAGGGGCAACCGAAAGCATCCTGCCTTACGCCGCCACATACGCAGGGATTTACATTGTTTCCTGCATCTTCAATGTATTCAACGTCACTATGAATAACATCGTGACAAGTGAGGGTGCTGCAAAAACAACTATGTGTGCCCTGCTGATAGGGGCAGTACTCAATATCGCTTTAGACCCGCTGTTTATCTATGCATTTGACTTAAAGCTCGCAGGGGCAGCAATAGCAACAGCAATCTCTCAAATGGTTTCAACCTGTGTTTATCTGACCTACATCATACGAAAAAAAAGCGTATTCCATTTTCGAATTAAGGACTGCATATACATAAAGGAAATCCTCTCCAAGGATACCTCCATGACATTCGTCAACACTAAGGTAATCATGTCTGAGATTTTTAAAATCGGCATCCCTACATTAGTATTTCAAATTTTAACGAGTATTTCCATTTCCTTAGTCAACAATACTGCTGGAGATTATGGTGATTCCGCTATTGCAGGCATGGGCGTTGTTACACGCCTTATTTCGATGGGCAGCTTGTCCGTATTTGGATTTATCAAAGGTTTTCAACCCATTGCAGGATACAGTTATGGAGCAAAGAAATTTGACCGTCTGCGTGAAGCCATTAAAACTTCCATCCTCTGGTCTACGGCATTCTGCGTGATTTTCGGTCTGACATTGACTCTATTCCCCGATGCTATCGTTTCCCAATTTACAAAAGACGATGCCGAGATGATTCGCATTGGTGCGGCGTCTTTAAGGGCAAACGGTATTTCTATTATGCTTTTTGGATTTTATACGGTATATTCTTCCTTATTCCTTGCTTTGGGGAAAGGGAAAGAGGGATTTATCCTTGGTGCTTGCAGACAGGGAATTTGCTTTATCCCTATTATTCTGCTTCTCCCGATGGTCTGGGGACTTAATGGTATTCTGTATGCCCAGCCAATTGCTGATGTACTTTCCACAGTCATAACAGTATTTATGGCAATACCGCTTCATAGGAAGTTAAATGGAATGCAGAAACAACCCTCTGCAATAAACATAGGCAGTCACAACTAAATATTTTCTTCTCTCAAAAACAGAGCCAATGAACTGTGAGATATCCCACAAATTCATTGGCTCTGCATTTCCTACCCATTATTTAAACCTCAACATCCAGTGAATAATCTACACCATCCACCCTGAATCCGAACATACGGTAAAAATCTTCCCAATATCCTTCCGTATCTGCCAGTTTTAAAAGATTGCTGCTGTCTATCTGGTCCCAGAGTTTCATCACCTCTGTCTGGACATCCTCACGCATTTCCCAGTCATCTACATGGAGCATACCGTCTGTCTCCACTGTTACCCCGTCTGCACCAAATATCTTATCCTTATATAACCGGTACATCTGTTCAATACAGCCCTCATGAATTCCTTTTTCCTTCATAACCCTATACAAAAGGGAAAGATAAAGCGGAACAACTGGAATTGCCGAACTTGCCTGGGTTACCAGTGCCTTATTGACTGATACATATGCCTTAATCCCCAATGCTTTCTGTTTCCCGGCAATTGCACATGCACTCTCTGTCAAATGCTTCTTTGCCCTGCCGATAGTTCCCTCATGATAAATCGGATAGGTAAGCTTTGGTCCGATGTAAGAATATGCGATCGTAATAGCATTTTCTTCAATTGCATCAGCCTCAACCAATGCATCCATCCAGTCTATCCAGTCCTCTCCTCCCATTACTTTAACAGTAGCTGCTATTTCTTCCTCTGAAGCAGACGGAATCGTAGCGTCTGTAATCGTATTATCCCGAAGATTCCAGTTTTTCTGGGTAAAGGATTCCCCTACAGTTTTTAAACTGGATACATAAGTTGTTCCGTCAGCTGTGGTTCTTCTCGGAGATGCCAGAGAATATACAACCATATCCACTTTGCCTAAATCTTCTTTAATCATTTGAATCACCTGCTGTTTGATCTCCACAGAAAATGCATCCCCGTTTACGGATTTTGCATATAAACCTTCTCTGGCTGCCGCCCCTTCAAATGCTCTTGTATTATAAAATCCCGGGGTTGCCGTTCGCTTCCCGCTAGCTTCCTTGTCAAACAATACCCCGATCGTTGCTGCTCCCATGCCAAATGCTGCCGTAATCCGGGAAGCCAGTCCATAACCGGTGGAAGCACCGATTACCAGTACATTTTTCGCACCGCTGATTTTCCCCTGCTTCTTCACATAATCAATCTGTTCTGATACATTTTTTTCACACCCGGTGGGATGTGCCGTCGTACAGATGAACCCCTTTACCTTTGGCTCTACTACCATAATTACCCTCCATTTCACGAACGTATGCCATATAAGCTTTTATTCCCTTAAAATCTTATTGGCGTCCAGTATTATACCTTTGTCTATTATTATACAAAAGAAAACGGGGCTGCCCCATTAAAATTTTCTCTTAAAGAGAACATTTTTTAATATGACAGCCTCATTAACTTATATCATGTAACCTGTATTCTTGTCAAATCTTATAATGTACATATATCCACAAGTGTTAAATGTTCTTTATTCGCCTTTTCCAGTGATGTAAGAAGTGCATCTGCGGTATCTAAACTGGTAAGCACCGTAACACCTGTCTCAATAGCATGGCGGCGGATGATAAATCCATCCTTACTCTTTTCGATTCCCTGTGCCGGAGTATCAATAATCAGGTCGATCTCATGACTCAGAATTAAATCCAGTAAATTAGGGGAAGGTGCTTCCACTTTATTGATATGCTTTGCCGGTACACCGTTTTCATTTAATACACGACAGGTACTTCTGGTAGAGTAAATCTCATACCCAAGCGCCGCAAAGCGTTTTCCAATCTTCACTGCTTCCAGCTTATCCGTGTCCTTAACCGTAAGCACCATTTTCTTGTGCTTGGGCAGGTCCACACCATTTCCCAGAAATGCCTTATAAAGTGCCTCATTAAAATCTTTTGCAATCCCCAGACACTCGCCCGTAGATTTCATTTCCGGACCAAGGCTTACCTCTGCACCCTTAAGCTTTTCAAAGGAAAATACCGGCATCTTCACTGCAAAATACTCGCTCTCCGGCTGTAAACCAGGAGTGTAGCCAAGATTTCTTATCTTTTCGCCGATGATCACCTTAGATGCAAGGTCAACAATGGGAATGCCTGTTACTTTACTGATATATGGCACCGTTCTGGAAGAACGCGGGTTTACCTCAATGACATACACTTCCTCCTGATATACGATAAACTGGATATTGATCAGTCCGATTACATGAAGGCTTGTAGCCAGCTTTCTCGTATAATCCTCAAGCACTCTTTTAATCTTATCCGAAAGGCTTCTTGCCGGATATACGGAAATGCTGTCACCCGAATGGATGCCTGCCCTTTCCACGTGCTCCATGATACCTGGAATCAGAATATCCTCTCCATCACAAACCGCATCGACCTCTACTTCTTTCCCCATCAGATATTTATCTACCAGTATCGGATGCTCCTGCACCGTACGGTTAATAATATCCATGAATTCCACAATGTCTGCATCATGGATGGCAATCTGCATACCCTGTCCGCCCAGTACATAAGAAGGTCTTACCAAAACCGGATATCCCAGCTCATTTGCTGCCTTAAGAGCTTCTTCGCAGGTAAATACCGTCTTTCCTGCCGGTCTTGGAATACAGCATTTTTCCAGAATCTCATCAAACAGCTCCCTATCCTCTGCCGCATCCACATTTTCTGCGGAAGTACCAAGAATCGGAACCCCCATTTTTAATAAATCTTCTGTCAGCTTGATGGCAGTCTGACCGCCAAACTGGACCACTGCCCCATCTGGTTTTTCCAGATTTACAATAGCTTCTACATCCTCTGCGGTAAGTGGTTCAAAATACAGCTTATCTGCAATATCAAAATCGGTACTTACCGTTTCCGGATTATTATTTACGATAATTGTCTCATATCCGCTCTTGGAAAGTGCCCATGTACTATGTACGGAACAATAATCAAATTCAATTCCCTGCCCGATACGAATCGGACCAGAACCCAATACCATAACCTTCTTTCTCGTTCTCGTGGCATCTACTTCACACTCACCGTCATAGCAGGAGTAATAGTACGGCGTACTTGCCTCAAACTCCGCTGCACAGGTATCCACCATTTTATATGCCGGATGGATATCATATTCCAGACGAAGATCGTGGATTTCCTGTTCCGTTTTGCCTGTGATCTTTGCAATCACCTCATCCGGAAATTCCAGCCGTTTTGCCTCAAATATTAATTCTTTTGTCAATTCTTCTTCAGCAAGGCGTTTTTCCATTTTTACGATATTTTGAATTTTATCCAAAAACCACAGGTCGATCTTTGTGATATTTTGAATCTCCTCCAACGTGATACCGCGGCGGACTGCCTCAGCCACTACAAAGATACGCCGGTCATCCACCCGATGTAGTTCTTTACGGATTTCTTCTAACGGACGCTCATTCATGTCTTCATAGATCAAGCAGTTTACATGCTGTTCCAGGGAACGCAGTGCCTTCATCAGGGCACCTTCAAAATTCGTACAGATACTCATAACTTCACCGGTTGCCTTCATCTGTGTAGTCAGCTTACGGCTTGCCTTAATAAACTTGTCAAATGGAAGTCTTGGAATCTTTACAACACAGTAATCCAATGCCGGTTCAAAACTCGCATACGTCTTGCCGGTAATCGCATTTTTAATCTCATCCAGATGATAACCCAGTGCAATCTTGGCAGAAACCTTGGCAATCGGATATCCGGTTGCTTTGGATGCCAATGCGGAAGAACGGCTTACACGGGGGTTCACTTCAATCACACAATATTCAAAAGACGTTGGGTTGAGTGCAAACTGCACATTACAGCCGCCCGTAATCTTCAGCTCTGAAATGATATTTAAAGCGGAACTCCGAAGCATCTGGTATTCCTTATCAGCCAGTGTCTGGGAAGGAGCCACAACAATGGAATCTCCTGTATGCACTCCTACCGGATCCAGATTTTCCATATTACAGACACAGATTCCCGTCCCATTGGCATCTCTCATTACCTCATATTCTATTTCCTTCCAGCCGGCAATGCATCTTTCTACCAGAACCTGCCCTACACGGGATAAACGCAGTCCGTTTTCAAGAATCTCCTTAAATTTTTCCTCATTTTCCGCAATACCACCACCAGAACCTCCTAACGTATATGCCGGACGCAGTACTGCCGGATATCCAATCTCCTTCACAAAATCAAGACCATCTTCTACATTCGTGACCACTTTAGAAGGTGCAATAGGTTCTCCGATTTTTTCCATCGTCCTTTTAAACTCATCACGGTCCTCCGCTTTTTTAATCGTTTTTGCAGAAGTACCGATCAAACGGACATTATGCTGGCGCAAAAACCCTGATTCTTCTAATTCCATTGCAATATTCAGTGCGGCCTGCCCCCCAAGGGTAGGCAAAATGCTGTCCGGCTTCTCCTTTGCGATAACTTTTTTAACAATTTCCGGTGTCAGTGGTTCAATATAAACCTGATCAGCAATATTTTTATCGGTCATGATCGTAGCCGGATTGGAATTGATCAGGATAACATAAATCCCTTCTTCCTTTAACGCCCGGCACGCCTGTGTCCCCGCATAATCAAACTCTGCGGCCTGTCCGATCACAATCGGACCGGAACCAATCACTACTACTTTTTTAATATTCGGATTCTTTGGCATTATTTGGACACCTCCATCATATTCATAAACTCATCAAATAAATAGTTTGTATCAAGAGGACCTGCACATGCCTCCGGATGAAACTGCACTGTCTGGACATTTTTTCCCAGATAATGAACACCCTCTACCGTTTTATCATTAACGTTTATAAAACTCACCTCTGCAATATCCCTGTCTATGGTCGCTTCTTTTACCATATAACCATGATTTTGCGTAGAAATATATACTTTTCCAGTCTTTAAATCCTTTACCGGATGATTTGCCCCCCGGTGCCCATACTTCATTTTCTCCGTGTCCGCACCATTGGCAAGCGCCAGCAGCTGATGTCCTAAACAGATTGCAAAAA
This sequence comes from Lachnospiraceae bacterium, assembly GCA_029063085.1. GTDB lineage: Bacteria > Bacillota > Clostridia > Lachnospirales > Lachnospiraceae > CAG-590. Next base: position 22,095 of record JAIDOW010000070.1, read on the forward strand.
TCGGTATCTTTGTTGCAAACAATGTCTTGATTTCCTCAATCACTTCCACATTTGTTTTGGGATCTCCCGGACCGTTTGATAACATAATCCCATCAGGATGGTCCGCCAGGATGGTTTCTGCCTTTGTATAAGACGGATATACGATAACCTCACATCCCCTGCCAGTCAGTTCCCTGATAATGTTTTTCTTTGCCCCAAGGTCAATCACCGCAACCTTAAAGCCCTCTCCGTCATAATGTTCAATCTCTTTACAGGTTGTGAGCCTTACCACATCTCCGATCTCGTATTCCTTAAGCCTTGGGATTACTGTATCCAGATTATAATTGCTATCCACCGTGATCATTCCCCGCATGGTTCCTTTTTCCCGAAGAATCTTTGTAAGTGCTCTGGTATCCACTCCTTCAATTCCCGTAATTTTATTGGCAATCAGAAAATCCTCTAATGCCTCCTGGTTTCTGAAATTGCTTGGAAGCTTTGCAATCTCCCTTGTGATAAACCCTGACTGCCATGGCTTATTTGCCTCCATATCTTCAAAACAGACTCCGTAATTGCCAATCAATGGGTATGTCATACAGACAGCCTGTCCTGCATAAGAAGGATCCGTCAAGACCTCCAGATAGCCTGTCATTGACGTATTAAATACAATCTCACTGATGATCTCATCTTTACATCCGACACTTTTTCCTTCAAACACATGACCGTCTTCCAGGATTAGAAATGCTTTCATATGTACCTTCCTTTCTGATTTTTGCCCAAAAAAAAAACCACTAATAAAGCCTATGCCCTTCCATAGGTGGTCTTTTTTCATTCCTATATACTCTGACTGTTCAGCCGACAGATTCCTTCTGTTGCCCTGAACATGTACTCAAATTGTAAAGATTCTAACACACTTTTTTTTCTTTGACAACCCCTTTTTCCATATTTTATTCATTATATCTTCTATTATCTCCTGTTATAATAACATTATATTTATAATAATATAAATTTTATAATATATGCGCCATTTCATAAAATACATATAATAACCATTCTTATGGTATGACAACGGACACATACATTATTTTCAGTAAAAATCCTAAGGCAGCATCTTGTTCTTCCGTTCTTCCTCTTCTCTCCTGCTAAATTCACAACCGCAAAAATCCTGTCTGTATAAATGATACTCCTCCGACAGTTCAATGGACCTTTTGTATCCGTTTTTCTTTTTAAAATCCGCATATAGATAATTTACTCCATAAGCCTGCTGTAATTCCTCCCCGATTTCGTTAAGCCATGCCGCATTTTTATAAGGGCTGATGGACAAAGTAGTAGTAAAATAATCAAAGCCTTCCTTCCTGGCAGTCCGTGCAGCCTGTTCCATTCTTAACCGGTAACAGGCATAACAGCGCCTGCTTCTTTCTCCAAGCTGCTCCAGTCCCTTTACCGCATTATAAAATTCTTCTATATCGTACTTTCCCTCCAAAAAAGAAACTTCATGAAGAACCGGTAATTCCCTGATCAGCCTTTTTTGTTCTTCCACGCGTTTCCCATATTCCTTGCTGTCTGCAATATTAGGATTATAATAAAAAATAGTAATATAGAAATACTGGCTTAAATATTCCAATACATAGCTGGAACAAGGTGCACAGCAGCTATGCAGCAGCAAAGACGGTACTTTTGCCGATTCCCCTCTTCCGTCTGTTATTTCCTTCAATATTTTATCCATTTTCAGCTGATAATTGACATTCTCTTTCATTATTTCTCCTCTTCTTATTCAGATTGTACAACCAAAACAAATGGTTTCTTTTGATTTTTCACCTATTTTTGTGCAATATTACCGATTGACTTTGTGTACAATAAACAATATACTATTATTAAAAGAACGTATATAATTATGTATAAATTATGACGATTTGTCAAATCAATATTAAATAGGAGGTGTCTCATATGACAGTCGAGCAGGCAGTTAAAAAGTTTAAGCTTGAACCACTTAATGTATATACCGCTAAAGCCAAGGCAAAGGAACTTAACGTGGAAGAAGTGCTGTACATGAACGTCCAGAAGAACAAGTATGCTTATATTGTAAAAGACGGTGCACGCGGTTATGTCTTATATCAGGATGAGATGAGTTTTTACACCAAAATGTATAAAGGTCTTAAGATGACTCCACTTGAGCCTTAATTCAGTGTATTGTATAGAATAATTTATGGAAGACTGGCTATTTTTCTGCCTCATATGGCAACTGTATATAGCCAGTCTTTTTATGGTTTTTGTCAAGATTGAGAATCCAATTTAGAACCATTATTTTTCAGCAAATATCTGGTCGGAATACCGGAATCCCATTTAACACACCTGTAAATGATAAGAAACACCGAAATGTATCTCTTATCATTTACAGGTATTCTCTGCCAGTATAAAATATGGCATCCCGCAAATACTACTAACATTATTCTTATTTTGATATATCCTGTGCAAATGGGATTCCAAAAAGAAAGAGGTTAGTAAATGAATCAGCTTAAGGACAGTAAAAAAGATTATATTCCAATATTATACAAATACCTATTCCTTTTTTTAGTTGGAGGATTTTCCTATTTCTATATTGAAATACTATTTCGTGGTTTTTCACATTTTTCCATGATCATCTGCGGTGGACTGGCATTTATCCTCTGTGGTCTCATTAATCAGCTCATGCACTTCCGAATTTCGCTGATCACACAAATGATTCTTTCCATGATCATCATTACCGGTCTGGAATTCGTAACCGGTTATATTGTAAATATGAAGCTTCACTGGAATGTCTGGGACTATTCCGGCATGCCTTATAATCTTTATGGTCAGATCTGCCTCGCCTATTCCTCCATATGGCTGATATTATCTCTTGTTTGTATTTTTGCTGACGACCTAATCCGCTGGAAAATATTCGATGAGGAAAAGGCCAGATATAAATGGTTTTGAATATAGAGTACTCGCTTCATATATCCAAAAACCCGTTGCAGGCAAAGCGTCAAATTTGAAGCAATGCAAGCAACGGGTATTTTATTCTATAATAAACAATTTTATATACTACGGAATCCTGATTACATCATTCCTCCCATACCACCCTGCATTGGCGGCATAGCCGGAGCTTCTTCCTTAATATCTGCAACAACAGATTCTGTTGTCAATAAGGTTGAAGCAACAGAGGTAGCATTCTGTAATGCGGAACGTGTTACCTTAACAGGATCAATAATTCCTGCTTCAATCATATTCACGTAATTCTCATTTAAAGCATCAAAACCAACACCTGGCTCAGCCTCTCTTACGTTATTGATGATTACTGCACCTTCCAGTCCTGCGTTTCCAACAATATGGAATAATGGTGATTCCAGTGCCTTCAGGATAATCTCTGCACCTGTCTTCTCATCTCCGGATAAGGTCTCTGTCAGTTTTGCTACTTCCTTGCTGGCATGAATATATGCAGATCCACCACCTGCAATGATTCCCTCTTCTACCGCAGCTCTCGTTGCAGCCAGGGCATCTTCCATACGAAGCTTAGCTTCCTTCATCTCTGTTTCAGTAGCAGCACCTACACGAATTACAGCAACACCGCCTGCCAGCTTAGCCAGTCTCTCCTGCAATTTTTCCTTATCAAACTCTGATGTTGTTTCCTCAATCTGAGATTTGATCAGGTTTACTCTTCCTTCAATCTCCGTGCTTTCTCCAGCACCGTCTACGATAATGGTGTTCTCTTTCTCAACTCTGACACTCTTTGCACGTCCTAAGTCGTCCAGTGTAGTCTCTTTCAGATCCAGTCCTAACTCATCTGTAATCACTTTACCACCTGTCAGAATTGCGATATCTTCAAGCATAGCTTTTCTTCTGTCACCATAACCAGGTGCCTTTACACCTACTACCTGGAATGTTCCACGCAATTTGTTAAGAATCAGGGTAGTTAATGCTTCACCTTCAATATCCTCTGCGATGATTAATAACTTCTGACCACCCTGTACAATCTGCTCAAGAATCGGTAAAATATCCTGAATATTGGAAATCTTCTTATCTGTAATCAAAATATATGGATTATCCAGTTCTGCAACCATTTTCTCCATATCAGTTGACATATATGCAGAAACATAACCGCGGTCAAACTGCATACCCTCTACCAGATCAAGCTCTGTCTTCATTGTCTTGGATTCTTCGATTGTGATAACACCATTATTTGATACTTTTTCCATTGCATCTGCAACCATAGTTCCTACAGTCTCATCGCCTGCTGAAATAGATGCAACTCTTGCAATCTGCTCTTTTCCACTGATGGTCTCACTCATATCGCTGATTGCATCCACTGCCGCATCACAAGCCTTCTTCATACCTTTTCTTAAGATAATCGGATTGGCTCCTGCTGCCAGGTTCTTCATACCTGCATTGATCATTGCCTGTGCAAGTACTGTAGCAGTTGTCGTACCGTCTCCGGCTACGTCATTCGTCTTGGTTGCCACCTCTTTTACAATCTGTGCACCCATATTTTCAAATGCATCCTCTAACTCTATATCCTTTGCAATGGTAACTCCATCATTTGTAATCAGCGGAGTACCGAAAGATTTTGCTAATACAACATTTCTTCCTTTGGGTCCCAATGTAACTCTTACTGTGTCTGCTAACTGGTTCACACCGGACTCTAACGCTTTACGGGCTTCTACACCATATTTAATCTCTTTTGCCATGTTTTAAAACCTCCATATATTGTTTATATAATTATTTTGACGATATCTATTAAGCTTCTACAACTGCATGGATATCATTCTGTTTTACAATAATAAATTTATCTCCATCTAACTCTACATCATTACCAGCATATCTGGAATAAATTACTTTATCCCCTTCCTTAACCTGCATCTCAACCTTCTCACCATCTACTACAGTTCCAGGACCAACCGCAACAACCTCTGCATACTGAGGCTTCTCCTGGGAAGAAGTCGGTAAAACAATGCCTGACTTTGTAGTCTCTTCTGCTACACACTCTTTTAATACAACTCTGTCACCTAACGGTACTAACTTCATATTCATTTCCTCCTTTTATTCAGCTCATGATAAGCTATTCACTTTCTTTTCAACGATGAGAAACACGTTTACAGATTTCTCATGTTCACGGTCAGCATTAAATTGAAATACATACTTTCCAACATTGCCTTCCGCAGGAATCACTAGCACTCACTCAATTCGAGTGCTAACATATTTCTTATTTTACCCTATTTTGGTAAAAAATCAACCCCTATTTTAAAAATAATTGTGATAATTTTGTAAATTCTTGTTTATCGTACTAGAGGACGTTTTCAACATGAGGGGTTGGTGGGGTTCGCTGTGGAGATATCATAGGATTCACGTTCCGTCCCCGCTCGCGCTCCGTCTCATGCGTAGCGGTACATAAGCTATCAGCCTGCATTTTATGCAGACTGACAGCTAAGTACCGACGGATGAGACAATCCTACACTTAGAATCCTATGATATCCCCACAGCTTAGACTTTTCAAAGGCTCATGTTGAAAGCTGTTTTTTGGTAGAATCAACACAAGAATTTATTTGCCTCCGGCGGGACAGGGGATATTTGTTCCGGGCGGAAGGTAGTCTCTTATCAAATATTGCTTTTCTTACCGGATGGTAATAAATATTTTAAAGTCCAATAGCTAACCGGTCACAATAGTACCAGCCGTGCCGCCCGCAGGGCAGAAATTCTTGTTCATTCTACCAGAAAACAGCTTCCATGGCACCTGCATTGTATCAGCGACCAGCAGGAATCTATGGATATAGGGTTCTTAAGAAAGACCTTGTGGAAACGTCGGTACTTAGAGGGTAGCCTGCTTGCAGGATAGCCTCTTATGTACCGTTACGTTGGAATATTGAGTGCAAACGCGTCTTTCGTAGAACCCTATATCCATAGATTCCTGCGTCCGTCCTCACCCGCCATGGAAGCGTCCCCAGTAAGCTAAACAAGAATTTTAACCTTTTATTTTGTTTGCGGTGAATACTCCCATCAATCCGAACAGAGTGCCAAGCAGCATTCCCACCAGTACATCTGACGGAAAATGCACATACAGATATAGTCTGGAAAAAGCCATTGTAAAGGCAAGTACTCCTGCCAAAATCTTATATCGCTTTTTTATGGGCATCATGCATACCACGGAAAAAAATTCAAAAGCCGCCATCGTATGCCCGGAGGGGAACGAATAATCACTTAACGGATTTACCAAAAGTACAATCTCTTCTACCATATCATATGGTCTGGTACGTGCCACTATGTTCTTGATCAGTAAATTTCCAAACAATAAGCCAAACAAAAGTGCAAGCCCCAGGGATAACCCCCATTTCCTGTATTTCGGTATGCCTAACATAATAACTGCTGCAAGAATAAAGAACCATCCCTTTTCCCCCAGAGATGTAAAGACCGGTAATATCTGATCCAGGAATCCACACCGCAGGTATTCCTGTATCCAGTTTAAAATACTGAAATCTGTTTCTACAATCCAATCTGTTATCATAACCAGCTCCTCCATTGTAACCAATTTTCACACATACGATACTATAAAATTTGAAACATTCTGCCGGAATATGGTTCCAAATCCAGCATACACTGCCCATTCCTGACCGGAATCTCTGTATTACAGCATGGTATAGAGCCTCCGTAAATATCACTCTCTGTATGTATCAGTTCCTTTAATACGCAATTCCCCGATACCCTGATAAGATAATTCTGATATCGGGAATTACTAAAATTAAATACCACAAGAATCCGTTCCCCTCCTGCCTGCCTTATATAAGCATATACCAAATCCCATGCTTTATTCCCAATTATGCAGGAAAAACAATCTCGGTTATATTCTCCGTCATAAAGAGCCGGATGAAATAAGTATATATAATTTAAATCATGGAAAAATCGTCTGAATGTCTTATGCATCGGATATTCCTCCAGAATATCAAAATCCTGGGGGCGGTACTCTGCCCATTCTCGGAACTGACCAATCTCATTTCCCATAAAATTCAGTTTCTTTCCCGGATGCGTCATCATATACAAAAACAATGTACGGCATTGTCTGAATTTATCCTCATATTCTCCATACATTTTATCCAAAATCGTCTTCTTTCCATGTACTACCTCATCATGGGAAAACGCCAGCAGATAAAGCTCATTATAAAAATAGTGCATGGAAAATAAAATATCCTGATAGTGCTCCCTTCTCTCCTCAGGCGGATAAGAAAAAAAACGCAAGGTATCATGCATAAAACCGAGGTCCCATTTATAATCGAATCCCAGCCCCCCATAAGCAACCGGTGCCGTCACCTTCAAAAAATCAGTAGAATCCTCCGCAAATAAGACAGCATGGGGATGCCTCTTATGCAGCCCCTCATTTAAGCTCTGTACAAACTCTAATGCCTTCTCGTTTACACCGCACTCCTGCTTTCCCCTCCAGTAAATAATATTAGAAATCGCATCAAACCTAAGACCGTCAAAATGATATTCCGTAAGCCAGTAATTGGCACAGGATTTCAAAAAGCTGGCCACTTCTCCTTTTGCATGGATAAAATTATAAGATCCCCATTCACTTGTTGTCACATCGCTATAAGGCAGTTCATAAAGCGGTGTTCCGTCAAACATAGCAAGTCCGTAATCATCCACGGCAAAGTGTACCATGACAAAATCCAGTATCACCCCAATCCCCGCCATGTGGCACTGGTTAATGAAAGACTTTAAACCGTCACAGGTGCCGTATCTCGCAGTAGGTGCAAAAAAACCGGTACTCTGATACCCCCATGACTCATCCATCGGATGCTCATTTAATGGCAGTATTTCAACATGGGTATAGCCCATTTCCTTCAAATAGGGTATCAGGACTTCTCCCATCTCCTCATATCGATACCATCCATCTTTCTTCGTTTTCCATGAACCAAAATGCATTTCATAAATATGCATTGGCTGGTTGTAACCTTTATCCGTCTTTTCCATCCACTGCTCATCCGTAAAAGAAAATTGATCCATCTCTCTGATGATGGAAGCTGAACAGGGACGCAATTCCATCCCAAACCCGTAAGGATCTGCTTTATCTGTCACACTTCCGTCATAGTGGTAAACACGGTATTTATACATCTGCCCTGCTTTTGCCTCGGGAATGCAGATACTGAAAATCCCTCCCCTTCCCCCGCAGGAAAGCTCCGTATCATGCCAGAAATTAAACTCCCCGATTACCGTAACCTTCTTAGCTTTCGGTGCGTATACGCGAAACCACACTCCTTCCTCCGTAACATGTGCTCCGAAATATTCATGTGCATTCCATTCATTCCCATTATAAAAATCCTGTATATCCATAACAGCCCTTCTTTATCATCTTTCTTTTCCAAATTATCTGTATAAAATAATTTTCTTCTATAAAATCTGTAAGTATTATACGGAAATGTTTCATAACCGTCAACTTTTTGCATATACTAGATAGAAAAGATTAGGGGCTGTTTCCGATGGAACAAAACAACCGTCATCCTTTAGAAGCAATTACAAACAGTAACAGTCTGTCCATGTTAGAGTCCCTGATTCCTTTTGTGGAATATCCATTAAAGCTTCCGCTGGCACTTCTCATTAAATTTAATGAAATCCGTCTGATTATAAATGCATTCCGTTCCCTTGACAATTTAACCCGATTAGGTTTACATAGTATTTCAAGAGATCCTATGGATATGCTGTTTTCCCTGACCGGCATCCCCCCGGAAATGTTAAAAATGCTATTTACCATGATGGAAAATTCTAATGATTCCCTGTCACCTGATATTTTATCCGGGCTGACCGGAAATGCTTCACCAGACATGTCCAATATTGCCAGCCTGTTCCAGTCATTTTCTTCCAATACAGAAAAAAACAATATAAACTCTGCCATTCATACCGATAGCCATGCAAATACAAACATGCCTGATGCATATGGAAACGAGGACTTCGAACAGAATATTCAGAACATACTGGCAGAATATGATCTGACACAGGCAGAAGAACTTAGCAAAGAACATCCGCCTGATATGTTTCCACCCCCCGCTCCACCAGAGGATTTAGCACAAAATATCTCTGAATCCATATATTAGTATAGTAAAGACAAAATATTTATAAATTGTAGTAAAATCGGTTACAAACAAGGAGGCTGATTAGCATGAATGAACAAGACCTTTTTTCCACACCGGAATTTAACCGGCTTCATCCGGTAAAACAACAGATTATCAGGGAAGTAGTGAAAAATAACCAGCATACCTCCCCAGAAGCCATGCTGCCAAAAATATTGTCTATCAATAAAGAGCTGACTAAACGAAATCTCAATTTTACCAAAGAAGAATCAAATCTCTTAATAAATATCATGAAAGAAAATATGACCCCTGCCGAACGGCAGAAAGTAGATATGCTGATGGGATTCTTTTACCACTAAAATTATGTTAAAACCCAAAAGCAGCTGTCCGGGGTAAATTAAAATCTACGCCGGACAGCCTCTTTTTTTCTTATGGCGTAATCGGAAAACGATGGTTCCCTGCGTGATCTACATAACGCTCTAACTCTTCTTTGCAGGAAAACTGCTCCATTCTGGACATAATATCCGTTTTGTTTATCTCATCTTCTCCCTGTAGCAGCCGGTCTACATACGCCTCTTCATCTCCGTGAAACATCAGGTCAAAATCCATGATTGCCGGAACCAATGCAGGATTATAATTATCACCCGTTACAAGTCCCATAGAATTTCCTCCTTATAAAGTAATAAAGACACAGCCATCTGACTGTATCTTTATTATTTGTTTTTCACTAAGGTATTAAACTTTCAATCATTGGTAAAGCTTCACAAAAATTTCCTTTTTTAACAGGATGCATATCTTTTTCTCAATTTACAGTATCTCCTGTTTTACCGCTGTATACTCACTTATCCATGGATATCTAATTTTTTCTAAATTCAAGCAGTTCCAGTCCTTCATTATGTTCTAGTACTGTATTGATAGTCCATTGATTTGTAAATAGCAGCAACGGATTTCCTTTCATATCTTTTACCTTTTTCACTTCATTTACGCGCTTTAGGGCATTTACATCCGTAGATGGGTCTTTAATCCACCTGATAAAATTATATGGAAGAGGTTCTAATTTAATCTCACATCCATATTCATTTTCTAATCGGTATTTTAATACCTCAAACTGCAAAACACCAACCACGCCTACGATAATCTCTGACATTCCGGCCGTATACTCCTGAAAAATCTGTATCGCACCTTCCTGTGCAATCTGTGTCACTCCCTGCACAAACTGTTTCCGCTTCATGGTATTCATCTGCAAGACCCTGCAAAAATGTTCCGGTGCAAAGGTCGGAATTCCCTCGTATTCAAATTTCTTACCCGGTGCACATAAGGTATCACCAATTGAAAAGATACCTGGGTCAAATACACCTATCACATCTCCAGCGTAAGCTTCTTCTACTACCTTTCGGTCCTGTGCCATTAACTGCTGCGGCTGGGACAATTTCATTTTCCGCTTGCTCTGCACATGATACACATCCTTTGTGGCATCAAACTTACCAGAACATATCCTCATAAATGCAATCCTGTCCCTGTGTGCTTTATTCATATTTGCCTGGATTTTAAAAACAAACGCAGAAAATGTCTCTTCCATCGGATCGATCAATCCTTCATTCGACATTCTCGGAAGCGGTGAAGTTGTCATTTTGAGAAAATGATTCAAAAAAGTCTCGATTCCAAAAGTATTTAATGCAGAACCAAAAAATACCGGAGACAATTCCCCTTTATTCACTTTTTCCAAATCTAAAGGCTCACTGGCTCCATCTAACAGCTCCACCTCTTCCATCAGCTGGTTATATAATATGTCACCAATATCCTGTTTAAGGACTTCCTCATCAATAGAATACTCTGTTTCCTCTGCCTTTTTTGCACCACCGGTAGAGACTGCCTGAAATTTAGAAACCACTTTTGTTTCCCTGTCATATACACCCTTAAATTCCTTACCGGAACCGATAGGCCAGTTTACCGGACATGTCTGTATCCCCAGAACAGATTCAATATCATCCAATAATTCAAAAGTATCCTTTGCGTCTCTGTCCATCTTATTAATAAATGTAAAAATAGGAATATGGCGCATCACACAAACCTTAAATAATTTTATCGTCTGTGCCTCCACACCCTTTGAAGCATCAATTACCATAACCGCAGAGTCTGCTGCCATCAAAGTTCTGTATGTATCCTCCGAAAAGTCCTGATGTCCGGGGGTATCCAGAATATTAATGCAATATCCGTCATACTGAAACTGCAACACAGATGAAGTTACGGAAATTCCTCTCTCCTTCTCTATATCCATCCAGTCTGAAACTGCATACTTTGAATTCGCCTTTCCCTTGACGGAACCCGCTGTATTGATCGCTCCCCCAAACAATAAAAATTTCTCTGTCAGGGTCGTCTTTCCTGCATCCGGATGGGAAATGATCGCAAACGTTCTTCTTTTTTCAATCTCCTTTTTTAGATCTGCCATTTTCTACTCCCTGGTCACTGTTTAATATACTAATCTCACTATCAGCTTTGTGACCTTACCATTTTTCACCTGAATTTCATTATTTCTGCCAAATATATTCTTTTTGATCGTCCCTTTCCGGACTCTGTATATCCATTTTTCCGTATTGATATCTTTTTTCGCAAAATGCTTCCTGTTATCCGCTGTCTTATATTTTTTATTATTGGATCTTATATTTTTATTCTTTCCATCCTCTTTATATTTCTTCAAGGAACTGGATACTTTTTGGGAATCTCCCATATAATACTTTGTTTTAGAAGTCAGTTTTGCAACTTTTACACCACTGACACGTTCCCACTCACGACTCCTTGAAGAAAACTTATATACTGAATACTTAACTGTATTACCCCGGATAGAAAAAATCGCATAATCCACATTATCTGTTGTACAGCCAGAAAGCCCTATTTCCTTTAGGGAATAATATTTTTTTGCCTCCGCTGTATTACTGCTGCCAAGAAGAAAAATAAGACCAAAAAATGCTATCATTATCCAAAATAGGTGTTTATTAAATCTCATAATACCTCCTCTGTCATTATACAACAAGTTTAACAATCTTCATAATTGACAAGAAATCATTTTAAAATTCTGTCTGTTATTTTGCAACAATATTAACAATCCTGCCTGGTACATAAATCTCCTTGATCACATTAAGACCTTCCAATTTATCTGCAATTGCTTCCTTCCCTTTTGCAAGAACCGCTTCCTTTGCTTCCTCTGCTGCAATCTCAATTGTAGCCTTTGTCTTGCCGTTAATCTGGACAGGAATTGTAATCTCATTATCCTTCATAGCCTCTTCTTCATAGGTCGGCCATCCGGCAGCAAATACCGTTTCCTTTTCTCCCAGTGCCTCCCATAATTCTTCTCCGATATGAGGCGCAAACGGAGCAATCAAGCGTACTACTGTCTTAAGTGTCTCTGTATCCACACCGTCTTTCTTTGTCAGTTCCACAAATTTATTGTTATATTCCATAAATCCTGAAATAACGGTATTCAAAGAAAAGCTTTCCAGACGGGTTGTAATATCATGTACCATCTTATTGCGTATTTTAATCAGTTCAGGAGTCTCTCTCCCCGGATTTTCGATATTCTTGACTGCCATGTTATAAAAACGTGCAAGAAAACGGTAAACACCGTCAATTCCCCTGTCATCCCAGATAGAATCAAGCTCCGGTGGTCCGATAAACAACTCATACATTCTAAGTGCATCACAGCCATAATCATTTACCATATCATCCGGTGATACGATATTCCCCAGTGATTTACTCATCTTCGTTGCTGCCCCGGTCTCACGGTCACGACCACAGACCATACCCTGATTAAACAGCTTTTTAAATGGTTCATTAAAATCTACCACTCCGATGTCATGAAGGAATTTTGTATAAAACCGGGCATACAGTAAATGCAAAACTGCATGCTCTACGCCACCGATATACATATCAACTGGTAAATATTTATCCGCTTTTTCCTTATTAACCAGCTCCTTGTCATTCTTACTATCCACATAACGCAGGAAATACCATGAAGAGCCGGCCCACTGCGGCATTGTATTGGTTTCTCTCTTTGCTGGTTTCCCACAGCAGGGACAAGTAGTATTTACCCATGAATCAATCGCTGCAAGCGGCGATTCCCCTGTTCCTGTCGGCTCATATTTCTCCACATCCGGAAGTACTACAGGAAGTTCCTCCTCTGGAACCGGTACTGCACCGCAATCCGGACAATGAATGATTGGAATCGGCTCACCCCAGTAACGCTGACGGGAAAATACCCAATCACGCAGCTTATAATTCGTTGTTTTTTTGCCGTACCCCTTTTTCTCTATCATTTCCGGAGCTTCTTTCTTCAGGACAGCCGACTCCATACCATTCCAATCACCAGAATTGATCATGGTGCCGTTTGCATCTGTATAAGCCTCTTCCATATTTTCTATCTCTTTTCCGTCCTTGGCGATAACCTGAATGATCGGCAGATCAAATTTCTTCGCAAAAGCAAAGTCACGGTCATCATGAGCAGGTACACACATGATTGCTCCTGTACCATAATCTGCCAATACATAATCTGACAGCCAGATAGGAGTTTTCTTTCCATTCAACGGATTAATTGCATAAGACCCGGTAAATACACCTGTTTTATCCTTGTCCTGCATACGGTCAACATTTGATTTCATGGATGCGTCATAAATATATTTCTCCACTGCATCCCTTGTCTCGTCTGTTGCAAGTTTAGAAGCCAGTGCATGCTCCGGTGCCAGTACCATGAAGGTTGCTCCCCATAACGTATCAGGACGTGTAGTATAAACAGTTATGCTCTCTTCCCTACCGTCTACCTTGAAATCCACTTCTGCACCATAAGACTTACCAATCCAGTCTGTCTGCATTTTCTTAACCTTTTCCGGCCAGTCCAATGTATCCAGATCATCAAGCAGACGGTCTGCATAAGCCGTAATCTTCAACATCCACTGTCTGAGATTTTTCTTGGTCACCTCAGAATGGCAGCGCTCACATTTACCATCTACAACCTCTTCATTTGCAAGACCCGTCTTACATGATGGACACCAGTTGATCGGCATCTCCTTCTCATATGCAAGCCCTTCCTTAAACATCTTTACAAAAATCCACTGTGTCCATTTGTAATAATCCGGATCTGTGGTATTTACTTCTCTGTCCCAGTCATAAATTGCTGCTATCTCATTAATCTGTTTTTTGATATTGGCAACATTTTTTGCAGTGGAAATCGCAGGGTGTACCCCATTCTTAATTGCATAATTTTCGGCAGGAAGTCCAAAAGCATCCCATCCCATCGGATGAATCAGATAATATCCCTGCATCATCTTATAACGGCTCCAGACATCGGAAATAACATATCCTCTCCAATGTCCCACATGAATCCCGTTACCGGATGGATAAGGAAACATATCCAGACAATAATACTTCGGTTTCTTTCCATCCTCTACATTAATTGGGTTCTCCTCCCATTTTTTGCGCCATTTTCCCTCAATCAGCTTGTGATTATATGCGGTTGCCATGTAAAATCCTCCTTGTACCCTTAGATTATATTCTATATACTAAGTATAATCAATATTTACAAATTCCTTAACTTAAACATTGTACCATACAACACCATTTTGTCAAGAATCCTGTAAATTCTTGTTTATCGTACTAGAGGACGCTTTCAACATGAGGGGTTGGTGGGGTTCGCTGTGGAGATATTATAGGATTCACGTTCCGTCCCCGCTTCCGCTCCATCTCATGCGTAACGGTACATAAGCTGCCAGCCCGCATTTTATGCGGACTGCCAGCTAAGTACCGACGGATGAGATAGTCCTACACTTAGAATCCTATAATATCTCCACAGCTTATACTCTTCAAAGGCTCATGTTGAAAGCTGTTTACTGGTAGAATTAATAAAAGAATTTATTTGCCTCCGGCGGGGCAGGGAATATTTGTTCTGGGCGGAAGGTAGGCTCTTATCAGATATTGCTTTCTTACCGGATGGTAATAAATAATATTTTAAAGTCCAATAGCTAACCGGTCACAATAGTACCAGATGTGCTGCCCGCAGGGCAGAAATTCTTGTTCATTTTATCAAGAAACAGCTTCCATACGACGGCATCAGTATACAGCAGGAAAGAGGGGCTTATGGTTATCCTAAGAGAGACCAGTCTGAAAACGTCGGTACTTAGAGGGTAGCCTGCTTGCAGGATAGCCTCTTATGTACCGCTACGTTGAAGTCAGAGTGCGAACGAGTCTCTCGTGGAAACCATAAGCCCCTCTTTCCTGCGTCCGCCACCATCATCGTATGGAAGCGTCCTCTAGCACGATAAACAAGAATTTACTTTCTTACTGCCTCAATGGGTTTTAATTTGGCTGCCCATTTTGCTGGGAAAAATCCTGCAAGAACTCCAAGGATAACTGCAAAAATGAAGGCGAAAACCGCAAGCCAAAGAGGAATTACTGCCAATTCCGTGCCCTTAGGCATATTTAACAGCTTAACCGCAAGCTTATTGACACCAATTTCTGTCATTCCATAGGAGATGATAATTCCAATCAAGCCTCCAAGTCCCCCTAAAATCCCGGATTCTAACAAAAACAGATACAATAATTCATCCGGATCACATCCAAGAACTTTCAATATTCCAATCTCATTGATACGGTCATAGACGGAGGTTGTCATGGTATTACCGATTCCGATTACTGCCACGATTAGTGCGATCATACCGATTCCCCCAAGAAGAAATTGGACAACCTTAATCTCCCGCTGCATGGAATCTAACAGTTCTTTATTATTTTCTGTCTGAAAACCCATATCCTGTAATCGTTTTATTACCTTTTCCACATGTTCCACATCATCCACTTTCACAATGGCACTGTCATAAATCCACTCATTATAATTCTCATTATTGGCATTAACAGGCTGACCCGGAATTTTTCCATCCTCCGCATTCTGCTTTAAATATTTTTTTAATACGTCCAGATTACAATACATATTATAGGTATTATCCTTTGTCATACCGGATATTTTCAAGCGGCTGCCTTTTTCATTATCCTCCTCCATGTTAAACTGTACCATCATATCTTCTCCGGTTAAATCCGGTACTTCTTTATTTTCTCCATCATCATCAGTCTCAATAAAACCTGCTCCTGTACTTTCGTTAAAAAAAATATCCATTGCATGATTACCAACTAACAATTCCGGCTTAATACCATTTTCTACAGGTTTTTCCCCTTTTCCTATTTCGATTTCATCCATATAGGCTTTAGGAATCCCTGTAATTACAGTATATCCTGTGAAATTTTTATAATCCATTTTTGCGAATATCTCGGTCTGCGGATAAACAGCTTTTACATATTCTATTTTTTCCAAATCTACAGCCCTGCGGTCTGTGATCATCTTATCCTTTCGTTTTCCCTCATTAACACCTGATATCCTAACTTCCGTTATACTGCCTGTAGATTCAACCACGGACAACAATTCATTCTTAACACCGATTCCGATTGCAAGCAGAGATACAATGGAAATCACTCCAATCACGACACCAAGAATCGTAAGAAATGTACGCACTCCTCTTTGTTTCATATTCGTGAGACACAAATGCCAAATCCACGTCATAAACCTCTCTCCATTCTTCTATCTACTTAACAAAATCATCCAGCATCTGCTGCTTACGTTTTTTCCTTCTGATAAAAAACCAAATAATGGCTGCTATGATCACAATAGCAAAAATAATTTTTACTATTACTTTTATGATATGGGAACTATCTCTACTCTCTTTTACCTTTTCCAGATTCTCATATACCGGCTCCAATACAGTTACTCCTATCTCTGCCTCTGATTCATATTTATTTCCTTTTTTGTCTTCATAAGAAATGATCATTTTATTCTTTGTATGCATACCTTCCGTTACTACGACTGCCTTTGTAAGTGCATCTAAAGTCCCGCTTTTCCCTGATTCGATATTACCTACATAAGTCATCATCCTATCCAGATTATCTCCTTCGATCATTGCACTCACATTATAAAGTGTTCCCTCCCCCAGGTTATTAATTGCAGCACTGATTTCAACCGTATCACCTAATTCCACCATATCCTCTGCCAGAAAAATGTCTGTTACGGTTAACCTCTGTTCCAGGATAACCGGAATAAATACCGTTTCATCTACAGTATAACCCATCCCGCCACTGCTCTCATATTCTGTCTTTACAGATAACTTATACGCCTTCTCCTCCAAGCCATTTGCCGCTTTCATTTTAAAGGTCAGCTTTTCCTCACTGTATGCATCAATCTGTTCTACATATTCTGTCCCTGCTCCTTTTTGGGGTAACAGCTCCCCATTTTCCGTACTGATAGTGAGCTTTATGTTTTTCACTGCCTTAGAAGCCGTATTACTCAACGTAAGAGTTAGTGTAAACTCTTTTCCCGAAACTACCTCCCCTTCTTTTACCAAATAGTCCGATACCATGACCCTCGGCTGTGCCGCTTCAACAATATAAGAACCTCCCATTATTCCTATCCATATACATAAAAACAAGCTTAGTATTTTTTTCAATTCCGTTCAACCTCCCATTCCTTTAATCCCCTGTCACCTGCTTTTATTTCCCATTTTTTGTTTGAATTCTTTCAATCTTCCCATGGAAAATATCACAGATATTCCATCTTTTTTCATATAGAAGCTTACAACGACTGCTGCTGCCGCTTTTTCTTTTGGAAATTCCACAAATACATCATTCTGCAATCTCCCCATCCACAAGTTTCACTATCCTGTCTGCTTCTCTTGCCAAATCTATATTATGTGTAATCAACACCAGCGTCTGGCTTAACTGTTTAACGGAATTCTGAAGCAGTGTAATAACTTCATTTCCGTTTTTGGAATCCAGAGCTCCCGTTGGTTCATCTGCAAGAATCAGAGACGGTCTGTTCGCCAGTGCCCTTGCAATAGCCGCCCTTTGCTGCTGTCCACCGGAAAGCTGATTTGGCAGGTGCTTCCTCCGATCCTGAAGCCCCAGCATTTCCATTATATGCTCAATATATTCCTTATCCGGTTTTCTATGGTCTAGCAGAATCGGCATTGTAATATTTTCTTCAACCGATAATACCGGAATCAAATGATATGCCTGAAATACAAATCCAATCTTTCTTCTGCGGAACACCGACATTTGTTCGTCAGTCAATTTGGTAATATCCTTATCATCTACCACAACCTTCCCACTGGTTGGTGTATCCACACCACCCATGATATGCAGCAGTGTCGATTTGCCGGAACCAGATGCCCCGACTATCGCCAAAGTTTCTCCCTGCTTTACGGTCAGGTCTACATTATGAAGCCCCCATACCCTTGTCTCATTTTCGCCATATACTTTTGTTACGTTTTCCATTTTTACAATATCCATATCTGATTCTCCTTTTCTTATATGTTATTTTAAAACCGTTTCAAATTATCTACCTCTCATAAAATGAACATTAATCTCCT
This sequence comes from Lachnospiraceae bacterium, assembly GCA_029063085.1. Classification (GTDB taxonomy): domain Bacteria; phylum Bacillota; class Clostridia; order Lachnospirales; family Lachnospiraceae; genus CAG-590. Next base: position 40,594 of record JAIDOW010000070.1, read on the forward strand.
CCTATAGACAGGTCGGCTGCCATATCCTGTTTCATCCCTTTTAATGGTACATATATTGAGCCACAAAGAATACCTGCTGATATCAAAAAACCAAATAATGCCGCTACAAATGGGAAACGATATGTATATCCGAACAACGTGGTAATAATGCCACGAAAGATTGCAAAGCTTAATCCTCCTCCAATGATAATACCTAGTACATTTGCCACAACCATGGTAATCACTCCTTCTAGCAATACCATATTCATCAAACGCTTCTTTGAGATTCCAAGCACCCTTAACTGTGCAAATTCTTTTCTTCTCAAATGCAGGTTTCCCGCTGTTGTATTGATAATATTAAAGGTGGTCATCATGACTATAAAAATGATAAACAATAGAAATCCCAGCAGCCAGTATCTTATAGTCTGCATCGCATACATAAAAGTAGGATATGCTGAGGTGCTGCACTCCAAATAAAAATCATCCCACTCAAAAGGAATAATACGTCCAAATTTCTCCACCGGAAATTTATTAAAATGATACTGCATACCGGTTACCATGGACTCATCAGTTCCGGTCAGTGCATAATACTGTTCCAAAGGTAATACAAAGCATGGGCTCCCCAGATAGCTTTCCCGGTTTACATCATCATTTACAATCCCTTCAATTGTATAGGTTTTATAAAAGCCGTCACGAACCATCTGTTCTCGGCATTCTTCAACTGCCTGACATCTTGCATCCCAATATTCACCTTCCATTGCTGACAGCTCCTTTGCTATACTGCCATCTTCATCCGGTAAATCAGAAAGCCGCTTCTTTTCCGCTTCATATTCCACTGTCAGCTTTTCAATCCTTTCAAGTATGATAGGTCTGCATTTTGCCATATCTACAATATCTATAGTATCTCCCACCTTATAATCTGTATATTGCACATCCATCAGTTCTATTTCTGCTGCAGATTCCGTCTCTGACTTCGCAACCTTTCCATGATTTACCAGAACGATACCATTTTTACTGACATCTAATGTTCCATCCGTCAAAGCAGTTTGATATCTGGCATAATCCTCCTCATCATATCCATAGGCAGGAACTTTCAAGCTATGAAATCCCGCTTTTATGATTCCATCCTTTAGAGCTTGATATTGATATGCTAACATCCCTCCCATAACAGTCTGTGTCTTATATTCTTCTGTAAAGTATTTATAATAGCTGTCCACATCTGCCAGTATCACCTCAGCCGAGTAAATCCTCTTTGCTTCCTCCACTTCCTTCAAATCAGATATCTGTTTCAGCACCTCTGTTGATGGAAGATGCGATTTTACTTCATCTGCTGTTACAGTCGGCTCTAAAATATTTTCAAAATATACATGAAAATATTTACACCTTTCCTGTTCATCCCTGATAATAGAACTTACAGAAGTCCCAATACCGGCTATTGCAATATACATTGCAATTCCAATGCCCAGTGCCCACACAGTCTTATGGAACCTGCCTGGATTCCGCATAATGCTTTTATAAGCATAATCGCCTTCAATTCCAAGAATCTTCCCGAAAACACTCTGCTTTCTTGCTTTAATCTTTTCTTTCCTGATTCGATATTCTCCACGGATAGCACTAACCGGTGTCAAATTCACAATCACCTTACAGTTTTCCTCCATCGCAAAGAACAAATCCCCTAAGAATGCAATCACAATCGGAATGACCGGTAAAAAATGAAATTCTGCATTCCATTTGACAAAATACCCAATGATCACACTGCCAAGGGTTCCTATGAGGATACCCAAAAACATCCCTATAATCTCCAGAATCGCTCCTTCCATGTATACTATAGTCTTCAGCTGTCCCCTTGATGCTCCCACGCACCTCAGGTTCCCATAGTCCTTAATCTGCTCCAATATAGACATCTGAATAGAGTTCCTTATGATTCCCACACCAAATATTGCAAAAATAAAAGATATCAAAGGTACAACAAGCAGAATAATCACCATCGGTTCTCCATTTCCAACCTGAAAATACATAATGGACAATTCATAATTTGTCTCACCCTCCACTCCATAGGTACTACAGAGATTCTCCAGAATCCTTTCCATATGATATGGTTTTTGAGTATTGATATATAATGCATTAGGATATGTTTTGGGTTCATAATAATCATAATCGTAATACTGTCCAACAGAAGCATTCTTCACTTTATCATCCGCCATGATCTGTTCAATCTGATTCTGGTTTTCCGTAAAAAGTACAAGCTCATAATCATTTTCTTCTCTTATTTTCTCCCTTTTATTTAAGACTGCACTCCAGCCAAGATTCAGTATCATATACAAAACCGTAACTGCTACAGCCACACCCATAATCGTTACAATGCTTCTCCTTTTATTTATCTTAAGATATCGAACTGCCAATGTTCTATAATTATCCATATTTTTCAGTCACCTCCTGTCGACAGATCCCCTGCCATATCCATTTTTAACTCCTTTAACGGCATGTAAATGGAACCACAAAGAATCGGGGTAGATACCAATACTCCTGCTAATGCCGCAGCCACAGGAAAATGATACTGATAACTGTACAATGTTGTAATTACCAGACGGAACAGCCCAAAGCTCAATATATATCCGATAATAATACCCACTATATTGGCTGTAATGGTTGTAATAACACCCTCCAGCAGCACCATCTTCATCAAACGGTTCTTTGAAACTCCGATTACCCGAAGCTGGGCAAATTCCTTCCGTCTCAGATGCAGATTTCCTGCCGTTGTATTAATAATATTGAAAGTTGTCATCATAACAACAAATACCACAAATATCAAAAATCCCATCAAATAATGTTTTGCACTCCTAAGTGTTTCCATTATGAACGGATAAGCAGAGCCCTCCATTTCGTTACCTAGCATCTCTTCATAATTACCCGATTCACCATAAATAATACGGTTATATTTATTTACCGGAAATATTTCAAAATGATACTGCATTCCGGTTACCATAGACTCATCTGTCCCAGTCAATGCAAAATACCGTTCCAAAGGCAGTATCAATACTGCACCGGTGTTATAATGATTCACATCTTCTTTCACAATTCCTTCTATAGTATAGGTCTTGTAGCTTTTCTCATTAATTAATCGCTCCTTGCACTCCCATATTATTTTTGCTTTCTTCTCATCATATTCATCTTCTAAATCAGCCTGTTCTTTCATAATTGCTGCATTCTCTTCATCATTTTCAGAAAGCCCCAAAAGTTTCTCCTTCTCAGCCTCATACTCTGCCGTTAAATCTTTAAGCTCTTTGCTGATATCCGTTCTAAGTTTTTGCATATCCAGCAAATTAATAGTATCCCCCACCTTATAATCGGTATAATCCACATCTATATATTCTATACTCAGGCTTTCCGTTTCCTCTTCACTTTTCTCAACTCTGCCATGGTTTACCAGCACAATCCCATTTTCGCTGACATCTAAAGTACCATCTACCAATACAGACTGATATCTTTCATAATCTTCCTGATCATATCCATAGCAGGCTATATCAAAAAGATCTTTTGAGCCAAACATTAATCCTCCCTCAAGCCCTTCCTGTATATAATGCTCATAGAGTATTTTGTAAAGCTTCCCAGCTATAGAGTCTGTCAGATATTCATCTGTATAATGTTTATAATACGTTTCCATGTCTGCAAGCACAAGCCTGGCAGAATACATCCTCTTTGCATCCGTCACCTCTGCCAGATTGCTAAGTTCTCCCAACACATCACTAGAAGGCAGGCTGCTTTGCACCTCATCTATAGTATCCTCAGGGTCTAATATATTTTCAAAAAAAGTGTGGTAATATTTGTAGTGTTCCTGCTCATCCCTGATGATTTTATTCAATGAGCTACCAATACCTGCAATTGCGATAAAAGCCGCAATGCCAATTCCCATAGCCCACACCGTTTTGTAAAACCTTCCAGGATTGCGCATGATGCTTTTATAGGCATAATCACCTTCTATTCCGAGTAACTTCCCGAAAATACTCTCCTTTCTTACTTTAATCTTTTCCTTACGAATACGGTATTCTCCACGAATTGCACTGACCGGTGTCATATTCGTAATCACTTTACAGTTTTCTTCCATCGCAAAGAACAAATCCCCTAAAAATGCAACGATAATCGGCAGAATCGGAACCCAGTGAAAACCTGCGTGGAATGCATTACCTTCAATATCAGAAGGAGAAAAACTGACAAAAAGAGAGCCCGGATTCATAAAATGCCCTACAAGCAAACTTGCAATCGTCCCCACTGCCACACCAAAAATAATTCCTGCAAGCTCTATAATCGCCCCTTCAATATACACAACAGCCTTCAGTTCTCCTTTAGAAGCCCCAATACACCGCAAGTTACCATAATCCTTAATCTGCTCTAATATAGAAAGCTGGATGGAATTTCTCACAATCCCCACTCCAAAAATAGCAAAAATAAAAGAAATCAAAAGAACAAGAAGAATGACAATCACTGTCGTATTTCCCTCTCCTCCTTGCAGGTAAGTTGCTGCCAATGGATAGTTTATTTCTCCTTCTACCCCATATTTGCTGCTAATACGTTCTAAGGCTGCATCCATACGATAAGGATTGGAAGTATTTATATATAACGCATTGTCATACATTTTCGGCTCATAATAATCATAATGATAGTATTGCCCCACGGAACCACTTTTTACCTTATCATCTGCCATAATCTGTTCAATCTGGCTCTGATTCTCCGTAAGAAATACGATTTCATAATCCTGGGAATTTCTCAGATTCTCCCTCATTCCTAAAAGTGCACTCCAGCCAAGATTCAACAGCGTATACAGCACTGTAACAGCTACCATTACACCAATAACTGTTACAATACTTCTTTTTTTGTTTAACTTAAGATATCTCACTGCCAGTTTTCTGTAATCGTTCATTCTTTCCCCCCTTGTTAATTGCAATATAATTCCATATTTTCTCCTAAAAAAAGTATAGCCTAATCCATAAGCTATACTCATTATAAAACCCTAATATTACAGTCACATGACTTTTTATCTTACGGTTTTGTAAGATAAAACAACCATATCCAAATCTTTTTCCGCTGCCTTTAATGTCATATTTTAATTCTATCCCCCTAATACCATTGTCATAGACAAGATATTTACATAAAAGTTAACACAAACCATGTATACTTCCCTTCTTCACTCTTTACATGAATGGTTCCTCCCATTCCTTCAATAATGGATTTCGTAAGAGAAAGGCCAATCCCCACACTGTTCGGATTTACCTCCTGATGCACTCTGTAGAACCGTTTAAAAATATTGGGAATTTCCTTCTCCGGAATCCCCATCCCCTCATCCTTTATATAAATCCTGGTATAAACTTTTGTCTGTTCCGCTTCAAGCCAGATATTTTTCCCATCCTGCGAATAATCAGATGCATTTTTCAGCAAATTGATAATCGCTTCTGTCAGCCAGTCTCCATCACAAAGCAGACAAATATCATCTGCACATTCTACAAAGATATTCTGCTCCCTCTCCTTTAATAAAAACCGTACCCCTTCCACTGCCTGCGTCAACAAGGGCTGTAATGCAGTTTCTGTCTTTTCGAACCTGATTGCCCCCGCCTCAATCCTTGCAAGCTTCAGCATCGACAATACCATCCATTCCATGCGGTTCAATTGATTTTCTGCTTCCGATAATATCTCTTTTTGTTTATTCTTATCCCCAACTTTATCCTCCAAAAGCAAATCCACAAATACTGTTAAAGATGCTAAAGGTGTTTTTAATTGATGGGAAATATCGGAAATAATATCCCGAAGAAATATTTTTTCGTTCATTTCCCTGTTTTTACTCTCCTTCAGCACTCCTACCATTTTATAAAAGTTAGTATATAATATGCCAATGGTGCCTTCCTTATATTCTTCCGAGGGCGGCTCTCCTCCTTCCTCCATAACAACCGTCATAATTTCCGATACATTCTCTATTTCTGAATAAACAGTATCCAGGGTGCGATAAGATATGAGGTAACCCACAAAGATAAAAAGAAGGAAGCATATAAAAAGCACACAGGTTTCCTGCGTAAATCCTCCTCTGATATACCAGATCTCGCCAATAAAAAATATTAAAAAAAGTATGGATGCCAATATATAATTTCTTCTATATCTGCGTCGTTCAAAACCATTCTGCATTCCCTATACTCCTGCCTTTTTAAACCGATAACCTACTCCACGCACTGTTTCAATAAAAACGGCATCCTCTGAAAGTTTACTGCGAAGCCGTCTCATATAAACAGATAATGTATTATCATCTATAAAACTCTCCTCTGTATCATACAGCCGTTCCATCAGCTGGCTTCTGGTTAAGACCAATCCTTCATTTTGTATTAATTCCCTTAATAACCTCAATTCGCATGGAGTACATTCCACCAACTGATCCTGATAAAATAAACGGAACTCCCTGATCAAAAACCGATGTGCACCAAAATAATACACATCAGATGAATTCCCTTTTCCGGAAAATCGTGAACGTCTGATATTGGCAGCAATCCTGGATAAAAGCTCCTTCACCCGATAAGGTTTTGTCACATAATCATCTGCTCCGATTTCCAATCCCTGTACGATATTTGCCTCTTCTCCCACTGCCGTCAAAAAAATAACAGGCACCTGATATCCTCCTGCCCTTACCTCCTTACAGAACTCAAAACCTGTTCCGTCAGGCAGCATGACATCCAATAAAATCAAATCCGGTTGGCATTCCAAAGCCTTTCTTGCATTTACTATATTACCAGCATGCATTACTGTATACCCTTCAGCCTGCAACGCATATTCGGTACCCATTGCCAGTGCAAAATCATCCTCAACCAGTAAAATCGTCCCTGTCATAACATTTCTACTCTCCAAATATTATTTTGAATACATTGTAACCAATCTTTGTATAAAAGTAAAGGCTGGACACTACAGCTAACTGTAATATCCAGCCTTATTAATTTTGCTATTAATATTTATATACTTTAACGGTCTTTGTTCCGTATGCCAATGCTTTCTCATGCGTAGAGAAGAAAATATCAATGTGATTACCGTTTACTCCGCTTCCACAGTCCTCTACGGTATAAACAATCCCATCAATGACAACCTGGGTTCCATACGGTAAAACACTGGTATCTGCTGCAATAGTTCTTCCCTCTGTAGGGGTTGTACCACTGGCTGTTTTATTATGACCACCACTACATTTTTTACATCCACAATACGCTGTAATTGTAAATGTTCCGATACATTCTCCAGACTCTGTCGCAGTGACCGGAGTAGTTGTGGCACCCTTATAGGAATCACTGTTATCACTGCCGGAATTCCCTCCCGCATTATTATTGTTACCGCTGGCTGCCGCTGCCTTTCTTGCTGCTTCCTCTTCTGCTGCCTTTCTCGCTGCTTCTTCCGCTGCTGCTTTTTCTGCTGCCTGCCGCTCCAGCTCTTCTGCCGATACAGCAATCTCGTATAATTTATCTACATCTACAAAATCAGATGAAACATAGCCGGTCTGACCATCTTCCAACATAACCTGAAGCCATGTAATATCATTCTCTGTACTCTGTGCATGCTCCGGTTCTTTCTCTGTTTCCTTTTCTTCCCCTTCCGGTTTACTTGAAACTACGGATTCATCAGCTTTTTCTTTGTCCTCTGTCTTATCTTCCTCTAATACTTTAACTGTATCCTCTTTCTCTAATACTGTTAAAATATCTGCCTCGGTAGATTTCTCTGTTCTGACATTGACTCCGTCTTCCAAAACCGTACCAAGAAGTGTTACATAATCTTTTGCATACTGTTCTGCACTTTCACCTGTCAAAATATAATCTGTTAATACATATCCTTCTACATCTCCGGATTTAATCTTAGTCCAGTCCCCCTCTGTACCTTCTACAATAGCGATGGCACCCGGATTCATGGAACCTACAAACTCTGCCTCTGTACTTGGCTCTTTCCGTATATTCAATGTCTCTTCCACATTTGCAATACATTTGTTATCAAACTCACTCTTCTCTGTCTGCTGTTCTTCTTTCTTCTGTTCTGTCGTCTCATTATAAGCATCAGCAGTCTCGGTTGCCGCCTCTGTCGTCGTATTCTCAACAGTAGCCGCCATTTCCTCTACATCTGCCGTCTTCGTATCCGTTGTCACCTTGGCAATTGTCTTCTCTTCTTCACTGCTACCAAACAAAGCTTCTTTCACGCTGACATTTGCGCTTGCTGCCACAGTGTCTGCTCCATTGCCGGAAACGGCTAACACAACTGCTCCTGTTAATAATCCCACTACTGCTATTACACAAATCAATATCTGTAAGTTTCTCACAAAATATCTGCCATTCAAAATATTCTTTCTCATGTAAAGCATATAGTGTTCTTTCATTACAGCTTTTCTGCTATGTCTCATGATTAACTTCCTCCATCAACCCGCAGCACCCTTGCTGCTTGTAATTCTGTTGATATTATACATCTCACAAGTTATAGAACTTCTACCAAAATGTTACAAAGTTGTTACAAGTTGTAATATAGCACGTAACAAAATAAATGTCAAGTCTACTTTTAATATTGTGAAATATGTCATAAATCCGCTTTTTTCCATGTTTTTATAGGAATTTTTTTGTTTATATGTTAAGATAACATTAAGTTTATCATAAAAGTTCAAAAAAGCTGCCAGCTTTTGTATATATTCCATAACTGGAGGAACAGAAACATATGTCACAAATTCGTTTAGATAAATATCTTGCAGATGCAGGAATCGGCACCCGCTCTGAAATAAAATCCTATATTAAAAAGGGAGTTGTATCCGTAAATGATATCACCATTAAAAAGCCGGATATAAAGATAGATTCCGAAACAGATACCGTGCAATTTCAAAACCGGATCGTACAGGCATCTTCTTATGAATATTATATTTTAAACAAACCTGCCGGCTATGTCAGTGCTACAAAAGATAACACTGCCCCCACCGTTTTATCTCTGATCAAAAGCAGCCGGAAGGATTTATTTCCGGTAGGCAGACTGGACAAGGATACAGAAGGACTCCTTCTTATTACAAATGATGGTACACTTTCTCATAGGCTGCTTTCTCCTAAACGGCATGTAGATAAAACCTATTATGCCATAATAGAGGGAATTATATCCAATGAAGATATCTCTGCTTTTGAAAATGGTCTTATAATCGGGGATGAGGACTTAAATATTGCAATGCCGGCTAAGCTTTCCGTATTAAAAACCGAACATTTTCCAAAAGAACTCTCTTATATAGAAGTAACGATTCATGAAGGGAAATTTCATCAGGTAAAAAGAATGTTTAAGGCTGTGAACAAAAAAGTAATCTATCTGCAAAGAATCTCTTTTGGAACACTGGTACTGCCAAAAGACCTGGCGTCAGGTTCCTATCGTGAACTGACTGACACTGAACTTGCTTCCTTGAAAAACTGCTGTTAATTCTTCTTCCGTTTCGCTTTAGCAATTTAAAGTGTTGACACAATTAAAATATCATAATAAAATGTTACTATTATATATCATGTGCTTTGCACATCAAATTATTGGAGTAGAAAGATGAATAAACAAAAAAATTTCAGCATTGGTTTTATCGGTCTTGGTCTGATAGGCGGTTCTATCGCCAAATCTATCCGACGCATCTTTCCCGATTCAGAAATATTGGGATTTGATGTAGACCAATCCGCTTTAACCCTTGCATTAGAGGATAAGACCTTAACAAAAACCGTAACTGCCATTGAAGCAATGAATGACTGTGATTATATTTTCCTATGTGCACCGGTACATTATAATATCGCCTATCTTCCTATATTAAAGAGAATTATAAAAGCCTCCTGTATCCTCACTGATGTGGGAAGCGTAAAGAATGATATATGCTGTGCCATTCATGATAATCAATTAGATGATTATTTTATTGGAGGACATCCAATGGTGGGATCTGAACGAAGCGGCTATGATGCGGCAAGCGACCGGCTGATCGAGAATGCCTATTACTTTGTAACCCCATCCGAAACAATGACGCAGGAGAAAATCATTGCATTCAGAACCTTTTTGGAGGATTTAGGCACTATCCCAATTGTATATAGCCCCAGACAACATGATGAAATTACTGCCTATATCAGCCATATTCCTCATGTAATCGCCTCCTCTTTAGTAAACCTTGCCGCTTCCAAAGAAGATGACAACGGTATGCTGAAACAGCTTGCCGCCGGCGGTTTTAAGGACATAACAAGAATTGCTTCTTCCAATCCTGTTGTATGGGAGCACATTTTATTAAGTAATCCGAAAAATATCACAACGGGACTTCGTTCTTTTATCAGAGAGTTAGAAGACATGATTGCTTTTATCGAGACAGAAGACGCAAGAAGCATTTATTCCTTTTTTGATTCTGCAAAAGATTACCGGAACTCCATTCCAGAACATGCAACCGGCGTCATTCGCATGAACTATGATGTCTATGTGGATATTCCGGATGAAGCAAACGCACTGGCAAAAGCAGTAACTTATATCGGGGATGCCGGAATCAGCCTAAAAAATATCGGAATTACCCATAACAGGGAAGATAACGAAGGTGTTTTGCGGTTATCCTTTTATGACAATGATGCTGCCGCTGCTGCTGCCTCCCTTTTGAAAACATATCATTATCAGGTTTACCAGCGTTAACTGCTGATACCTAAACCACACTTTATTTCAAATGTACTATTTATTTTAACCTGTCAACACCTATATATATTATACAAGGAGAACAATACCATGCCTATACCACATATCCATCACTTAAAAGGAGAAATCACCGTTCCCGGTGATAAATCCATATCCCATAGAAGTATTATGTTAGGAGCTCTGGCAAACGGAACTACAGAAGTAACCGGTTTTTTACAGGGTGCCGACTGTCTGTCCTCCATCTCCTGTTTCCAGAAAATGGGAATTGAGATTGAAAATAACAAAAAAAATAATACGGTACGGATTCACGGAAAAGGGCTGCATGGTCTGACTGCCCCCTCTGGCACACTGGATGTAGGCAACAGCGGCACTACCACAAGACTGATGTCCGGCATTCTTGCCGCACAGCCATTTACCTCCATGATAAATGGCGATGCTTCTATCCGCAAACGTCCAATGGGAAGAATTATGACCCCGCTTTCTCAAATGGGCGCTGTTTTTGAAAGCCTCAATACCGAACAATGTGCACCGTTTACGATTACCGGCGGTTCTTTACATGGTATTGATTATGTATCCCCTGTGGCATCTGCTCAGGTAAAATCCGCTGTTTTACTTGCAGGACTTTTTGCCGATGGCAAAACCAGCGTTACAGAACCATATGTATCCAGAAATCATACAGAATTAATGTTACAGTCCTTTGGTGCAGATATCCAATGTGAAGGAACCACCGCAGCAGTTCTGCCAGCGAGGGAACTCGCAGCGCAGCATATCTGTGTTCCCGGAGATATTTCCTCTGCGGCTTACTTTATTGCGGCTGGACTGATCACACCGGATTCAGAGATTACGATCAGGAATGTGGGAATCAATCCAACCAGGGACGGTATTCTTACTGTATGTAGGGCAATGGGGGCAAATATCACACTATCCAATGTCAAAGATACCATAGGAGAGCCGGTCGCTGATATTACTGTTTCCACCAGTTCCCTGCATGGATGTACCGTTGAAGGGGATATCATACCAAAGCTGATCGATGAAATCCCTGTCATTGCCATTATGGCTGCTTTTGCCAGTGGGACTACCATAATCAAAGATGCCCAGGAATTAAAGGTAAAAGAATCCAACCGAATTGACGTTATGGTCAACAATCTTTCTTCTATGGGGGCAGATATTGAAGGAACTGAAGACGGAATGATCATCCATGGCGGCAGAGAACTTCACGGAGCAGTCATTGATTCCAAACTGGATCACCGCATTGCCATGAGTTTTGCAATTGCAGGAGGACTGGCAAAAGGAGATACGGAAATCATTGGTGCAGATTGTGTAAACATCTCCTATCCTGATTTTTATCCTGATCTGGCATCCCTTGCCAGATAATCTGCATCCCATTAACTGATTATATTACAACCAAAAAGACCGCCAACAAGGAGAATTCTTGTGTTCAATGCATATAAAACTATGGTTGCAGATGACGAGTCTGATATTTCGGACTTACTTGAAAAGACTTTGAACATGAAGGGCTTTCACAAAATTATAAATGTTGATACAATATAAGTGCAGTAAGCACCTGCAAAGAAATCCAGCCCGACATGATTATTTTGAATGTTATGCTGCCTGATATTAACAGCTACGAGGTATGCAAACAAATCAGACAATTTTCCCATTGCCCTATTCTGTTTCTTTCATCAAAAAATGATGAATTAGATAAAATACTCGGTTCAGCTGTTGGCGGCAGCGATTATGTTATCAAGCCTTTCAGCCCTAAAGAAATTGCTTATTTAGCATAGCACTGATTTCTATATCATCTTCAACCAATAAAATTTTCATGATCACCTCCAGTTCTATGCCTTATCTATATATTCTAATGTTTTAATCCAAAGTGTATGGCAACTAGTCTGGCCAGTTCATCTATTTTCATGGTTCCATCATTTATAATAGAAACATAATTCTCTTTACAGCACTGTTTCTGTACTTCCTGTGCAAACAGAACATCTCTGTCCATCCAGTTGCGGAAAGCCGCTTCTTTATCACTACACCCCTCCAATATCAAAGTAACAAAGTCTCTTTTTCTATAATGAATAATTTGAAATTCCTTCGTAGGTACAATTGAGATATAACGGCTTCCCGGAATACCAGACTGCTTCATCAATTCCGGAAGATACGCTGCCCCTTCTGTGATAATACCACCTTTCCAATTAATCTGCTTCAAATCTGCTGTCACAAATTCAAAGATTTCCCTGTAAATGTCAAATTCCTCCCTGCACTGAATCAATGGCTCCCTCATCCAGATCTGCTCAGCATTCATCCTGGCTACTCTCCTGCAAATGGGATGCCCTTTTCGTGCCCCTGCCTGCATATATCTGTCCAGGAAATCATCTACTTTAAAGTAGTATAAACCATATTTCTGCGAAAAAATCTCAGCCACACTACTTTTCCCGGCACAAGGGGAACCTCCAATATAGTATATATTCATCTCTGCTTCACCTCCTCTTTCAGAAAAATGTTTCAAACACATGACTCCATTCCAAATCATTTCCCTATTTGGATTGCAAGGTTTTCTGAACACATCATTTGTCAGTCCTCTTTGACGGATGCCGGGCTTCATTAAGCTCCAGTTCTTCTACAACCTTCTCACATCTTCAGCAGATTCATTATAAAGCTTTTTACTGATAAATGGCTAAAAATGACGTTATTTTCCCACAAGCGTATTCGCCGTCAATCAATCCAAATTCCGGGTCGTAATATTTGTTATCATATAACAGAGTCTATGTGTATAGCCTGCATTTGTATGCACGGTCAGGATAGAATATTCATACGGTGCAGAATTCTTTTTAGAAATACGTGTATTTCGTTCCACATGTTCATTTTCTAATTACCTTTCAAATAATTTTCTATCAAATCATAATCTTCTTTGGAAATGGTATATACTCCATTGTCAGTTTGCTCAATAAAATATTTTCCCTTATCTTCATATAAAAATAATCTGGATATCACATTCTCTTTGCTAATAAAGTCTACATTGATAATGTTTTCAACACGGATGGGAGTACCTATTTCCCCACTCTTTGTGGTGGGCTTTGTACCTTCCAAAATGTCCAAAATATCTCCCACATCATCTTTATTGCTTATCACGATTGGACTGTCAGAATTTTTTTTGAGAGAGATACTTTCTACTAAGCTTGCGTTTGGCAATTCTAGTTCAAAAATAGTTCTATTTAATTCTTTCGCCTCTGTAAAATTCGGTATTACTGGTTTACCTTTTTCCTTGAATTTCACATTATAAAACTTATCTGATTTTTCATCATAGAGTAATACGTTATCAAAATTACATATTGGCAAATCCTGTTCATTTTCAGTCGTTAATGTTTCTTCTATCCGACTTGGACGAACAGTATATTCGTCTGTAGAAACTCCAAAAAAAGTATATTCAGGCATATATGTCGTTACCAACATTTGCGTGTCAGAAACTTTAAGAGAATATAGCTTATCGTCTTTTATGTTCATGTCTGTATAATTTGATACTGCTTCATTTAAGTTATCAACAATGACTTGCTCAGCAGACTTATTTTGTACCAAAAACCAAATACATATGATTCCAATCAATACGATACTCGTTATAATTATTAGTAATTTCTTTTTCATAACATAACTCCTGAAATTTATTATTTTCGTCATCAACACTTATTGTGAATGCGATATCCAATCCTTTGTTCTTTTCATGCTTCTCAGCAAAATGAAAGCTATCAGTCAATTTTACGAAAGAGTACTGTTTGCTCTTTCATAGATATTTTTCCAACCTACCAGCCGTATTTCATAAGCTCTTTTTGTATTTCAGGAAAGAGTGGTCGATTGGTATTCCTGCAATCTTCTGTATTTCTTCAAAGGTCAATTGAAAGGATTCCTTTCCGTTTTTCTGCACATATTCCCATAAAATGTTGTATTTAACTCATTGCCTTTTCTTCCTTTTCAAAAATGCCGCAAAACAGTATCCATCTGCCACCATTTCTCGGTATTCATACTACACTAAAAATTTCCAGTTTATTTTGTTCGAGAAAAAACAGAATGTGACCTTCTGTATATATCATTATCTTTCTGCCTTAACTCATTTTCTACCTGCACCAGTTGTTTCTCCAGATTCTGGATTTTCCTTTCATCTTTATCGCCGAATGGCATAGCGGGATACCCAGAGGACATTTCACCCCCGGAAGCTGACTGGATCTGCTTTTCCAGCTGTTGTTTTTTCTCTTTCAGCTTCTTGATTTCCCTGTCAACCTTATCGGTATTCGCAACGCATCTATCCACAAGCTTTCCTGGATGATTTCCACTCACCTTCGGCTCTTTGCCATCTGTGCCTCCCTTGGAACGGTCATCATTTTCCTTTGCGGTCGCACGGTCATCCATATTCGGATCATCAAAAAAAATTTTCCGGTTACCGTTATCGTCCTGTCCTATCCGGTACAGCCCAGTAGGCTCTTTCCCTGATTTTTCACTGCTGATATATTCATCCCACGGTTCGGACACTGCCAGAGCTTTTTGTCTCTGCTTCCCTGTCTCCTTTGCTTTTTCCGCCCTCTCAGCAGCCTCTTTTTCTTTCACCCTCTCTGCATAGTTGATTCCAGAATGATCATAGTTACCGCTAATCTGCATTGCCATAAGTATTTTCCTCCTTCGATTTGATATTGTCAGGAAGCTGCCTTTACAGACAGCTTCCTTATTCTTTTTTTCGGCTGCCAGAAACAGCGGTTAATCCATTTGCTGTGGAATGACTTCTGGATGCTGTGGAATGACTAGCAATACATGGAGGACAAATTTATTCCCCTGCGTTTCTATACTCATGGCCCCACCATATTTCTCAACTACCGCTTTTACATTCGACAGACCTGTCCCTTTTTTGAACATGCCTTTTCCCTGGCAACTGTTTTCAATTTCTATCATAAGAAAATCTCCCTGTATGCGTCCTGATACATAGATGTATTTTTCTGCACCAGCTTCCATACTTTTACATGCCCGAATCGCATTGTCCAAAGCATTTGACAGGACGATACAGATATCAATGTCACGCAGTCCGCAGGGATATGGCAGAAGGAGAGAACAGTTCACACTAATCCCCATACTTTTTGCAATCCCCATTTTGTTTCCCACCAGAATATCCACTACCGGGTTGTTTGTACTGCAAGGAAATGACATTTTTTCCGCTATATCGTCCATATCTTCAATATAACTTACAGCCTGTTCCAGTTTCCCAGTCTGCAAAAGCTTTTTTACTACTGCGATGTGGTTTCTTATGTCATGGCGAAATGACTTTGTCTCATCATAACGTGCCTTTGCTTCCTCCACATACTGGTTCAGGGAAAGTTCTTCCTGTTCCAATAGTGATAATTCCGTACTGAGGCGGAAACTCTGTAGCAGCTTCTTATAAGCGAACAGAATGCAGAACAGGCTGGCGATACCCAAAAGATGCATGGTGAACAACTGCCAATGGTTGAATAGATATCCCGTAGGTCCTTCGCTCTCTATAATTTCAAACTGGAATTCAATGGAATTAATGTATTCACTCATAATAAATATCATCAGTATCGGAATAAAAACCAGAAACATTTGCTGCATTTCTGCGGCGGTATAGAAGGAAAAATAACGGTACACCATATAATAACAAAACCCGGTTAACACCAGTGACGCAGCCTCGCTGACCAGCATGATCACGATACCAACCGTATCATGGAAAGCAGCAGTCATCAATGAACAAAAAAGCCCCATCAGAGATTTCACAATTCCATAGCAGAGCAGCATAATCTCAGTCATCAGTGCCGCATATAAAAGGGAAGACTTAAAATCCGCATGGCAGAACAACGTCCCACATGCTGTAAGCAGAAGAACAAGTGCCCCGAAGCCGATTATCGTGCCAACTGAAACAAAATCAATGACAAAAACCGCACATACCGCAAACAGAAAATAAAATGGAAGCTTTACTTTCTTTTTTAGAATCTTTGCATAGAAATAAAACTGAAAAAGCATTTCAATACTTCCCATGATATATACATTAAAAAAATCAATATACTCAACCATTTTACCTACCCATATGCAACAATTATTACATATTCTTCATATACTGCAAAACAACGTTGGAAAACTCTCTGCTCCGCAGCCGTGATACAGGAATCTCCCTGCCGTTATCCATATACGCAATCCCTTTCTTATAACCTTTTAAATGCTTCAGATTAATCAGATAGCTCCTGTGACACCTAAAAAAACAGTCGTCCAGTTTGTTTTCCAGATTTTCAATCCTATCATAATAATCAACTACTTCAGATGAAACTAAATTCAGATATATTTTCCGGTCTATTATCTCACAGAAAACAATATTATCCTTAAGAATAATACGGCTTTCATATCCCCTTTTGACAAGTAAACTGACTTCACTGGCATTTTGCATGGATACATAAAGTCTCTCCATTGTTTTTTCAAACTGTTTTCCTTCAATTGGCTTGACCAGATAATCGTAAGTCTGCACCTCAAAAGATTGAAATACCATTTCCTTAAGTACTGTAATAAAAATCAGGAACCCCCGAAACTTATCTGCTCTCAGCTTCCTTGCTGTTTCCATGCCGTCTATATCCTTCATCTGAATATCCAGAAACAAAATATCTATCTGACCACCATATTTCAATAGTTCTTCTCCACAGGAAAACCGGAGAATGGTTATCTCAATATTTTTTCTGCGAAAAAAATCTAAGACCATTGCCTGTATATGGTCGGACATATATTTTTCATCATCGCAGATTGCAATACGGATCAAGGTGTCACCTCCTAGTTAGTATTCTTACAATACGTAAAATTTCAGTTTCCTTTTCATCCCATCAAGGCTCCAAAGGCCGTATGATATTCTGAATATCTCATTATAGTCTGCTTGAAACATCAAAACAATCCATTTGTTGTGAATCGCTTTCCAAATGCTGTAGAATGCTATTTCTTTGCCATATTAAACATTTCAAAAAGCCGCTGCCTTGCAAAACCTGCTTGGAATCTTTGAAGACTATTCTCCTCTAATTCCATGCTGGCCACACCACTTGTGCTCCTTAGTACAAGACTTACAAGTCACTTGCTGGTTTGTCGGCAGCTACTCCCCTTGAAACTTTTACCCAAAATTAGGAACATGCCTATCACTCTATAAAAATCCGGATATCCTGTCTTGCGGGCATCCGGATTCTTTATTATAATCTATCTTTCATGTTAGACTTAAAGTATGTGATCCCAATCGAAATTGCACTAAATACACATCCTGCAACTGGCCACACGATCCAGCTTTTTCCCCAGTTACCGGTTGTAAAATTATAACCAAGAAAAACTGCTGTTATAATACACCAGTATATACCAGCCACAACCGTCATAACATCCATGTTCTCACTTCTCTCTTTCTTTCGAATCTCTGAGAAGCCATTCTTCTGCATCAAAACATCGTAATACTCTTTTCGCATTCCTGCTGATACAAAAATAGGAACAGCAATCGCTATAATCAGCAGTAATCCCATGGTAGATATATAATCCCATATTGTCATACTGTTTATTTTCATAGAGACTTCTCCGAATGCATTACACACAATATATATGATTACTCCGAATATACATAAAATAACCCCCATTATGACTCTTGAAACAAATGTTTTATAAAATCCTTTATATTCTTCTGCCAGTCTGCTTTTTTCTTCTTCCGGTAAAAGAAAGGGCTGTATCTTTAAATATACATACTTTTTCATCTCCATTTCGGAAAATACAAAAATCCCTACTGCCACTGCAATGCAGATCAACATTGGCACAGCTGAAAGACCAGTATCGATTCCTTTGGGATGCTCATACATCTCTACTGCGTTTACCAGCACCCCGCCAAAGATACAGAGAAACACCCCAAAAGAAATTCTTTTAGATGCCTTAAAGCAGGCTGACCGATATTCTTTTATTTCCTCTTCTTTCAACTCTCTGACAGTTTCCACCTGCCCAGAAGAAATATCCTTAAAAGAGTCGCTATGCCCAGTATACTCTGCCTCTTTTGCCGCTCCCTTAGAAGAATCCACATCTTCTTCCTTTAACAGATAATCTGTAGAAACTTCAAATATCCGGCTCATCAGTACCAGCTTATCCAAATCCGGCATAGACTGCCCGGACTCCCACTTTGATACGGCTTGCCGGCTCACCTCCATCTGCTCTGCAAACTGTTCCTGAGACAGACCTAAACGCTTTCGTTCATTGAATATTTTTTCTGCTAATCTCATATTCATTTTCTCCTTTCGATTTTTGTCCATCTTACAGTTGCACTCCCTTTTATACTACCAAGTCTACCTTGAACTTTGTCAACCAATGGTTGCAGCCCTTGATTTTACTATACTTTTGTATCTTTTTTCTCTGGTCCCAAATTCCGTTTTAGGAAGTTGTTCTTTTTTAGTCCTTTATATTCCTTTAAAATCTTTTGACTATATACTATTCATAGCATAAACAAATAACCCGGAATCATCCACCCTGTTTCCCCTCTTTTTTGTGAATCAGCATCGCATCTCCAAAAGAAAAGAATCGATATCTTTCTTCCACTGCCTCTTCATAAGCATGCAGCATTTTTTCCCTTGTAGAAAATGCAGATACCAGCATAAGCAGAGTTGATTCCGGTAAATGGAAATTCGTAATCAGGGAATCCACTACCTTGAACTGATAACCCGGATAAATGAAAATATCCGTCCATCCGCTTCCGGCTCTTACAATCCCGTTATCATCTGCTACGGATTCCAAGGTTCTGGTGCTGGTAGTTCCCACAGAAATAATCTGATTCCCCCGCTGCTTCGCTGCATTGATCTTGGCAGCTTCCTCTTCCTCCACCACATAGAATTCCGAATGCATATGATGCTCCAAAATATTATCCACTTTTACGGGACGAAACGTTCCAAGTCCCACATGCAGTGTCACATGGGCAATCTCCACACCTTTTTCCTTTAACTGAACTAACAACTCATTGGTAAAATGCAGTCCGGCTGTAGGTGCCGCCGCAGAGCCCTCATTCTTTGCATATACGGTCTGATAGCGGTTTCTGTCCTTTAGCTGGTGCGTAATATACGGGGGAAGAGGCATCTGCCCGAGCCTGTCTAAAAGTTCTTCCCAGATTCCCTCATATTCAAATCGGATCAGACGGTTGCCCTCTTCCACAATATCGATCACTTCACCCACAAGCAATCCGTCACCAAAGGATATCCTGGCACCAACTCTTGCCTTTTTTCCCGGTTTTACAAGAGTTTCCCAAATTTTTTCTTCTTTTCTCTTTAACAGTAAAACCTCGATGGAAGCTCCAGTGTCTTCCTTTACGCCCATAAGCCTGGCCGGAATTACCTTTGTATCATTCACCACCAGGCAGTCACCTTGGTTTACATAATCTAATATATCATAGAAATGTCTGTGTGTGATACTTCCATCCTCTCTTCCCACTACCATAAGGCGGGAGTCACTTCTTTTTTCAAGAGGATCCTGTGCAATCAGTTCCTCTGGTAAATCATAATAAAAATCTGTTAATTTCATTCTAATCTGCTTCTTTCTTATCTATATTTTTGTATACTCGGTATTTGCAATGAGATTATTTTTGCCTTACAGCATTTAATTTTTCCCACCTGCTTTAAAATTATATACCGGCTTGATAATCCGGTCAATCATTACTGTATCTCCTATCACCTCTGTGATGTCATCCATTTTCCGGTATGCAAACGGTGCCTCATCCAGAGTATCCTTATTTACACAGATTGAGTGGATTCCTTCCATGGCCTTTTTAAATTCGGAGACCGTATGGTGTTCTTTTACCTCAGAGCGCTTATAAAGACGCCCTGAACCGTGGGGTGCCGAACAGTTCCAGTCCTCATTTCCAAGACCGGTTCCCAAAATAATCCCATCTCGCATATTGATGGGGATAGCCACCTTTTCTCCTGTTTTTGCACTGATTGCACCTTTTCGCAGAACTGGCAGTTCCCCTGAAAAATCAACATAATTGTGAATACATGTATAACTGTCCATTACTCTCCATTTCATGCCACGCACAATCTCATCAATCATAGCCGCCCGGTTATTTGCAGCATATTCCTGTGTGACGGCAAGGTCATGGAGATAATCATCTAACAACCTGCCCTCTAAACATGTCATTTCGTATGCGGCATGCCCCTGTTTTTTCATCTGCGTTTCATGCTGTCCTTCCTTCAAATAGTGTTCTGTCACCTCCATTCCAAGATGCCTGCTGCCGGAATGAATTACAAGATAATAATCCCCATCCGTATCCCGGTCTATCTCAATAAAATGATTCCCGCCGCCTAAGGTTCCAATACTGCGCAGAGCTTTTGCCTCATCCACCGCCTTGTAACAGCACAGACGACTGAGACTGGCTTGCCTTGCAAACGGATGTGGATTTTTTCTGATATTTCCACCCACCGGAACCCTTTCACGAATCACAGTATCTAATTTTTGACATTCTATATTCTTTACCTTGATTTTTGCAATCGTTATGCCACAGCCAATATCCACTCCTACAAGGCTTGGAAGCAGACTATCCCCTACGGACATGGTAAGTCCGATCGTCCCGACTTTGCCAGGATGGACATCCGGCATCACGCGGATTTTACTTCCTTCAGCACTTTTGTGGTCACAAATCCGCTGTAGCTGCCTACGGGCATACTCTTCAATTGCATATTCCTCATTGCGGACTGTATAAACGACTGCATTTGCATATTTTCCATAAATCGTAATCATAAAAATTTCCTTTCTGTATTGTGTTTTCCAATTACAGACGACCAGATTCCGACCACTCCTTCTTCATAGAGCACCGGAAAAATCTGCAACAAAAAAACACCTTATATAAAGGTGTCGATCATCCCAATCTATGTACCCGCACTGCCTGCGAGAAAATGCAGACTCTCATGGCATTCACCATATAGAAACCATGACCAGCTCATTACATACAAAAATTATTCCGCTATATCAGGCAGATATACTGCGTTAAATGGAAAGGACAATTACACCCTGTCTATGAGTTATTAAATTATTGTTCATCATCATACACTGCATATTGTCCTCCTTATTCTGCTTCACCCACTGCTTCCATACAAAGCTTATGCTCTTTGTCTGACAATAAGTATATCGGCTGTGGCATGGAATGTCAATAGGTGGAAATTACTTACCTTATAAATCACTTCTCTGGCTTACAAAAATATTTTACTTAATACAAGAAAAAACAAACAATAAAAAGGCTAATCCTGTAACATTAATCAGACTCAGCCTTTTCATCATTCCCGCTTCCAGCGGGAAGCATTACTTGATTCTGTTTTATTATACATCTCATAGAAATCTGGATGACAAGATTTGAACTTGCGACCTCTACATCCCTAATGTAGCGCTCTACCAAGCTGAGCCACATCCAGACGGTTTCACACCATTGGTAGTCTATTCCATATTGACGGATTTGTCAATACTTTTTTGACTTAATTTTTATCCTCTAAGCTCAATGCCCAGTTTTTTCAATGCATCTAAAACCTTTTCCACTGCCTTGTCTACTTCAGCAGACTCCAGATTCCGGTCCTTTGCACGGAAGATCAATGAAAATGCAACGGATTTCTTTCCTTCGCCTACCTGCTCTCCCTCATAAACATCAAAGAGCTCCACACTTTCCAATATCTTGCCGGCATTTTTCGCAATAACATGCTCAATCTGCCCTACAAAAAGGCTCTTATCCATCACCATGGAAAGATCTCTGGTACTTGCAGGATATTTTGCAATTCCCTCATACTTACGGTCAAAACCTGCAAGCATCGTAAGCACATCCATATTAAGTACTGCTACATAAGCCTCTGCCTTCATGTTATAGTTATCACCTACCTCAGGGTGAATCTGACCAATAAGACCAATCTCCAGCTTGCCTTTTACCATCTTTGCCTGACGCCCCGGATGCAGATATGGAATATCACTGCCCGGCTCAAATTCAACCTGACCGGCAATACCCAGCTTTTCAAAAATTTCTTCTACCGCACCCTTTAGGGTGAAGAAGTCACCGTCTCCATACATACCCATGGTAAGCCTCATTTTCTCATCCGGAAGCTCATCTAATGGAAGAGATTTGGGAATATAAATGTTTCCAAGCTCATAAAGTCTTGCTGTTTTATTTCTTCTGTTATAATTGGTCGCAAGAGAGGTCAGCATGCCGTTTAGGGAAACTGTTCTCATAATTGAAAAGTCCTCACCCAACGGATTAGAGATCACAACCGCCTGACGTTCTTTTGCATCTTCCGGCAGCAGCAGCTTGTCAAATACTTTAGGGCTCTCAAAGGAATACGTCATACCACCAGAAAAACCGTTCCGCTCGCAGATTTCCCTTGCCACATCTTCCACTCTCTGATTAAATGGTTTTTTACCTACAGTTGCTTCTCCCTTTGGCAGGGAAACCGGAATATTATCATAACCGTAAAATCTTGCCACTTCCTCTGCCAGGTCTGCCATACACCCTAAATCCTGACGGAAAGTAGGAATGGTAAGGGTATCATCTCCCTCATTGTACACGAGATCCAGTCGTTTAAAATATGATAGCATATCTTCTCTGGAAATATTTGTTCCCAATAAATTGTTATAACGTTCCGGCTCAAATGGCAGCACTTTTTCCGTAACAGGCTTTGGATAAACATCTACTATACCGCCTACTACATCACCGCATCCCATCTCCTCTACCAGCTGGCAGGCTCTGTTGATTGCCTCTGATGCTGTATTCGGATCAAGACCCTTTGTAAATTTGAAGGATGCATCGGTCTGTAACCCGATTCTCTTAGAAGCCAGACGGATATTGGTGCCGTCAAAGCAGGCAGCCTCAAATAATACCGTTTTCACATCATCCGTAATCATGGAATTTTCACCACCCATGATTCCTGCAATTCCAACTTCCTTTTCCCCGTCACAAATCATAAGTACACCGGAATCCAGCTTCCGCTCCTGTCCGTCCAATGTGGTAAAAGTATCTCCGTCCTTGGCACGTTTTACGATAATCTCATGTTTTGCAATGGTATCCAGATCATAAGCATGCATTGGCTGACCATATTCTTCCATGATATAATTTGTGATATCTACCAGATTATTAATGGAACGGATTCCCATTGCCTTTAACCTGTCCTGCATCCATTTCGGTGAAGGACCAATCTTGATATTTTCTACCACTCTTGCAGTATAACGGGTGCATAAATCCGTATCCTCTACCGTAACTTTAATAAAATCATTTACATCCTTATCGTTTGCTTTCACCGTGATAACCGGCGGGTAAAATGGCTTTTTAAAGGTTGCTGCTGCCTCCCTTGCCATACCAATCATGGAGAAACAATCTACACGGTTCGAGGTGATCTCATACTCAACCACAACATCATTAAGCCCCAATGCCTTTACGGCATCATCTCCTGGTTTTACCCCTGATTCCGGCAGGAACACATACACGCCATCCTCCGGTGCCTCAGGATAAAAATCTCTGGATGAGCCCAGTTCCTCAATTCCACACATCATGCCATTGCTTTCTACACCACGGAGCTTGCCCTTCTTAATCTTTATTCCCTCAGGATACTCTGTATCATCTCCGTGTGCAGCCGCTACCTTACCGCCGTCCAATACTATCGGTATCATATCTCCGGTCTTTACGTTCTTTGCACCGGTTACAATCTGTATCGTCCCACTGCCAATATCTACCTGACATACCACCAGTTTATCGGCGTCCGGATGTTTTTCCATCGACTCAATCCTGCCCACAACGATCTTCTCTAAATTTTTGTCTTTCTTCTCATATCCCTCTACGTGAGAACCCGACAACGTCATTTTATCTACAAACTCCTGTACATCCACATCCAAATCCGGGACATACGCTTTTAACCATGATATTGGTGTATTCATAATTCTCTTTTCCTTTCCATATCAAATATTTTATTAAAACTGATTTAAAAATCTCACATCATTTTCATATAACAATCTCATATCATCAATCTCATACTTAAGAAGCGTGACACGTTCCAAACCGATACCGAACGCAAATCCCTGATATTCCTTTGAATCAATCCCGCACATATCCAGTACATTCGGATGAACCATACCACATCCAAGAATCTCAATCCAGCCGCTTCCTTTGCACATGCGGCATCCTTTTCCGCCGCACTTAAAGCATGTTATGTCAACTTCTGCTGACGGCTCCGTAAATGGGAAATGATGCGGTCTGAATTTTACTTTTGTCTTCTCTCCAAAAAATTCCTTTGCAAACTGCTCTAAAGTTCCTTTTAAATCTGCAAAAGTAATCCCTTTGTCAATGACCAATCCCTCTAATTGATGAAAGGATGGAGAATGGGTAGCATCCACTTCGTCAGCACGGAATACTCTTCCCGGTGAAATCATACGAATAGGAAGTCTGCCCTGTTCCATTACCCTGGCCTGTACCGGAGAGGTCTGGGTTCTAAGCAGAATATCCTTTGTAATATAAAAGGTATCCTGTTCGTCCTTTGCTGGATGGTTAGCCGGAATATTTAATAATTCAAAATTATAGCGGTCATACTCTACCTCCGGACCATCCACAACCTCATATCCCATACCGATAAATACACGCTCCAAATCCTCCAGGGCAATCTGGTTTGGATGCCTGTGTCCACGTATATTTTTCTTACCAGGCAGGGTAACATCTATTGTTTCACGCTTCATTTTTTCTGTACGGAGCAGCCTTGCAATCTTTGTTTTCTCCTCCTCAAGCTTTTCTTCAATTACTGTTCTTGCCTCGTTAACCATCTGCCCCACCATGGGTCTTTCCTCCGCAGGAACATCCTTCATTCCTTTTAAGACAGCGGTCAGCTCACCTTTTTTGCCAAGAATTGCAACCTTAATCTCATTCAGGCTGTCAAGATCCTTTGCACTGTCGATTTTCGCAAGTGCGTCCGCTTTAATTGCTTCTAATTTTTCTTTCATAATTTATCTCCTTCTATTATTTTTCTTTTAAAATGAAAGTTGTATAATTCTCATCAACTTTGCTTTCCTTTGCCATGCAACCTCAATTTCGCTCCGCTTCATCAGCTTTGCATACCCTCGAACTAGGATCTCTTCGTTCTCCAAGGTCTCTGGCATCGGTCACGGCTGTCGCTTTTCCTCCGCCATGCAACCTCAATTTCGCTCCGCTCCATCAGCTTTGCATACCCTCGAACTAGGATCTCTTCGTTCTCCAAGGTCTCTGGCATCGGTCACGGCTGTCGCCTTCCTCTCGCCATGCAACCTCGATTTCGCTCTGCTTCATCTCGGTCACGGCTGTCGCCTTCCTCTCGCCATGCAACCTCGATTTCGCTCCGCTCCATCTCGGTCACGGCTGTCGCCG
>JAIDOW010000070.1:66710-113413 GCA_029063085.1 Lachnospiraceae bacterium
TCGGTCACGGCTGTCGCCTTCCTCTCGCCATGCAACCTCGATTTCGCTCCGCTCCATCTCGGTCACGGCTGTCGCCGTATGAGTATAATGATAAAACTGCCTATTTGTGAGCAAGCTCCCAATAGCCAGCTTTATCATTATACTCGCATGGCTCGTAGCTAACGTGAAAAAAGTCCGTCCCAAAAGGGACGAACTTGCTCGCGGTACCACCCTGATTCCAAAGCATCTGCTCTGGCTCTCATCATGTGTTAACGTTCATGACCCGTCAAAACCTACCATTTCATCAAAACAACGGTCAAACCATCTATGGCTATCTTTCCTTCATATAAAACTTCAATTTTGAAACTCCGGTGTGAAATTAAAATAATACGTGAACCAAAGAAGGCTTACAGCCAATGACCTTCTCTCTCTGCTGGAACATATTATTCTTTTGCACCATCATTGCCTTATTCTTAATTTAATAAACCTATTGTAACATCTTTTTTACTCGTGTCAAGTATCCTTTTGACAATAAATAATTAATAACTGCCCCAATGAAGATTGAATACATACAAAAATACAACCATAGCATTGCAATCACTATTCCCGCCAGGGAACCATACATAACGGACAAATTAGGAAAATACTCTATATAGAGCAATACTACTCTCGAAATCACCAGCCATGCTACCGAAGAAAATGCAGCACCCGGCATCTGAGACTGAATCCTGCGTCCCAAATTCATTTTTTCCTCCTGACCCATTGGGAACCCAAATCCTCCTGGCAGTATTACATATAACATGAGTATAAATGCATAAAAAAGCAGCCAGCCCATTGCATATCGGATAAATAGCAAAATATCTGCCGCCACGGAACCAATCTCAAATATATCACGGATATAACTTTTATAATAATGGCTCACCGTAACATAAATTGACATAACGACAGCAAATAAGATAATGAATAAAAAGGTATATACAATTGCTATCGCTCTGGATTTTATAAAACCATTCTCCTGTCTGATCTGATACATACTGTTAAATCCATCCATCAAGGCCGCAATTCCTTTAGATGCAGACCAAAGCAGTGCAACTGCCGAAACAGAAATTACCGTTTTGCCGGCTCTGCTGTACAGATCATTAATAATATCAGCAACATAAGCCGCAAATTCATCCGGTATCACCCGCATTAAAACGTCCAGTACATCCTGGGGACCAAACGGCAGATATGTCGTAACCGCTAATAATAAAGATATCAGCGGAACTACCGACAACAATACAAAGAATGCCGCCTGTGCCGCACACGCCGCTGTATAACTGTCACTTATCTTAACAGAGAATTTGTAGATAAAATTTGCAAGTAATTTAATTTTAGAAAACTTTTCATTTTCCCGGAGTTTATACATATCCGCTCCTACCCATCATTTATAAACATATGGTCAATATTATTTTCCCATCATTTCATACATATCCTTAAGTTCTACCGCTGTATAATAATGTCCTATGATATCACTGGCAGTATACCCCAGTTTTGCCATATCATTCGCTCCATTCTGGCTCATGCCGACACCATGCCCAAATCCGCCTCCCCGAATCACAAAGCCATTACTGTCATCCACATAAAAGTATCCACTTGGAAGCGTCTTCCAGCCCTTTACGACAGAACCGTCCTGTTTCCGGATTTCAACTGCTTCCGGACTTAAAAGTGCCCGTGCATTCGACTGCCCGGTTACCAGTATGGTTTCGGCAGTTCCCGTTATCACCATCTCCTCAATAATACCACTGTTCCCCCGCTTGGTCACTTCAATACTTACCAGCTCACCGATACTGTTAATTGATCTTTTCTCATAATTCCCCTGTGCATTCATCACCAACAGATTCTCTGGCATTGCCTCAATCCGTTCATACAAATGTGTATTAATCGCCTCTGTCAGCTTCTCCTTTGTAAACCCGACACTCCATCTGAAAAACGGCTCCTCTGCCTCAATAAAACCTGTTCCCAACTCACCGTCAATAAACTTCCTGAAGCTTTCTTCATTATTGAGATTTGCCATATCATTCAGTTCTGTTTCCATGGTATCCAGTAAATATGGCTCCTGATTACCTCCCCATACAACACTGTTATTACTTGTCGTTCCACAGGACGTAGAAAAGAAAAATGCTTCAATCACCTGATCACCATAACACGGAACAACTCCATACGTATCATCTACTGCATAAATGGCACGTTCATCTTCTTCCACATTATTATACACCTGACTGGAAACACTGTCATCCAGATGTGCACCATACTGCGAATACGTATTACTCTCCATCTGCCTGTATGCATAAGCCCGTGCACAGATTGCCTGTGCTTTTAATGCCTCTGTCTCATAAGAAACCGGCATCTCACTCGGCAATACCCCATACAGATATTCTTCCACAGGCAGCTCATTAATCAGCAGCACCCCTTTATCATCTTTGGAAAGTTCTAAAACGCCCCGGTAAGCAGGACTTCCTCCCTGCCTTTTGACAGAACTTACCTTAATCTTCCCGCCTTCCACTTTGGAAGCAATCTTCGCATTATCATTTTGCAATTCTTCACTTCCGTTTCTAAAAGATACTTTATCTCCCGCTGCATATTCTTTTACAGTCTCCCCAAAAGTAACCGTAAAATCTGTATCTGATGTAACGTTGATTTCATTATGGTAATAATCCGAATAATCGCTGTTACTGATTAACACCCTGATATTTTTAGCATAAATATCCTCCGTAATCAACGCTGCCTCCAGGATTCCATCTTTTACATATAGTGAAACCTGATCATATCCGATCAATGTTCCTGCCGATTTCATCGCTTTAAAAGCCCCATTCACCTTATATACATTAAATGCTTCCGAAAGATACAAAGCATCCCCGGACCCGTCAATTGTAACAACGCCCTCTGTATAAGAAGTTATCTTTGCTGTCATCAGTTCACCCGTATGATCAGCAATTTGGGTAACACCTTTATTGGAAATTGTGATATCACAAAGACATCCGTTTTGCACGTCTCCGATATCCGTTTTGCCGGACAGCGGAAGCTTCTGCATCCCTCCATTTACATAAGCTAACAGATATTTCTTTCCATCTTCTTCGGATATTTTTGATGCGTATGCATTCCGTATATCAACATCCTCATCACTTTCCCCAAGGCATAGGATAATCTCATTATTGGATACATATAACCTGACAATTTTCCCTATATAGTCACTGTCTAGTCCGTAGTCTTTTTCCATATAATAATCACCGCTGCTGGTGCCTACTACCTCATAAACGATTCCGTCAATCTCCTTATCGTTCGCACTGTCAATATCATATATGTATAAACTAACGCTTTGCAGACGGTCCAGCTGAAGCTCTTCAATCATGGAATCATACATCCGCTCAAACTGCTTTCTGGTAAGTGCCAGAAAACCCGGCATATGTTCTAATGTTATATCCACTTTATCATAAGAAATCTTTGCCGAGTCCAGCAGTTTCTTTGCCGACTTCACTGTAAAGCAGGAACCTATCCTGTCTGTGTACTCATAGTCACTGATTCCCAGATAACTAATCAGACGGTTGGCTTCTGCATTTGGCATAAGATTATCAACTGCCTTCTGGTAAAAACCTGTTTTAATCAGTACCCCTCCCGTTATTCCAAACATTACCAGAAGAAATAGAAAAATCCACAATCCTTTTTTCTTTTTCTTAGCCTGCTTTTCTCGTTTCATCTTATCCTACCTTCCTATTTCCTGCTTTATCGGCATTATCACAGACTCATATATCAGTCCCGTGCAAATGCAAGAAGCAGCAATCAGACTTAAGCAAATGCTTTCCGTCGTCCAATGCTGCTTCATTCTTCTTTTGTACTATGTATAATCTTCCGTATCTTATCAATCCTTAGTACTTCTCTATTCTTAAAGTAGAACAACCGATTATGCCGTTTCCTGCATTTTGAGTCCTAGCCAAGCTAGGTGGGCTACTTCACATAAGAATCTGCCATCCGGTCAATGCCGGCCCGACATCCGCTTATAAATATCAGTTCCCCATAAAAATAAATGTAGGTTCAAAATTACAAGAGTTGTCGTGCACACCAGAAGTTCTACTTTATTAACATTCCTAAAACATATCTAAATTATACAATAACTATTAGAAAAATACAAGAAAATATTCCTTGAATTTTTATATTGTTTAACGTATCATAATTATACACAAGTGGAAGTGGAACGTTATCTCTTAGAACACCCACTTTCATAATAAATGAATTATTATCACAAAAGGAGAAACTCCATGTCGAAAAAAAATGTAATCGTTGCACAGTCAGGAGGTCCTACCGTTGCAATCAATGCCTCTCTTGCAGGTGTTGTCCAGGCTGTTATTCAAAGTGAAAATTATGATATTGTATATGGATCCATCTATGGAATCCTTGGTATCTTAGAAAATCACATATTAAACCTTAGTGAAAAAGCCGAAGAAGTTCCCAATTTTATCGAAACCTTAAAAATAAGCCCTTCCATGTATCTTGGCTCCTGCCGGTACAAACTTCCGGATTACGAAGATGATGATGCTACTTATGCTTTTATCTTTAATCAGTTTAAAAAGTATGACATCGGTGCATTTTTCTATATAGGCGGCAATGATTCCATGGATACGGTATCAAAGCTTAGTCATTATGGGGAACAAATCGGCAGTGATATCCGAATCATCGGCATTCCCAAAACAATTGATAACGACCTTTGCATTACAGATCATACCCCGGGCTATGGTTCTGCCGCCAAATATGTCGCTTCCTCTATCCTTGAAGTAGCCCATGATACTTTTATTTACAGTGTAAAAAGTGTTACCATAGTAGAAATCATGGGAAGAGATGCCGGCTGGCTTACTGCGGCTTCCGCGCTCGCCAGGAATTCTTACAACACTGCACCTCATCTGATTTATTTCCCTGAAGTGGCATTTGACAAAGACCAGTTTATTGCAGATGTAAAGGAGCAGCTTTCTAAACGCAATAACGTGATCATCGCAGTTTCCGAAGGCATCCGGGATAAAGACGGAAACTATTTCAGTGCTGCCAAGCCTGCCAGCGACCAATTCGGACATGCCCAGTTAAGCGGTGCCGGCAAATGTCTGGAATATTTTATAAAAGAAAGCATCAATGTAAAGGTACGTTCTATTGAGTTAAATGTATTACAGCGCTGTGGAGCACATATTTCTTCGCTTACCGATATTGAAGAATCCTTTTCTCTGGGACTTCATGCTGTCTCATGTGCGGCTTCCGGAATGTCCAAATGTATGCTGATAATAAAACGAATCTCTGATTCTCCTTATCAGACCGCAATTGAAACTGCCGATATCAAGGGTATTGCTAATGAAGCCAAGTCCATTCCCCGACAGTGGATCAACGAAGCTGGCAATGACGTCACTCCCGACCTGATCAATTATATGGCTCCATTGATTACAGGAGAACCGGATATCTCGTATCAGAATGGATTGCCTGTATACCTTCCTGTCACACATCTGAACACAATTAACTGATATCACATGAGAAAGTTCGGGCTGCCGCAGTAATCTTTGCTGCGGCGGCCCCAATGATTTCAATTGATTCACTATAATATCTGCCGGATTCTCAGCCGCTACAGATCAATGTCTTCTACTTTCCGTATGATACTTTTCCCATTCAGGGTAAAGATACACCGGGCATTTGCAATATAAATATCCTCTTCACCGGCTCCCATATCCGTGTCAAGGGAAGATTTCAGCTTACTGTCCACAGTAGCATTTACAATATGAATCCGGGCATTCCGTTCCCTGTTACCAAACGCTAATGCATATTTCCCCTCTCCGTTGATTCGGACAGATGCATATTCTATGTCTAATTTCGTAAAACCATTCTCTGCCCCAATTCCACACATATTTGTTGCCCGTAAATCCATTTCTACATTTGCATTGTAGATTCCTATCTCACTTTGCCCTCCGTCAACGGTTCCGATTCCTATCAGCTTTTCCCCTCCGAAAACAAATCTTGCTGAAAGATTTTTCAGATTGATTCTGGCATTTTCTTCCATGGAACCAATGCCAACTCCTTTTGAAATATCAATGTTCATATTAATATCACATTGTAATATATCTGCACTGACATCCGAATAAAATGCCCCAATACCGACTCCTTCTCTTCCTTTTAGATGCAAGACATATTTTCCCTTATTGATATGAATATTTCCTCCATAACCGGATCCAATTCCGATTCCTTTCATTCCGTTCGCCTGAATCTCAATAATACCATCCTGCTCAAATTCAATCGTACCATGTGCTGACTTCAAATCATTTCCAATACCAAAATACCCGGTATGGTCTTCCTGTATCAGCAAATTTCCATTCCCTTCTAATATCAGTTTAGACTCCTCCGGCACACGGATTCCTCCGGCTCTTAACTCATTATCCCCCTGTAATACCAGAATCACCTCACATTGTTTTCCAATATTGATACAAGTCTCAGCTTTTCCACTGTCAAAAACCACATTCTCCAGTACGATTCTTCCCTGATAACCGTCTCCTATATCCAGCGTCATATGAGATACCATTCCTGGTACTCCCACAATAGTAATATCCCTGTAAGTTGTTTTTTCGTGGACAATCTGGATTTTAACATACTGATCTGCCACAAGCTTTGCAAGAGAAACCCTTCCTTCTCTGCCGGCAACATATACTTTCTGGCTTTCCCTTTTCTTATTGTACTGCAAAATTTCACTAACAACTGTATTATCAAGGGTTTCCACCACTGCTTTGGATGGCTTAGCTGTATAGAATCCCTGAATCAGGTCCGCACCAAGATGAATCACCATTTCAAGCTCCTCTGATGTCTCAATCCCCTCTGCCAGAGCCATAATCGCATTGTCATGTGCAAATTCAATTATCTCCCTCACAAAATGCTGTTTCTGAGGACTATTCTGGATTTCTGTCAAAAGCATTCTGTCAATCTTAACATAGTTCGGCATATAGCGTAACAAATTGGTAACATTGGAATAACCGGTTCCGTAATCATCAACTGCCGTTTCTATCCCCATTTTTTCATAACTTGCCTTCATCTGTGCCAAAGCTTCATCATCTATCTCTGTCTGCTCTGTCAGTTCCACAACGATCTGTCCCGCATACTCCATAATTTCCTTTTCCAGCCAGACAGCATCTTCATCTTTCAGCCTGTTTCCCGGAATACTGTTGATAAATACTTTCTTTCCGGAAAACAAATCCTCATTATCCTTAATCTGTTTTATCACATTAAAAAATGTCGCTTTCTCCACATCATACAGATTGCCAAAATAATCGGCATATTTCAGTACCTTCAGCGGAGACAGATATGGAGTAACATCTGCTCGCATCAATGCCTCATAAGCGTAAACCTCTCCGTTTTTTGCATTGATGATAGGCTGAAAATGATATAAAAACAAATTCTCTTCTAAAACCCGGCGTACAATCTGTGCCTCTTCCAGCTCTTCTGCCGTTAATTTCGAATTATTTGTGATACGCTGTTCACTGGCCTTGTTTCCGTTTTTCCTGCTCACTGCACCATTAACCAGATGTTCAAACTCCGTTACATCATTCACCCTGCCGGTTACACTTCCCGTATATACCAGCAAAGCATAATCCGCAGGTCTTTCGTTATTATATTTTTCCAGCATATTAAGCAGTTTGTTTCGAATCAGATGAATCAATTTCCTGTCATTATTACCCGATAAAATGGCAACCATATATTCACCATTTCCCAAGCAGCAGCTCATTCCGTCATCAATACAGCCTTCCAAACATCTGGCAACTTTTATAATTGCCTGATTTCCTTCTTCTCTTCCATGTTCATCATTAATCACAGCAAGACTTCTGATATCTACTGCCATTGTACTGATATAACAATTCAGTCTCTTGGCTCTTTTAATCAATGCCTCGGACTGCCGGATAAAACCCTTATAATTATATAAACCGGTAAGAGAATCCCGAATCTGGCTTTCCTCTAATAAGGTACTGCTCTGTCGTAATGCCTCTATTCTACGAAAACATTCCAATCCCTGCATAGCACTTCTAAGCCACAGCCGATAAGTATCATTATAACTTTTTGCCTCATTACCGTAACTGATTACTGCATAACCTAAACAACGGTCTTCAAAATGCAGGGGTGTGAAAAAATACGCCTTAGGTTTATCCCTATCCACATACAGATCCGGCAGAAGGACTTCTGTTTTAAATCTGCCCTTCAAATCTATTTTATCCCTGTTTTCTCCTCCGGTACCACATTCCAATATAGGAATCATCTGTTTTGTATAATCCTTCCATTCCGCATCAGACTTTCCCATATCCTTAAAATTTCCCCAATGCTCATTTAAGCAGAGGTGAAAGCTTTCGAACTCGCGAATCTGATAAATATAAGAGAAAATCACGTTCATCAGATTTTTAAAATCCGACTGGGATAACATATCCTCCATCATATGATTAAAACAGGAGTAAAAGCTGTGTTCCGAAATATCAGTTCCCCAGTTTTCCCGAAGCTGTAGTTTAGGAATCATACTGTCATTCTGACATCCACAGCTGCTGCCGATAAATAAATCCGGATCAGCCTGGAACTCTGGAAGGGTAGAGCCGTCAAACATGGCCTGCAAACATTTTGCCGCATAATCTCCAAAAGCTTTGGCCGGAATCGGAACGGAAGTAATCGGCTTCGGGCTTGTCTGACCTTCCTCCACGGAATCATAACCAACAACAGCAACATCTTCTGGCACACGAATCCCATTCTCTGTCAATGCCTTTGCCACACCAATTGCCATACAGTCATTTGCACACGCAATCGCTTCCGGCATATTCTCTCTGTCCTTTAGCAGCTTTTCCACCATACTTTCTCCACTGCTATACCAGAAATCGCCATAAAATATGCGGTTATCTTTTACTGGCAGTCCATATTCCTTCATACAGTCAACATATGCCTGTAATCTCTGTTGGGAATGGAGATGCCATTCTTTTCCTGTTAAATACGCAATATCCTTCAATCCGTGATGTTCTATCAAATGGACTAACAGCTTTTTAACCGGATAATAGTTATCGTTCATGATTGTTGGAAAATATTTACTTTGTTTATCTATACATAGAACAGGTCCGGAAAAGGAATTCTTTATCTGTTCTTCTAACCGTTCTGCTACACCCGGTGTCTGCAAAGTGTCAAGAAGAATAATAAATGCATCAAACAAATTGTACTGAATCAAAGAAAAAATATTGGACTCACCAACCTCTCTGGCAGCAGACTCCTGATATTTCTGATACATCGCAAAAATACACACATCCCAATCACTTGCAAATGCCTGATTTAAAAATCCCTGTATAAACAGATTCTGATAATTTTCTTCCGGTTGTCCAACCAGCAATGCAATTCTTTTACGTTTTTCCATTGCTATCTCCTCCAACGAAAAAAACCTCAAATCAGATTTCTCCGATTCAAGGTCCATCACTTTTTCTCTCCTGCATCTTATCTATCCCATGTTATCTGTTCCCGATAATAAAAAATATATCATATAA
This sequence comes from Lachnospiraceae bacterium, assembly GCA_029063085.1. Classification (GTDB taxonomy): domain Bacteria; phylum Bacillota; class Clostridia; order Lachnospirales; family Lachnospiraceae; genus CAG-590. Next base: position 76,241 of record JAIDOW010000070.1, read on the forward strand.
CAGGGGTAACATGTGACCTTGCTACCCCTATTGTACCTTGCATTTAAAGGCTTTTCAAGCCCCTATTTATATTTCAAACATAAAACCCGGCTATTTACCTGATATTGGTTTAAGGAACAAAACACAGAACAAAAAAACTAATTTAATCACCGTTCCCACTTATCGCACAGACTGTTAATCTGGTCTGTAAACCGAACCAGATCTTTATTTGCCCCGCCTTTATTATGGGCAATAACCGTAAGAAGACGATTACCCGCTGCCACAAGACGTTCGAAGATTGCCTGTGCCCGAAATGCCTTCTGGCTGATTTTTACTTTCCGTACTGCAACACCCTGGAAGATCAATTCATTAGCTCCAAGATCAAACTCTGCTCCTGAAAATGGTGCAATTGCTTCATATCCCTCATCCTGTATCATTTTCTTGAAATGTTCGCATACCAGATCTTCACCATGCACCACAAATACTTTCGGTTTTGGCTCAAAAGAATGCAGCCACTTTAATAATCCCTTCTGGTCTGCATGACCACTGATACCATCCAGCTTTTCAATCTTTGCACGTATCTCAATCTGCTCTCCAAACAGTTTTACATTCGGTGCACCTTCCACAATACTCCGCCCCAAAGTTCCATGTGCCTGATAACCCACAAATAAAATGGTACACTCTTTTCTCCAGAGATTATGCTTTAAATGATGCCTGATCCGCCCAGCTTCACACATACCGGAAGCAGAAATGATCACCTTCGGTTTCATGTCAAAATTGATTGCCTTGGAATCATCACTGGTAACAGCTGTTTTCAAACCCGGAAATGAAATCGGATTGATCCCCTGTCTGACTAACTCCATTGCCTCTTCATCAAAACAGGATTCCACATTCCTGTTGAATATATTAGTCGCCTCAATTGCCAGAGGACTGTCAACATATACCTCAAACCCCTCATATTCCGGCAAAAGATTATCATATTTTATCTTTCTGATAAAATATAAAAGCTCCTGGGTTCTTCCCACTGCAAAAGAAGGAATGACAACATTTCCCCCCTTATCAAAGGTCTCCTTTATGATTCTGGTAAAGTCTGCGACATAATCCGGTGTTCCTCCATGACTGCGGTCACCATATGTAGATTCCATTACCACATAATCTGCCTCTGTCAGATACTGCGGGTCCTTGATGATAGGCTGGTTGATATTGCCGATATCTCCTGAAAATACAATCTTCTTTGAAACATCCCCCTCTGTCAGCCATACCTCAATACTGGCAGAACCCAGCAAATGACCGACATCAGAAAATCTGATTTTAATCCCCTCTGTCAGTTCGATCATATCCTCATACTGACATGGAACAAAATGCTCCAGTACTCCTATGGCATCATCCATACTATAAAGCGGCACATATTCCTTTTCACCGGCTCTTTTTCCTTTCCGGTTCCTCCATTCTGCTTCAAACTCCTGAATATGGGCACTGTCTCTTAGCATAATCTGGCAAAGGTCTGTTGTTGCCTTTGTAGTATAAACCTGCCCCCGAAATCCCTTTGCATACATTAGCGGCAAAAGTCCTGAATGGTCAATATGTGCATGGGTAAGCAATATGTAATCCACATCCGAAGGATTCATCGGCAGTTCCTGATTCTCATATATGTCCTGTCCCTGCTCCATCCCGCAGTCAATCAGAATATTCTTATCACATGCCTGCAAACAGTGACAGCTTCCGGTTACTTCATGATCCGCTCCGATAAATACTAATTTCATCATAAATACCTCTTTTCAACTAGAATTAAATCAAATGTAATTTTTCTGCAATTCTGACAAGCAATGCCCCTTTTGGGAATGCCAGCAGCATATCTTTTGTATAACCTCCTATTTTAATCATGGAAATAAAATAAACACAAGCCGCCAATACGATTGCAATTAAAACAGCCGCTCCATTGCAGACTCGTTCTCCCATCACATAACCCAATAACAGATAAAATCCATTGTATAAAACAACAGCAGTAATCCCCATAACAAGAGCCGATATCATCGGAACCCATACTATATGTTTCCACTTCATCCGAAAGCCCAGATACTTTTTCACATAAAGGTAATTCATAAACACGACAATAACCGCATAAAATGCTGTTGCAAAAATCAGTGAATAAATTCCCACCCCGCATACCGCAACAAGAAATACCAATAGGACCATATGAAGCAACAGAGCAACGATTGCACTGATGACAGGAACATTTACTTTCCCGATTCCCTGTAATACCCCGTTTAATACACTGGATATACCATAGATTACAATAGAAATGCCGCCAAGTAATAATAGCATTCCCACCATATCTATCTCTTCTTCTGTCAGGCTATAATATAACAACCGTACAATTGGCTTTCCAAGGACGGCAAATCCCACTGCACAAGGGATCGTCATAACCATTGTCAACTCCATGGACTGGTTAAGCTTACGACTGCATTCTTTCTTATTCCCTACAGCATATGCACTGGAAACTCCCGGAATGACTGCCGATGCAACCGCTGACGCCATAGCAATCGGTACATTTGCAAGTACTAAGTACATTCGGCTGTATAATCCGTATTGCCCATCTATCACTTCTTTTCCATAACCCATTGCCTTGGACACCTTTTGAAAAATAGTCATATCCAGCATGGCATTGGCATTATAGATAGCCGAACTTAATATGATAGGGGTAGCGATCATTAATAACAGCTTGATCACTTCCCTGTAAGACAGAATATGTTCCGTCACATCTGTCTTCATACGCATATTCAGCTCCCTTTTCTCCTTCCGAAAGAGAATCATCATATAAACCAAGCCCGCAAGCAGACCTACACCTGTTCCAATCGTCCCGCCGGCAGCACCAAACTTGTCAATCTCACTTTCCCTGCCCAAAGCAGATGCCCATTTTATAAACAATAACGCTAACGTAATACTTCCCGCTGCATTAAAAATCTGTTCAATCACCTGTGAAGCCGAAGTTGGCACCATATTACCATAAGCCTGAAAATACCCCCGGTATACACTAAGGAATCCTGAAAAGAATATGGTAGGAGCCAATACCCTGAAAGACAGCACTGCATTTTGGGAAACCAGATAAGGTGCCGCCACATAAGCAAATACAGCCGCCGCCAGACCCACTATCATTACATACAGCATGGAACCATTAAAAATCCTCTTCACATTGCGGTACTCTCCCCGCTCAATCCGTTCTGCCATTATCTTTGACACTGCGGAAGGAATACTAAATGTTGCGATAATTAAAATATAGAAATACCATGTCTGGGCAGCACCATAATATCCGTTACCATACCCTTCTCCACTTTTTCTCAATATATTTGCAAAGGGAATGTTATAAACCATTCCAATCAACTTTGATACAATACTTGCAGCTGCCAGAATTGTTGCCTGCATGGCAAAACCACCAGCTATTTTTTTCTTTTTACTCATGTGTCATTCCCTGTTCATTCACTAATTATAAGGATATCGTCCTATCCAAATACCATTCCTTATGTAGAATACTTTGTTTTAAAGTATACCACATCTTACCTTTTATTAAAAGCATATACAAAAAAATTCCTGTTTAGTTTACTGGGGACGCTTCCAACATGAAGGGCTGGTGGGGTTCGCTGTGGAGATATCACAGGATTCACGTTCCGTCCCCGATTTAAGGTAGAGCCCCCTCTCTTTGTTCGGCGGCAAGTTTGTTGCCACCATTAAAAACCCTTCGGGTTGGGTGGCAACTCGCGCTCCGTCTCATGCGTAACGGTACATAAGCCATCAGCCTGCATTTTATGCAGACTGACAGCTAAGTACCGACGGATGAGACAGTCCTACACTTAGAATCCTATAATATCCCCACAGCTTAGACTTTTCAAAAGCTCATGTTGAAAGCTGTTTTTTGGTAGAATCAACACAAGAATTTATACGTCGCCAGCGGGGCAGAGGATATTTGTTCTAAGCGCAAGGCAATCTCTTATCAAATATTGCTTTTCTTAGCGAATGTTAATAAATAATATTTAAAGTCCAATAGCTAACCGGTCACATAGTACCAGCCAGTGCCGCCCGCAAGGCAGAAATTCTTGTATATTGTATCAAGAAACAGCTTCCATACGACGGTATCGGTACACAGCAGGAAAAGGGGGCTTATGGTTGTCCTAAGAGAGACCCGTCTGAAAACGTCGGTACTTAGAGGGTAGCCTGCTTGCAGGATAGCCTCTTATGTACCGCTACGTTGAAGTCAGAGTGCAAACGAGTCTCTCATGGAAACCATAAGCCCCCTTTTCCTGCGTCCGCCACCATCACTGTATGGAAGCGTCCCTCTTAGTAAGCTAAACCGGAATTTAAAAGGGAGCCGGAAGGCTCCCTTAGTATATTTCTATCTGCGGTTATAATTAATAAGACATCCTTTTAAGATAATCTCTCTTTCATCATCTGTTAAATCCCCCAAATGGAAGGTTAACTCTTTCATATCTTTATTTACCACATATGCTTTGATATCATCATTCTTTTCCTTAACAGCCCTGGCGATATCCGGAATAAAGATATAATCATCAATCTCAAATGCATAATCCTCTGGCATCAGAAACGGAAGCATTCCCCAGTTAATCAGATTCGAACGATATCTCTTGGTCGCATACTCCTTTGCTATATTAGCCCATCCACCAAGCACTTTCTGACAGGAAGCCGCCTGCTCTCTGGCAGAACCATCCCCCGGCTTAACTGCAAAAATAGTGGAACCAATACCGGTATTATTATGATTTACCTCCGAAAACTTCCCTTTAATTGTTTCCATAACCGGTTTCATTTCCGGTGCGAAATCACATATGCACTGATCTTCTTCTCTTGCCTTTTCAATCACCTGAACTGCCTTTGCTCTTCCAACATACTCCGGATCTTTGCGTGATAATGTAAACTCAGCCAGCCCCAAAGGATTGGAACGATATGAAGAAGTTTCTCCTGAAGGAATCAATTCATCCGTAGTTGTAACCGGATCATTAATAACGGATGCAACCTTTAAAATCAAATTATCGGTTAATGCTACCATAGCTGGCCAGTCTTTAATATTAGGACCAAATTTAATCTCTACTGTTGGATCTGCTTTTCCAACACCATTGTAAATACGATTCTCATATATTGTCTGGTCAAAGAAATATTTGGGGTTACCAAAATTCACATCTACATCTGTAGCAGCAGTCAGATATCCTTTATTTGCTGCGGTTGCTGCAATAGAACGGGCATCCATTAACGCCACGGAAGAAATCTGTCCGTTCTGAACCTTAGAACCTTCACGGTTCGGGAAATTTCTGGTTGAATGACGGATTGAAAATGCATTATTAGCAGGTGTATCACCAGCACCAAAACAAGGACCACAAAATGCAGTCTTTACAATCGCACCTGTTGCAATCAGATCCGCTAATCTGCCGTTCTTAGCCAATTCCATATAAATCGGCGTAGAAGCAGGATACACACTAAGGGTAAACTCATCTGCGCCAATACTTGCACCTTTTAAAATATCAGCGGCCGCACAGATATTTTCAAAACCACCACCGGCACATCCTGCAATAATACCCTGATCAACATATAATCTGCCATTACGCACTTTATCTTTTAATGTGAAATCTACCTTTCCATCTAAACTTACAAGTGCACGCTTCTCACAATCCTCTAAAATATCCATGAGATTTGCATTCAGTTCTTCAATCGTGTACGTATTGCTTGGATGGAATGGCATAGCTATCATAGGTTTTACCTTGCTTAAATCCACATAAACCATCCCGTCATAATAAGCAACTGCACCCGGATTCAGTTCCTTATAGCTGTCACTTCTGCCATGAATATCATAGAATTCCTTTATCTTACTGTCAGTCTTCCAGATAGAAGATAAACAGGTTGTCTCTGTCGTCATGACATCAATTCCGATTCTATAATCCGCACTTAAATGATCTACTCCGGGACCTACAAATTCCATTACCTTATTCTTTACATAACCATTTGCAAACACCGCCCCGATAATAGCAAGTGCAACGTCCTGAGGACCAACTCCTGCTTCCGGTTTACCATCCAGATAAATGCCTACTACTCCCGGCATCTTTACATCATAGGTCTGACACAAGAGCTGTTTTACAAGTTCTCCGCCGCCTTCTCCAATGGCCATGGTACCAAGTGCTCCGTAACGGGTATGAGAATCCGAACCTAATATCATAGCTCCACATTCTGCCAGCATCTCTCTTGCATACTGATGGATAACTGCCTGATGTGGAGGAACATAAACCCCACCATATTTTTTAGCACAGGTCAGTCCAAACATATGGTCATCTTCATTAATTGTTCCGCCCACTGCACATAAGGAATTGTGACAGTTAGTCAGAACATAAGGAATTGGAAATTCCTCAAGACCTGATGCTCTGGCTGTCTGGATAATACCAACAAAAGTAATATCGTGAGAAGTTAATTTATCAAATTTGATCTGAAGCTTGTCCATATTATCAGATGTATTATGGGCTTTCAGAATATCATATGCAATCGTATTTTTTGCTGCGTCTTCCTTAGAAACCACACTTCCTGTTTTACTCTTTAAAATCTCTTCCTGATTGGCACCCTCTTCAATGATATCTGTACCATTTACAAGATAAGCACCACCTTCATATAACTTAATCACACATTCATCCTCCTTGTTCTTAATTCATAAAAATATTCTCAATCGAAACACATTGTAGCATAAGACCACAGACATTTCAAGTCAACAACCCCGCTGCAAGCAACGGGATATCAAGCTTACAACGCGACAGAGCAGCAGGGTATGTGATCCTTGCAGCAGTCGTCAAATGTGCATAAAGGCACGCACACTTGACTTGTTACCCACAGGAATCATTTGCAAATACTTCTTCAAAATACAAAGCATATATTTCCTTATTTCCTGCCAGAATATGAAGTTTTTGCCTTACAAAGGGATTCCAGCCATTTTGACCTTGGACGTTTATGTCCTGGAAAATCCAAATCAGATTTAAGAAAATACCGATACCTGTTTCTATTGTCATCCCATGTCACATCCACGTTATACCAATATTTTCCTATCTTTACCATATTCCATGCGTGATTATTGCCTTTTACATAAATGCACGGTATACCCATCTCCTGCAAAATCCTCTGATATGCCAGAGCATACGACATACACATTCCTCTTCCCTTTGAAAATGCATAGTATGGATTATAATAATTACTGTCATACTGCATATGCTCAACCAGATAATCATGCACTACTCTGGCTTTATATGCCCTGCTTCCTTTTCCGATTTTTTTAACGATAGATCTCACCTTTTTATCAATATACCGTTCCTGTTTCTTTGTTGTGAGATATCCGAACTGAAATGTTACATATTGCACCTGTATCCCACGAACTGTAATGCATGCGCCTGAAATGATGCCTGTCATATATCCGTCCCTTTTAGCAAGCTTATCAAAAAATTCTGAATATGCATTCTTCTTTTTCTGATATTTTTTGAAATCTTTTGCAATTCCCGGATAGTAAAAACTGATGCAGGTCTCATGATTTTTGATACTCTTTTGCAGTTTTTGAATCATCCTTTGCTCATTCTTTACCACTATAACTTCTTCAGGCAGTACGTATTCCTGTGCATATACGTATTCCATTCTTGAGGTTATGTAAACCAAAAGAATTAAAAGTAAAAAAATAAAATGATTCCGCTGCTTAGTGCAAATATGTGTTTTGTTAACAAATTTAACCATATGACATCCCTCCTGTTTGATACTGTCTCTTAGTTATAAATCCTAACTTATCAGGTTAATGTCATCTTACACTATTTGCTGTCCGTCTTTCAGTACAATAAAAAACTCTCTATTTTTCAAATTTTTGAATATTTGAACATAAATATAGTGCATAAATTCATACTTATTTCAAAAAAACAAATATTTTTTCATGCTTTTTCATATTTCATCCATTGTAATTCATAAAACGCTTTAATATAATATAACACAAGTAATTACTTAATTCTTAACACTTCTAAATTCTAACTATGTTACCGTTTGCAGCCGAATCTATGCAGGCAGCAGACGGTAACATATCTTTTTACCAATCTTCTGGATTCCAAAAAAACAACTGCCCAGAATAATTTATTTCTGAACAGTCATATCAATGATTAAAACATTTTAACCCTTTATAATACTTTGTTTTTCACTTCATCTGCCGATACCCCGAGATAAACACATAAAGTCATAAATTCATCTGCGGAAAGTTCTTTTCCTTTGGAAACCACACCATTTAAATTAATTCCAATATCATCTTCTATCTTCACTAATGAAATATTATGATCTAATATGTGCTGTAACAAATAATTTTCTGCTTTCATAAGAATGATTCCTCCCTCTTCTACATATAATAGAATACACTGCTAATTTCTATCATTATATTCTATTTTTCGTAGAAATACAATTCATTTTTCTAAATTTCGAAGCAAATTGATTGACAGAAAAAAACAGTTACTATAAGATAAAGTACAGAAAACATATATAATAAAGAAATGGAGATAATTATGAAAAACCCTAATCTTGGAAGAATGTTAAGATATTACAGGAAATCACGCCATTATTCTGTGCAGCAGGTTGTCAACCAGTTGAAAAATGACTACTCTGTATCTATTTCCCCCAAAACAATTTATGGCTGGGAAAACAGTCAAAACCAACCTTCCGCAGATATGCTTTTAATATTATGTAAAATTTATCAAATCAATAATATATTAGAATCACTGGGTTATGAAGGGAGTTTAGAACAAGCCCCCCTTGTTCTGTCTGCCGAAGAAAGAGAACTTGTTCTCAAATACCGCACCCATAAATACTACCATTCCGCAATACACAAACTACTGGATATGGAAAATTAAATGTTAACGATAAAACAAAGGGGCTGCCACATGAAGAAATTTTTACGACAGCTTCTTTATTTTTTGAATGGCTCATTTAAAATATCACAGCCTTCCAAGACAAATCTTCCGTTTTCTATAACAGGAATCTCCGTTCCATCCTTATGCACACTGATAATCGCTGCAATCTCATCATAAGGAATTGTGATATCCGTATGACAGTTAAAATAAGCCCGCTCCTCTTCGGTATGACGAAGCAGGGAACATTCATTGTCTTTTGCCACGATCTCCTTGCCGTCCGGATTAAACAAACGTATATCTTCACTATGGCTGTAACAGGTATCTCCCACTGCGAAATGAGGACCCATTTTCTCCACAATCAAAATTGGCAGTTTATATACAATGTCATATGCATTTGCCATTACATAAGCTGTGGTATTAGTTCCGATGGCAAACTCTCCAATCGGAAGAGTATCCCTGTTAAACAGCACATTTTCCTTAATATATGACTGGTTTTCCGCTTCTGTCTCAAAATTGTCACATGTATAATCTATAATCTTACCATTCTCAAAAGTAAGCATCAGATTTTTAAATTTCAATTCATTCAGATAGACTTCAGATACATTTAATGTCCCTTTTGTTCCTGCAAGTTTTGGAGAAGTAAATACTTCCCCCACCGGTATATTTACATCTGCGGTACAGTTTTCAAAATTGGTCTCCTTTTCCGGATTCTCCAGATCATGCATCTGAACTGTCATATCTGTTTTATTGGTCCCTCTGCCAAGGACTCTAACCTCGACTGCCTTGTCCAGTTCGTCAATGATAATCTGCTGAACCTGCTTATATACCTCATTATTTAATGTATTCACTTCAACAATCTTCGCAAAAATCTCTTCAAACTTCTCCCCAATTTCCGGAACCGGATAAGCAATGATCGTAAAACTATATTCACTTTGAGGAATATATTCATTCATAATCTTTGCACTTTCAGAAGCCGCTGCAACAGATAGCTTTTGCTGCTGTTCCGACAATTTCAAATTTTCCTGCTTATTAACCGGTTCAAAAGGATTCTCACCAAATACCTCCACTACAGCAGGTCCTGCATATTCTGCGGCAAGTACTTTTCTTCTTTCATATGCATTCCTAAGCACAGATGTTTTCCGCTCCACAAATGCTTTATCCAAAAACAAAGCATCATCCATACGATGATCATACTCATACTGCTTATTTGCTGTTGTTCCTTTGTAGCCCGAGCCCTTATAAATCTTAACAGCCGGCACACGGCAGATAACCGGTGTAAGTCCCATTTTTTCAAACTGCCTGATAGCTGCCTTTATCATGCGTTCCTGTCCGATAGCATACCTGATATTTACAGTTCTTTTTCTGCCAAGATCAATTCCGGCAATCCTGAATCCTTCTTCATAACCATGTGTATAAGTATATGCCATCTCCTCTATTTGTGTTTCCGGCATACTGTTTAAAAAACGAGCCAGACGAATTTCATTTTCTGTAATATATTCCCCATATTGAAACAGATACCGCAAATCTGTCAAATCGCTGTTCATAATAATATCAACAGCAAATGTAAGCGAAGGATCCAGCAGCTCTGCCGTCCTGTAATCAATTGTCTTGTCTGCATAATCGCTCACAAAATAATATAATACTTCCCTTAACTCTTTTACTGCCGGAATACCTTCTTCAAAAAGACATAGCACTTCCACGAATAACTCTGCATGAATGGTCATATCAAATAAACGCTGTTCGACAGCATAAATGATATCCCCACGCAGCTGTGTATATAAGAAAGAAAGCATCTGACCATAGTCATTACCAAGCTTTTTTACTGCATAGGCAGGATTTCCATAACTTTTCTCATAAGCACCACCATCGCTAAGGATATCACTATATAAAGTCCGGTTATATTCCTTCATGTCCTCAAAGGAAGATTCCTTCATGTCCTCTGTATCCACGTGGTTTTTTAATTCATCCATCATTTTTACAAAATTAGCAGTTTTATAAAAATAATCCAGATACGGTTCTTCTATCCGGGTATCTCCTTCCAAGAATGTCAAAATTCTACCCATTGCCAGTTCATACCGCTCTGATACACTTTCATTTTCTTCCTTTAACAATTCACGATATCCCAAACTTATTCCTCTTTTCTATTCATTCTTCAGATTGCCCAAATCCCTGTTCTTTTCAACCAGAGACTTTGTATGTCTCCAAAGTGTCTCTGAACCCAGATGAGTATCAGAATTCCGGTTGATCACCTGAGACATTGCCACCCCGTGTTCTCTCCATGCCCTGCCGCCTGTAATATCATTTAACATAATAGGCTGTATATGGTCAAGTGCCGCTGCAAATTTCGCTTCCGGTGTAATTCCAGCCTCAAACTCTTCCCATATCTTTCGCATTTCTCCTGCCTGATCCTCCGGCAGGATATTAAAAATACGGTCTGCTGCCTTCTCCTCTCTTGCCCTTTTGGTCTCATTCCCTGCTGTATCATATGCATAAGTATCCCCTGCATCAATTTCCACAGCGTCATGAATTAATACCATTTTTATCACATGCAATACATTCACTTCTTCATTGGCATACTCACTAAGCAGCATCGCCATTAATGCCAGATGCCAGGAGTGTTCCGCATCGTTCTCATGACGACTTGCATCTGCAACATAAGATTGTCTCTCAATATACTTTAACCTGTCCAATTCCAATATGAAATCCAGTTGCTTTTGCAGCCGTTCTCCATCCTTTGTTAGTCTTTCCCCATTCTGCATTTTTATCCACCTGCTTGTCTATCAAAAGTCAAACCCCGCCACAAACAGCGGAGCATCAAAATAAGTTCTTACATCCAGCCCCAAACATAAAATATCACTGCAACCAATAACGGAATTGTATTTAAAACCCCTGCAATTCTTTTCATTAACAGACCACCGTCCTCTGATTTCCATGCATAAACTGTAAACACGATCCCTAAAACTGCCAGAATCAGACTCCCTATTCCCAGCAGTCCCACTGCCGCCGGACCTTTTCCATCATAAAGATAAGATATCAGCAATGCCCCCAACATACAGCATAGAGAAACCCCGGCCAATATGCAGGCTATTATTGCATCCGTACTGACGCTCTTTACGCTATAAGCACTCTCCTTAATCATTCCTCTCACTCCTTCTGTTAATCAATAGCAGCAGATAGTATACAATAAATCCCAGCAATCCTCCCAGAGTATTTAAAATCAGATCATCCACATCAAACACTCCAACTTTGGCAACCAATTGCAGCAATTCTACACATAAACTAAATAAAAATGTATACCCCACTGCCTGAAACCACCGTATTTTCCGGTCAATCACCCATCTGATCAATGCTCCAAAAGGCATAAAAGCAACCACATTTCCTAACAGATTCACCACTACACTAAAAAAATCAATATACTCCCAATACTTAATAAACCTGACAATTTCCCGAAAGGGTATCAGATTATACCGATACTGGCTATACCCATCCATCCTGCCAAATCCGTCGCTCAAAAGTAAAAAATATACCAAAAGTGCCATATAAATTCCAAAACAAATTCTGCTTATTATCCTGATTATTCTTCTCTTTTTCACTTTATAAACCTGTCTTTACACTTCTTATTTCCCTTTTACAGAACCCTGTGTTGTCTCTGCCTGTGTATCTGTTGTCCCTGTATCTTCTTCCTGATTAATCTGAATCATATTGCTCATTGATAATACCACATGATCGTCTCCTGCCTGGGCAACATACAATTCCCTGCCGCCTTCCAAAGCATCCAGCGGTATCGTCAGCGTCCTGTAACTCATCCAGTTTGTTTCTACCGATTTACCATCCACATAGACTCCGGAAAATTCATTAAATCCTTCTCCATAAACCCGGATTTCATTTTCCCAGATTTCGTATCTTTCCACTATAATGTCACGGATTCCCATTTTCATATCCGTTTGTGGAAATGGATTTTTACCGTCAAATGCATAATTATTTCCATAAAGCGTATCATATTCCAACAGTTCCATTTTATCCAGATAATACTCCTGATCCTTGCTGTTCATATACTTATTATGGAAATTCTGCATTAATCCGCCTTCTAATCCAAGACGGTTAAATATATACGTACTTGCCTGATAAGCGGCCAGATCCTTTTTTTCCGCTTCCAAACCAATGTTATCCCACATAACCCATTCTGTCTGATATAAGTCAATCCCCTCCAAATCTTCCTCCTCAAGATTCAGACTTGGTAAATGATCTCCATACATAAACACGACAGTTGGCTCTCCCATCTTCTCTATCTGTTCAATTAAATCTGTAATCATATTATCTGTTTCTTTGCACATATTGATATAGTACTGCCATGCTGCCTGCTTTTCTAAATCTCCTTCATACTTTCCTTCAAAATGGCAGGTTAAATCCGTAAGTGTCTTTGTATACTTTTTAGGATATCTTCCATGTGCCTGCACAGTGATCGTCGTTATATAATCCCTGCCCTCCGTCTGGTTCATGCGTTCTATCATAATATCATCCAGTACATTATCTTTTGCCCATCCTCTTGGTGTATAATTAAGCAGGTACATATGCTCCATACCGGAAAAAGAATCGAATCCAAGATTGGAATAATCCACATATCTCTCATAAAAAGTCGCATCATTATTGTGGAATCCCGCTGTTGCATATCCCAACCGCTTCAAATCATAAGCCATACTGTCACAGGTGGTATCCCGCATAACCGTTTTAAACGGATATTCACCCGCACCAAAAAACTGCGTGCTCATCCCTGTCTGAACCTCAAACTCTGTATTGGCAGTACCCGCACCAACTGCCGGCACCCTGAACAGACCCGAAGAATACTTTCGTTTCAGTTTAACAAAAGTCGGCATCGGATTCTCTGACGCATAGAAATCCTTCATATATACCGTATCAAAAATAGACTCCAGCTGAATCACAATGATATTGGGATGCTCTTTTGTTGCCTTTTCATTTTTGTAATAGGAAATATCTTCCTTCCCAATATGATTCTGTTTTACATAATCAGTATCTTTTGATACATCTGTAGAACGATCTATCACATCAGCATCTTCACTTGTATGCCCGTTATCTCCCTGTACTTCATTTCCTTCTTCGGTTGTCACGGAATTCTCCTGCTGCTCCGCTTCTTCTTTTGTCAGTAAAACAACCTCACTCTTATCATATTCAAGACCATCTGTAATATCCTTGACAAGCTGTTCATTGTATTCCTTAGGTTTGCTGATACCAACATCAATAATACTGTTGGAGAAACAATACGCAAATCCATAATCATTATAAGCATATGCGAGATTTCCAAAATTATCCGATACGGTCTGTGTTTCCACAGCAACTTTTGTCAGTGTTACCGTCAAAATAATACACATACAGACATATGCCGATGCCCTGAATGGATTTCTCTTATGCTCTGACTTTGGAAGCCTTATATATAAGTATACCAATAAAGCCACCAGCAGACAGATTCCTACAATACTTAGCCCAATCTGGAACTTAGTCATATACTTATCCAGCATAGTCATGACATTTCGAATCATTAAAACATCAATGGCAGAAAACGGCGTCGTACGAAAACAAAGTACAATCCAGTTTGCAAATGCAGAAATAACCCATGCCGCACAAACAAATATCGTTGCAAAAACCTTTCGTTTCGCAAACAAGACCAGTGAAAGGGTTACAAAAATAATAACTGCATTATACAGGAAAACCAATGGGGATTCCCCAATAAAATTAAATGCCTTTATAAAAGAATGCCTGCTTAACACCTCTAAAACAAAATTTAATATACATGCTAACAGCAGATATCCTACAAACGGTATTCTGATTACTTTGATTACCGTCTGTATGCCTTTCCTTTCTGCCAGTTTACGAAAAGGGGCTCCTGCCGCTTTCCATACTCTCCTGACACCATTTTTTACTGTATTCACTTTATCACTTATATTTTTTATCAAATTCTTCATAGTCTTCTTCTCTATACTCTTTTCTTAATGCAATTCCTATGCTAATATACCATGCTTTCAAAAAAAAGCAAGACTCTTCACAATATTTTAAGATTTCATCCTCATGTTCTCTTACGATACCTTGTATTGGCTATTATATAATTCCGCATAAAATCCACCCTTTTTCAAAAGAGTTTCATGACTTCCCTGTTCGATAATATCCCCGTCCTTCATTACCAGAATCACATCTGCTTCTTTTATCGTAGAAAGCCTGTGTGCCACCACAAAGCTTGTCCTTCCTTCCATCAGACGTGCAAAAGCATTTTGCACCCTGATTTCTGTACGGGTATCAATGGATGAGGTCGCCTCATCCAAAATCAGCATGGGC
Source organism: Lachnospiraceae bacterium (assembly GCA_029063085.1). GTDB lineage: Bacteria > Bacillota > Clostridia > Lachnospirales > Lachnospiraceae > CAG-590. Next base: position 91,471 of record JAIDOW010000070.1, read on the forward strand.
GGAAGCTCCAGCATTACCCTTGCAATACACAAAAGCTGTTTCTGCCCCTGAGAAAGGTTTCCACCATCCTCACCAATCACCGTATGGTATCCATCCGGCATCCGCTTAATAAAGCTATGTGCATGGCACGCCTTTGCGGCATCCATTATTTCTTCCATGGATGCTCCAGCATTACCCTTGCAATACACAAAAGCTGTTTCTGCCCCTGAGAAAGGTTTCCACCATCCTCACCAATCACCGTATGGTATCCATCCGGCATCCGCTTAATAAAGCTATGTGCATGGCACGCCTTTGCGGCATCCATTATTTCTTCCATGGATGCATCAGGTCTCCCATAAGCAATATTTTCTGCGATCGTACCTGATTTTAACCATGTTTCCTGCAATACCATACCATAATTTCCCCTTAGGCTGTCTCTCGTAATTTTGTAAATACTGGTTCCGTTAATGGCAATACTTCCGTTGTCAATATCATAAAAACGCATCAAAAGATTAATTAGCGTAGACTTCCCGCAGCCGGTAGGACCCACAATTGCAACTCGCTGCCCCTTTTTTACATTAAGATTTAAATCCCTTATCAGCGGTTTTTCCTTATCATAAGAAAAGGCTACATGACTTAATGTAATGCTGCTTGCCTGTTCTACCTCTTCTCTCGTAAGAACCTTCCTTTCTTCCATATCTGCTTCCTCTACCGGTTCATCCATCAGCTCGAATACCCTTGCCGCACAAGCAATCGCATTCTGGACTTCTGTAATAACTCCGGAAATCTCATTAAAAGGTTTTGTATATTGATTGGCATAGCTCAAAAAACAGGAAAGCTGACCAACGGTAATTCCACCCTTCACCGCTGCAAACGCTCCCACAATTCCCACTCCTGCATATACTAATCCATTCACAAAACGGGTCGCCGGATTGGTAATGGAAGAAAAGAAAATCGCCCGCAGACTATACTTTGAAAGCTCTCCGTTAATTTTGTCAAAACGCCGCATGGCATCATCCTCATAACCAAATGCCTGCACAATCTTCTGATTTCCAATCATTTCATCTACTAATGCCGTCATATCTCCCCTGCTTTCAGACTGAAGCCGGAACATATGATAGGTCTTTTTTGCTATAAAACTTGCGACAAACAATGACACCGGTGTGATGAGCACCACAACAATAGTAATCCTTAAGTTAATGGACAGCATGAAGAGCAGGGTTCCCAATATCGTAATGATACCTGTAAACAGCTGCGTAAACCCCATCAACAGTCCCTCCGAGAACTGATCCACATCATTTATGATCCGGGATACTACTTCACCATATTGTTTACTGTCTATATATTTTAGCGGCAAATGATTAATTCTCTCAAATACCTGTGTTCGGATATCATTCACTACCTGATAGGTAATCCGGTTATTACAAAGGCTCATGAGCCACTGGGTAACGGCTGTGACAAGGATGACCACTGCAAATTTCATCAATAAAGGTTTTAAACCCGTGAAATCCACCATTCCTTCGCCTATGATCATATCTATAGCATCTCCTGTCACAATCGGTGCATAAAGAGTTGTCAATACCGTAATAAACGCAAAGAAAAGAGAGAGCCAGACATATCCCCGGTATGGTTTGATAAAAGCAAAAACCCGTTTTATGGTGTTTTTCTGACTTTCCTTTGAAAATGATTCTCTATCTGCCATCCTTCTTCTCCTCCTTTTTTTCCTTTGCAGTATCATCCTGGGATTTTACGATTTCCTGATAAACATCACATTTTTTCATCAGTTCTTCATGGGTTCCAATCCCTGCCACAGCACCATCTTCCAGAACAATGATCTGATCAGCCTGCTTGATGGTAGCCGCCCTTTGGGATACAATAAATACAGTCATTCCCTTCGTTTGTTCCTTAATTGCCTTTCGCAGCTTTGCATCTGTCGCAAAATCAAGAGCCGATGCGGAATCATCCAGAATTAAAATTTCCGGTTCCCTTATCAGTGCTCTTGCGATTGTCAGACGCTGTCTCTGCCCTCCGGAAAGATTTTTTCCGCCTTGCAGGATTATTTCTTCCAGACCATTTTTCTTACTGGCAATCACATCTTTCCCCTGGGCAATCTGAATCGCATTTTCCATTTCCTGTTCAGTCGCATCTTCCTTTCCCCACCGAAGATTATCCGCAATAGTTCCGTTAAACAACACCGCTTTTTGCGGTACAACACCGATCCGATCCCTAAGCTGATGAAAAGAGTAATTCTTTACATTTACCTGATCCACAAAAACGTCACCCGCTGTCACATCATAAAACCGGGGAATCAGATTTACCAGTGTAGATTTTCCGCACCCGGTTCCTCCGATGATTCCTATCGTCTGTCCTTTTTTTGCTGTAAAGGAAACATCTTTTAATGCCGGTTCTTTCGCCCCCTGATAGGTAAACGTTACATTTCTAAACTCTACCTTATTCTCCGTCGGCTTCAAATCCACTCCGGTAGGATGCTCTACGACAGATGCAGACATGGCAAATACTTCTCCCACACGCTTGGAACAGGCTGCTGCCTTGGTCAGCAGAATAATCAGATTCGCAAGCTTCACCAGTTCCACCAGAATCTGCGACATATAGTTTACCAGGGCAATCACCTCTCCCTGCGTAAGATTTCCGATACTTACCTGTACCCCTCCTATCCAGATAATGGCAATAATCGCTGCATTTACAATAATATATGTTACAGGATTCATCATTGCAGAAATCTTACCCACAAAAGTCTGCATCTGCATCAGGACATCACTGCCCTCCCTGTAATCCTGTTTTTCATCCTCCTGTCTGCAAAAAGCACGAATCACCCTTGCCCCCACAAGATTTTCTCTGGTCATCAAAAGAACATGATCCAAAGCTTTTTGCACCTTCTGATAAAGAGGTATGGAATACAGCATAATTCCAAAAACCACTACAGACAACAGCGGAATTGCCAGAACAAATACCAATGCCGCCTTTATATCTACCGTAAATGCCATCACCATGGCACCTGCCACTATAAAAGGCGACCTTAAAAACAGACGTAAAAACATATTCACACCCGACTGGAGCTGATTGATATCGTTGGTCATCCTCGTGATCAGTGTAGAAGTCCCTGCCTGATCGATCTCTGTATAAGACAAAGAATTGATATGGGCAAACAAATCCCTTCTTACGCTTTTCCCAAAACCTACGGAAGCTTTTGCCGCAAAATACTGGGCCGTAATGGAGCAAACCAGTCCCACTATGCCAAGCAGGATCAAAACAGCACCCATTCTTATAATATACGCATTGTTTTGCTCCTTAATCCCTATATCTACAATAGCTGCCATCACAAGTGGTACAAACAATTCAAAACTTGCCTCTAACATTTTAAATAACGGTGCAATAATGCTTTCCTTCTTATATTCTTTTAAATAATTAGTAATCTTATACATATTTACCGCTCCTATTTCATCTGTCCTTATTTCCAAATTTTGTGATAATTCCTATTGTGCTGTCCTTCTTTCTTTGGATAATTTACGGATAAATCTTCCTGCTTCTACCCATGCTTCCTTTGCTTCAGGATACAGAAGCAAGCCCATCTGGAATACATGGAACATGCCATTGTACACATGTTCCTTTACCAGCACGCCTTTTTCCCTTGCTTTTTTTACCACTTCTAATGTATCACTTAAAAGCATCTCATATTCACCAACCTGCATAAGCATGGGAGGAAATCCGCTGAAATCTCCGTTTATCGGAGAAATATATGGATTTTCCGGATCTTCCCCTTTATAATAGCCATCTTTATATACAAGGCTGTCTTTCGTCCCCCCAAATATGGGATCAATATCAAAATTTTCTTCGTATGACTCCCCGCTTTTGGTAAGGTCTGTCCATGCAGACATAGTGATAATCCCTGCCGGAAGTTTCAGTCCATGATTTCTCAAATACAGGCAAAGTGAAAGTGCCAGACCACCGCCTGCGGAATCACCCGCCACAAACAGCTTTTCCGTATCATATCCCTGTTCCAGCACCCATTGATACGCTGCAATTGCATCCTCTAAAGCCGCAGGAAACGGATATTCCGGTGCCACACGGTAATCTATACTCAATACATCCATTCCATTGCTTATCTCATTATAAAGTCCTGCCATGTCACGGTATGTATTATGAAGCTTTCCATAATATCCCCCTCCGTGAAGCTGCAAAATAATTCCACCAGCACTTTCCACTCCGTCTGATGCATCATCCGGTAATCCATTCCTGTTGTCCCTTTTCTTTAGCAGCTCCATCCTAAAGTTCTCCATCCCGATTACTTCCAGCTGCAAATGTGCCGGACATTCCCATATTTTTTCTCTTTCGCTGAGTTTCATGCGAATTTCTCCGTTTTGTGCCTTATTACCGAACAGGGGAAAATGATTAGCCAAACGCACCATCTTCCTTGCAGTTCTCCCCCTGATACTCGTTTTTCGCTCCATCTGTTCTATCCTTCTTATTTTTATTTTATACATGAAATCTTCGTTTCAACTCTCTTGCAAGCTCCCTGTCGCCAAATATGATCGTTCCCAAAAGATACACTCCTGTTACAGCCGTACAGGTTACCGGAAGCACCACATTGGTAATTTTCCCAAGAAAATATAAACTGATAATTCCTACACTGAATATTGCAATCATCAAAAGTAATAAAGTATAACTGTACCAATGCTGTCTGTTTAACATCATAAGAAAAAACACGATAGCATCCCCAAATAGAATCACTCCGGGAATTGCCCATTTTAATGACCAGCCTGTCATTCCGGTAAAATAATCAATTCCAAACAGCAGTATCATGGTAAGTGTAAGCTGAAGACCTATTTTGGCAGCATATCCAGCATCATGTTTAATCCAATATACCATGGACAGATAGATATAGATCATCGCCACCCCACTGATTCCCGACCACCAGAACCCTCGTGTTGTAAAATAATTAATTACAACCAGCCCGATTTCTGCCAGAATAAACAAAAACAAAATCAGACGCATGACAAAATGAAGACGTTTTGTACGCTTGCGCACATCCGGATATGGTGCCCCTGCTCCCAGAATTTTATCCATTTGTGCTTTCTCTTCTTCCGTCATTTCATCCAAAACACTGTGGCACAGCGGACAAACCTCAATATTATCATAGATTACGATATTACAATGTCTGCATTTATTCATAGTAGGCACCATTACTTTCTATTGCAACTAAAACTCCGTCTTTTGCAATGATTTGAAAAAAACTTTTCTGGATCGATAAATCCATTAATACGGAACTAAACGTAAAAGTCAGCATTCCGTTATAAGAACAGATACCACCTTTCATGTTCTGGCCCTTGGACATAGATAATGTCACATAAAAATGTTCCACATACCGCTTATATGGTTCCTTTAATTCAATATTGCCTATATTGGTCACCGTAGCGGAGGTTGCCCTGGCAGAAACCCCGTATACCTGTTTCATAACAAAGTTCTTAACCACAAGAGGTACTGCTCGCAAAATCCAGTTCTTCTCATTGGACACATTATAAGACATAATATTATTCAAATTCTCTGGTGTAATCTGTTTCTTCAAATCCTCTGCCACAATCTCTAAGACCTCCGAGAATGTATACTTTTCTTTTTCGGGCTTAAAGGTGGCAAACACCATGGCAAAGAAATTTTTCATTGTATGGGAATCATAATATGGTCTTAAATTAACCGGAACGCAGCATCTGATGGGAATTCTGGAAGGCTGTTCCTTCAAATATTCCTTATATACTGCATAAATAAACACTCCCACCAGATACTGATTTATCGTCACACCATACTTCTTTGCGGCAGCTTTTAACTCATCAACCGGAAGATATCCGTGTACGACTCCCATCTCATCACCCGGAAGCCTCTCCCCGTTTAAGGTCAATGCCTTTTCCGACTTATACACCTTGGCATGTCCTTTTTTGAAATTTTTCACATAACTGTCTTCCTTGTCCAAAAAAATACCGGAAGATATCTTATCCTTATCCTCTTTTAGAATATCCGGATATTTCAGGCGCAGATACTGATATACCAGCTCCTTTAAAAAAGTGATTCCGCCGGCTCCGTCCGTCAGTGCATGGAAAACCTCCAGATTGATCCGGCATTTAAAATATGTCACCCGGAACATATAATGGTTATTTCTGCTCTTATCAATATAAGCACCCGGATGGGAATATTCCTCCCTTACAATAGGTGCCGGACGTGTATTTTCTTCAAAATAATACCAGAATATGCCCATTCTAAGGCGCATACGAAATACCGAAAACTGCGGCAGAATCCGGTTTAATGCCTCCTGTAAGAGAACCCGGTCTATCTCTTCCGTCAAAGTGACAGAAATCCGGTACACATTGGTCATATCCTCTGTTGCAATCACCGGAAACAGATTCGCTGTATTATCTAATTTATCCCAGGCAAGCTGCTCTTTTCTAAGACTTTTGCTGTTTCCCTTTTTATTTTCTTTGCTTCTCATTCTACTCTGTCCTTTATTTTTAACCAATTTGATATAAAACTATCCTAATCTAATGCGTAATTCACGCAATCTTTTTTAGTATAACATTTATTACCAAAAAAAAAAAGCCATCAACCACATAAACTGTGATTGATGACCGCAAATCCGTCTATCCTCTTCAAATGACAAATATGTCCATTATTTATTGATTCTGGAACGCTTTCTCAAAGTCGGATCTAAAATCTTTTTCCGAATACGGATATGTTCCGGTGTAATCTCCAAAAGCTCATCTGTATCAATGAACTCCAAAGCCTGCTCCAGACTTAAAATTCTTGGAGGCGTCAGCTTTAATGCATCATCTGCTCCCGAAGACCGGGTATTTGTTAAATGTTTTGCCTTACACACATTAATCTCAATATCCTCTGCCTTCCCCGTCTGTCCGATTACCATTCCTGCGTATACCTGCTCTCCCGGCCCGATAAACAGCGTTCCTCTGTCCTGTGCATTATAAAGACCATACGTGATAGTCGTTCCCGTCTCAAAAGCAATCAGAGAACCCTGATTTCTATAGTTCATGTCTCCCTTGTAAGGACCATAGTCATCAAAAATCGTATTGATAATTCCGGTTCCCTTAGTAGAAGTCATAAAATCACCTCTGAAACCTATTAATCCTCTGGCTGGAATATGAAATTCCAAACGCACTGTACCGTCATGGGCAGGGGTCATTGCCCGTAATTCTCCCTTACGCTCATTTAACATACTAATGATCGTCCCGGAAAACTCCTCCGGTACATCAATATAGGCAACCTCCATAGGCTCTAATTTCTTTCCCTTTTCATCCGTCTTATAAATAACTTCTGCTTTGCTTACTGCAAATTCATATCCTTCACGGCGCATATTTTCAATCAATACAGACAGATGCAGTTCTCCGCGTCCCGATACCTTATAAGTATCCGTCCCCTCTGTTTCTTCCACACGCAAAGAAACATCCGTATTCAGCTCCCGGAACAACCGGTCCCTTAAATGTCTGGACGTTACAAATTTACCCTCTTTTCCGGCAAGGGGCGAATCATTAACCATAAAATTCATGGAAATTGTCGGCTCGGATATCTTCTGGAAAGGAATCGGCTGCGGATTATCCACAGAACATAATGTATCCCCAATATGAATATCTGCAATACCGGAAATCGCCACAATTGCACCAATTCCCGCTTCTTTTGTTTCTACCTTATTCAGTCCCTCAAATTCGTACAGCTTTCCAATCTTAACCTTTTTACATTTGCTCTCATCATGAGCATTCACTAAGAGAACCTCCTGATTGAGCTTAAGAATCCCGTTATCGACCTTCCCCACGCCGATGCGTCCTACGTACTCATTATAATCAATGGTAGAGATCAATACCTGGGTATCCGCATCAGGATCCCCTGTCGGAGCAGGAATATAGTCGATAATAGTTTCAAAGAGAGGTGACATGTCCACCGCTTCTTCATCCATATCAGTCTTTGCCACGCCATCTTTCGCAGAAGCATATACAAACGGGCAGTCAAGCTGTTCATCTGTCGCTTCCAGATCAAGCAAAAGTTCCAGAACTTCTTCTTCTACTTCCTCCACTCTTGCTTCCGGACGATCAATTTTGTTTACACATACAATTACATGAAGACTTAATTCCAATGCCTTTTTCAATACAAATTTGGTCTGCGGCATAGCCCCTTCAAAGGCATCCACTACAAGAATTACACCGTTTACCATTTTGAGAACACGTTCCACCTCTCCACCAAAATCCGCATGACCTGGCGTATCAATGATATTAATCTTTGTTCCCTTATAATCTACTGCCGTATTTTTAGAAAGAATCGTGATTCCCCGTTCCCTTTCGATATCATTGGAATCCATGACACGCTCTGCCACTTCCTGATTCTCCCTAAAGACACCACTTTGTTTTAAAAGTTCATCCACTAAAGTTGTTTTACCATGATCGACATGGGCAATTATCGCTACATTACGAATATCTTCTCTTGAAATCTGCATAATACTTCTTCCTTTACACTTTCAATGCTTTCCATAATAATTTGTACACAACGTTTACAAGTGTAGCACAAAGGACATTAGCTTTCAAGAAATTTTTTCTATAATCAAATTATTGGGGATATTCGATTCTTTTCCCTTCAGTTCCGCTTTTTGCAATTTGCAGCATATTCTCTAAATCAGCAATCAATTCCTTGGAATAATGTTCTGCTTCTCCATAAATCTGCTCTGCCCGGAAATAGTCTTCACAATTCAAGGCCTCTATTACATCTCCTCCAAACTTATGGAACTTCTTGTGCTTTGCCCCCAGTGCATTCCATATTGGAAGAATACCCGGTATTCTCGGTGTCAGTGCATAATAAAAATGTCCAAACCCACATTTTGAAGAATCCAGCTGTAACGGCATTACTTTCTTTTGTCTCACCATTTTTTCTAAATTAGACAGCCATGTATGATGAGCCGAAATCGCATTATTCACATAAGAAGCAAATTCTGAATTTTCCAAATGAAAAAAGGCATCCTCTGTCATAGTTCCCATCTGCTTCACTGTTTCATCCAATGTTTTTTCGATGTCAACAACCGGTTCTGCCGCCTTTTTCAAATCCTGGCTGACATTTTGCATAAAGTCAGTGCTATCCCGCAGCTGATTCTCCATTTTTGTCATGGAACCAGTGATTTCTTCACTTACGGATGCAATAGAACTAACCGAATCATTCACTTTTGAAACATTATTTTGATTTTCGCTGTTTAACTCCCATATATTTTCAATCTTTTCCGTCATTGTGCCAAGTGCATCAATGGTACTGCCTGCACTCTTCACACTCTTTTGAGATGCACCTTTTATACTGTCTACAAGATCCCCCATACTCTGGGTCAGTTTCTGGGTCTCCTCTGCCAATCCGCGAATCTCATTTGCCACAACTGCAAATCCCTTTCCGGCAGTACCTGCTCTTGCAGCCTCAATGGAAGCATTTAATGCCAGTAAATTTGTCTGCATGGAAATATCGTCAATTCCGGCAACAACATTATTCATCTGATTAATAACTGCCAGAAGTTCATCCAGATCTTTTTGCATTTCTCCCGATACCTTAATGGTCTGATTAGAAAGTTCTCTAATCATAGTGAGCTCTCCCTGACTCTGCTCAATCTTTTCATATACCTCCTGCGTCTGAGTGGAGACTTCAACAATAGTATTTGTCAGCTCCTCATGCTGATTGCTGGAGCTGCCTCCTGCACTGCCAAAAATAGTCTCAGTAGCTCTTGCTACATCCATTGATATATCCATAATTCTCTCTGTCTGATGCTGCATCATCAGGTCAAGTGAACTAATCTGCATAACTGCCTTAATATTTTTCTCAAATATCTCTGCAAACTGTTTTCTTCCGTCCGACAGTCTGTGGTAAATACTATTTAATTCAGGTTCTTTAGAGTAATCCTCTTTCCGTAATTCTGAAACTGCTCTGGTAAGCTTTTTTCTTTTACTCTCGTTCCCCATATTCATTTCCCCTTTTCTTAAATATTTTATATTTTTAAAAAGGGTTAAATCAGTCCAAAACATTCATGAATTTTACTAATTTAACCCATTTATTACTACTTGCTATTTTTTTGGTGTCGTCTTCTTTCCGGCTTTTGCAGTTTTACCGCTTTTCGAGACTGACTTTGCTGCTGTTTTCTTTGGTGTATCTTCTTTATAATCATACTTAAATACAGTAACTGACAAAGGTGGCAGATGCATCGCAATAGAATGCTTTTTCCCATTCCATGGCTCATTCGATGCCTTGATCGGCTCTGCATTTAATCTTCCCTGTCCTCCAAATTCTACTGCATCTGAATTCAGAATCTCCGTATAGTTACCCGGACAAGGAACTCCTACAATGAAACCATTCCTGTCTACTGGTGTAAAATTACATACAAACAACAATTGGTCTTTGGCAGTAGAGCCACGGCGGATAAAGGAAATGATACTGCTTTGCGGATCATCGCAGCTAATCCATTCAAATCCCATCTGATCCTGATCATTATAGTACATCGCATCATAGTCATGATATAATGTATTCAATGCTTTTACATAATTCTGAATACCTTTGTGACTCTTTGCATCTTCTCCTTCCATCAGGAACCAGTCAAGGCTTCTTGCCTCACTCCATTCTCTAAGCTGAGCAAACTCCTGACCCATAAATAACAGCTTTTTCCCTGGATGTCCATACATAAATCCATAAGCCGTACGAAGATTTGCAAACTTATCATCATGAAGTCCTGGCATCTTATTAAGCATAGAACATTTCAGATGTACAACCTCATCATGTGAGATAACTAAAATAAAGTTTTCGGAATACGCATACATCAGACTAAAGGTCAGGCGATTATGGTTAAACTGTCTGAAATATGGATCTAACTTCATATATTCCAAAAAATCATTCATCCAGCCCATATTCCATTTGAACAGAAATCCCAGACCATCCATTGTCACCGGTGCGGTAACACCTGCCCATGAAGTAGATTCCTCTGCTATGACAAACACACCAGGCTCCAGTTCCTCAATGGTCTTATTCAGCTTCATTAACAGCTTAATGGCATCATAATTCTCATTACCACCATCTTCATTTGGCAGCCAGTTACCATCCTGCTTACCATAATCAAGATATAACATGGAAGCAACCGCATCCACACGAAGTGCATCCACATGATACTCTCTTGCCCAGAAAACAGCATTTGCAATCAGGAAATTGGACACCTCATTCCTTCCGAAATCAAATATATAAGTCCCCCAGTCAGGATGCTCCCCTCTTCTGGAATCAGGATGTTCAAATAAAGGCATACCATCAAACTTACCTAAACCATGTGCATCCCTTGGGAAATGTGCCGGTACCCAGTCTAGAATCACACTGATTCCATTCTTATGCATATAATCAACAAAATACATAAAATCTTCCGGATCCCCATATCTTCTGGTAGGGGCATAATAATTGGTCACCTGATATCCCCACGAACCGTCAAAAGGATACTCTGCAATGCCCATTAATTCGATATGTGTATACCCCATCTCTTTTACATACTCTGCAACCATATGGGCAAGCTCACGATAACTGAAAAATCCGTTATCACTGTCCTCTACCTTCTTTTTCCAGGAACCCAGATGTAACTCATAGATTGCCATCGGCTTTCGCATAGCATCCGTTCTGGAAACTTTTTTACGATTTTCAATCCACGCTGTATCCTTCCACCGGTATTTTGTAATGTCCTTTACCACATTCGCATTATCGGGACGGAACTGACAACAGTTTCCAAAAGGATCTGCCTTATAGATGTCTTCTCCAAAACGTGTTAATATATTAAACTTATATACCGCATCTTCTCCCACATCCGGAATAAACAACTCATAGATTCCCGATGTACCCATCATATGCATAGGATGAAGAGCACCATCCCACATATTAAAATCGCCTACCACAGAAACCCTTCTTGCATGGGGTGCCCAGACTGCAAAATACGTACCTGACACACCATCGATCTTCATAGGATGTGCACCTAATTTTTTATAGATATCCCAATGATTTCCTTCCGAAAACAAATATATATCCATAGAACCAATCTGGCTTTCAAAGCTGTAAGGATCCGCAGAAACAACAGTAGAACCATCCTGATAATTTGTTACCAGACGGTACTTACTTCCGGAAAATTTTTTCTTGGGAAGATACAATGCATAAAATCCTCTGTCATCCACTTTCTCCATCTCGTATTCCGTTTTGCCTGTGGGTGCAATTACTTTACAGCTTGCAGAATGCGGTTTGAATGCAGTAATCATCTGACCTTCTCCATAATCATGATTACCTAACAGATGCTTGGGGGCATTGATCTTGCCATCCATTAATTCATCAAAGAGTATCCAATTCATCCACTGTTCAATTTTTACGTTCATAAAAACCTCCCTTAATACGATATACGTATCATCATCTTAATTTGAAGAGTAATCAAAAACCCCGCGGCAGTCGCCAGAGTCATGAAACATGGCTTTGGCTCGTTGCTCGCGGAAATAAATAATTAGCTATATCATACCACTTTTTATAGCTTCTGTAAATGCAATCCAGCAAGATTATAGGCATTTGTCTATTATTAAATACACTCCTTTTTAATGATGGAATAACCGTATTCCCGTAAATGCCATAACCATATCATACTGGTCACAGCACTCAATAACAAGATCATCCCGGACAGAACCGCCCGGCTGTGCAATATATTTAACACCACTTTTATGTGCTCTTTCAATATTATCTGAAAATGGGAAAAATGCATCCGATCCTAAGGTAACATCCTTATTGCCATCAAGCCATGCTCTTTTCTCTTCTCTGGTAAATACTGCCGGTTTCACCTTAAAACGCTTCTGCCATTCCCCTTCCCGCAGCACATCTTCATACTCATCTCCAATATAAACATCAATAGCATTGTCACGGTCGGCACGTCCCAATCCATCTACAAACTGTAGTCCTAAGACCTGAGGTGCCTGACGCAGATACCAGTTATCCGCCTTCTGTCCTGCCAGTCTGGTACAATGGATTCTCGACTGCTGACCTGCACCGATGCCAATAGCCTGTCCTGCCTTAACATAGCATACGGAATTTGACTGTGTATACTTTAAAGTGATCAGGGCTATCTTGATATCGATCAATGCTGACTCTGGAATCTCTTTACACTTCGTTACTATATTGGATAACAACTGGGCATCAATATTCAGTTCATTTCTTCCCTGTTCAAAAGTAATTCCATATACCTGCTTGCGTTCCAGCTGTTCCGGCACATAATCCGGATCAATCTGAATCACATTATATCCACCTTTTTTCTTTGCCTTTAATAACTCCAAAGCTTCCTCTGTGTATCCCGGTGCAATCACACCATCGGAAACTTCCCGTTTGATCAGCCTTGCAGTATCGGCATCACAGACATCAGATAACGCAATAAAATCGCCAAAAGAAGACATTCTGTCCGCACCTCTGGCTCTCGCATAAGCACAGGCAAGCGGCGATAATTCTCCCAGATCATCCACCCAGTAAATCTTAGCCAACGTATCATCTAACGGAAGACCCACTGCGGCTCCGGCAGGAGATACATGTTTAAAGGAGGTCGCAGCAGGAAGACCCGTTGCCTCTTTTAATTCTTTTACAAGCTGCCAGCCGTTAAATGCATCCAGAAAATTAATATAACCCGGATTGCCATTTAATACTGTAACCGGCAGTTCACTGCCATCCTCCATATATATCCTTGACGGTTTCTGATTTGGATTACATCCATATTTTAATTGAATCTCGTTCATTCTTTTCCTCCTAATCCTATGCTTACATATCTATATTCTCATCACTGATTTTTATTTATGATTCTTGTCTCATATTCTCCTGAACAGATATCAATAAACCTGACAAACAAGGATACTTTATTCTCTTCATTCAGGCTGTTCCATATCATATCGGTAAAACTATCTATATCCCCTTTGATATCCACCCATTTGGGCTCACCTTCAAAACTCGGAAGCGGTTCTTCATTTCTTGCATATGTATGAATAAAACGTCCTTGTCCCGCTTTGGGATTCTCATAAGAAAAGGTATAACGATTACAGGAGTCTGCATCACCCTGATTACTCTTCAAAATTGACATGGAATATGTATACTGCCCATTTGCAACATGCATCACTCCTGAGATACGTGGTGTATAATTGGGTCCATCCGGTTCAAATTCCCTTTTTCTTAAAGACTGCTCAAAAGTTAATTCCTCATCCAATCCTTCATAAACCGTATCTGTCTGATCTCCATTAGTCACAATGGTTTTATTCCCCAGCACCCGGACAGGTGCATAGATGATCAGGCTCGGATCCTCCAGCTTTGCGGGATCAAAAGCCTCCGTCCGGATTCCTTCCCCCTCTGTAACAAACACACGGTTACGGCTATTGGAGCTTCTTCCCATGATAAAATAAGCGGTAACTGCTTTTGTCCCATCTTCCGATCTGCCGATAACAATACCTCGCCCAGGGTATGTATTATTTTTCAACTCTGTCTCTAACGATATCTGTTTCATTCTGATAAGCATCCTCCTTTGAATCAAAATTCAATGACATCATACCGAAATTTTGACATGAATGCAATACCCTATCACCAAAAGTTTTATTAAGCTGTCTCTTCAAACTGGGAATTATAAAGTTCCGCATAAAATCCGTTTACAGCCATAAGCTGGTCATGGCTGCCCTGTTCAATAATATCCCCATCTTTCATAACAAAAATAATATCTGCATCACGAATTGTTGAAAGTCTGTGTGCTATGATAAAACTGGTCCTTCCCTTCATCAGATTATCCATCGCTTTTTGAATCCGTACTTCCGTTCTGGTATCTACAGAAGACGTTGCCTCATCTAAGATTAAAAGTTTTTTATTAGCAAGGATTGCCCTTGCTATAGTAAGCAGCTGCTTTTGCCCCTGAGAAACATTTGTCGCTTCTTCATTTAATTCCATCTCATAACCACCCGGCAGTGTCTGGATAAAATGATGCGCATGTGCAGCCCTGGCAGCAGCAATAACTTCTTCATCTGTCGCATCCAGTCTCCCATAACGGATATTTTCCATAATAGTCCCTTTAAACAGCCATGTATCCTGTAATACCATTCCAAAAGCATTTCTAATCTCTGTTTTATCAAATTCCTTTACATTGATACCGTCTATAAAAATATCTCCGGCATTCAAATCATAAAACCTCATCAACAGTTTTACCAGTGTGGTCTTTCCTGCCCCTGTAGGCCCTACAATCGCTATTTTCTGTCCTTCTTTCACCTCTGCCGAAAAATCCTTTAATATGATCTTATCCGGGTAATATCCGAAACATACATGGGAGAAAGTGATATTTCCTTGTACATCTTCCATTTTCTTATCTGTATGATGTTGTGCCAGAAGAACCTCCTCTTCTTCTCCAAGGAACTCAAAAACCCGCTCTGCTGCTGCCATGGTAGACTGTAACATGTTGGAAACCTGTGCCACCTGCTGGATTGGCTGGGTAAACTGTTTAACATACTGGATAAAAGACTGGATATCTCCAACTTCTATCGTTCCTTTCACACTCAGGTAGCCACCCAGAATTACCACTCCCACATAGCCGAGATTGCCCACGAAAATCATTACCGGCTGTGCCAGACCTGAAATAAACTGTGATTTCCACGCTGAAGTATACAATTTTTCATTTGTTTCATTAAATTCTTTAAGAACAATTTCTTCCCGCGTAAACAGCTTTACTACATTATGCCCTCCGAAATTCTCCTCAATTTTTCCATTTACATCACCAAGATAATTCTGCTGATCCACAAAATATTTTTGTGAGTGTTTTACGATCATCATGATACCCACGGCAGATACCGGAAGCAATAGCAATGCGATCAAAGTCATCAGAGGCGAAATGCTGAGCATCATAACCAGAATACCAACCAATGTTGCCGCAGCCGATATAAGCTGCGTTACTGACTGATTCAATCCCTGCGTCAATGTATCCACATCATTTGTAATTCGGGAAAGCACGTCACCAAAACTGTGTTTATCATAATAATTCATTGGAAGACGGTTAATTTTTTCTGAAATCTCTCCCCGCATTTTAAATGCCAGTTTCTGAACTATGCCTGTCATGACAAGCCCCTGCATATATCCCATAACCATGGAAACCAGATATAAACCCACCATGATAAGTATGATATGACCAATACGGTCAAAATCAATTCCTGTTCCTCCCTGAAGCTTGCTCACCAGACCATTAAAAATCTCTGTAGTTGCTTTACCTAATACTTTAGGTCCTATAATAGTAAAAACCGTAGATGCAGCTGTAAAAAAGGCAACGATTACCAGTGCCGCATGGTATCTTGAAATATACTTAAGCAGCTTTTTTAAAGTGCCCTTAAAATCTTTTGCTTTTTCTGCTGGTCCTGCCGGTCCCGGACCATGAGGTCCTCTTCTTTGCTGTTTGTATTTTATTTCCCCTGACGCCATAAATCAGCACACCTTCCCTTCCAAATCCTTCTGCGACAATTGAGATGCCGCTATCTGCTGATACACCTCATTCTGTCTCAAAAGCTCCTGATGTGTTCCCTGACCAACGATTTTTCCATCTTCTAAAACCAAAATTTTATCAGCATGCATAATGGTACTGATTCTTTGTGCAACAATAATCACCGTGGCACCGCTTACCCTGTCACGAAGTGCCTTGCGGAGTGCCACATCTGTTTTGTAGTCAAGTGCAGAAAAACTGTCATCAAACACATAAATTTGAGGATTCTTTGCAATCGCTCTGGCAATCGCAAGCCGTTGTTTTTGTCCTCCCGATACATTATTTCCTCCTTGTGCTACATCCGATTCATATTTTTTCTCTTTTTCTTCAATAAATCCTGCAGCCTGGGCAATTTCAGCAGCATTTATTACCGCTTCCTCTGATGCCTCCACATTTCCAAACCGAATATTGGAAGAAATTGTACCGGAAAACAGAGTTCCCTTTTGCGGTACAAACCCTATTCTTTTCCGCAGTTCCTTCATCTTAATATCCCGTATATCCATATCACCAATCATAATTTTCCCTTCCGATACATCAAATAATCTTGGTATCAGGTGAACCAGCGTCGATTTACCACATCCGGTGCTTCCGATGATCGCTGTGGTTTTTCCTGCTTCTGCGGTGAAATCAATATCAGTGAGTGCATATTCCTTTGCATTTGGGTACCCAAACGATACATGGGAAAACGTTACCCCCATATTACCTTCCGGCATCTCCCCTGTTTCTTCCTTATCCAGTATCAATGTTTGGGAATCCAGAATTTCATCTATACGGTCAGCTGCCACCGCTGCTCTTGGCAGCATGATAGATACCATGGAAATCATCAGAAAGCTCATTACTATATGCATTGCATACGTAAGAAACGCCATCATCTCTCCTACCTGAATCTCTCCTGCATCAATTTTTCCAGCCCCTACCCACACGATCAGGACACTGACACCATTCATGATAAACATCATCGTTGGCATCATCAATGCCATTGTCCGCGAGGTAAACAGCTGCGTCTTCATCAGCTTATAACTTGCATTTTCAAAACGTTCTTCCTCATATTTTTCTCTTCCGAAAGCTCTGATAACGGAAAGCCCTGTCAGTATTTCACGCGACACCAGATTCAATCCGTCTACCAGCTTCTGCATCACCTTAAACTTAGGCATTGCAACCACCATAAGCACCATGATCAGCATAAAGACTGCAAGTACCGCCACAACAATTACCCATGCCATGGAAGTCGTGGCAGCCAGCACCTTAAAAACCGCCCCAAGACCCATGATAGGCGCAAATGCCACCATACGGAAGATAATGGTCAATACCATCTGTATCTGCTGGACATCATTAGTACATCGGGTGATCAGTGATGAAGTCGAAAACTGATTCATTTCCGCATTCGAAAATCCCATAACTTTGGTAAAAACTTTCTCTCTGACGTCCTTTGCCGTGTACGCTGCAAGCCTTGAGGCAAGCAAACCCACCAATATGCTGACCAGCATGGACAGCACTGCAATTTCCAGCATTTCAAGTCCTACCCGTTTGAGATAATTCATCTGACAGTCATGCATATCCATTCCTAATTTTTCATATTCTGCCGCCACAAATTGTATTCCCGCCGCCTCTGACATATAATCCGGATATTCCTTCATTTTCTCCTTCAGATCCTCTGCAGCTGCCAGACGCTGCTCAAGCGGCAGGACTTTAAAAATATCCATGATATCGGTACCTTCCCCCGGTATTCCCATCCCTTTAAGCATTTCGCCCTGCATTGCTTTTGCCTCATTGGAGTCACCGGTTAAAAAAAATACTATCATTTCCGCATACAGCATTGCATTTTTCAAATCTGTAAGCGACTCCCCTTCCAGGACTTCTTTATCAATTCTATACGTTTTATCTGCCTTTTCATAACAGGCATCTATAATTTCCTTTTCCTCCTCCGTCAAAAAAAGAAGCAGTGCATCATAGGTTTCCTGTGTCATTTCTTCCGGAACCGGATATTCAATACCCTGATTCTGGATTCCCACGTCCACGATATCTGAAGTATATCCGGGCAATGCCAGCTCGCAGTATACCTGAACTACCAGGAGTACCAGAATAGCTATCATAATATACCAGAGTTTTTTAGCAAATTTTAATATCTTAAACACCGTCTTCCCTCCCTGCTGCCTGCTCTTTTTCCATTTCCTCTATAATATCAAACATTTTATTCATCAAATCCAGCATCTGCCGGGTATCATCAATCCCCATGCGTTCAATCACTTTTTCAACCCACTGGCTCTTTAATGCTCTTTCCCTGTCGCTGATTTCTTTTCCCTTCTCTGTCAGCTTAATATATACATTCCGGCGGTCTGTCCCTGATGTACGTCTTTCAATCAATCCCTTTTTTTCCAATATCGTAATCTTTTTTGAAGCAGCGGACATGGACATATCCGTCTCCTTAATAAGCTCTCCTAATGTAATCCCTTCATCTCTTCCCTCTAACATAACCGAAATTCCACATAATATAAAAAACTCCACATTGGCAAGATTTCCGTTTCCTCTGAATTTGGCTCTGCATTTGTGAGACCGACGAACCACTTTAAATAACGCTTCTATTGTATCTTTCATTCCGTTTTCCCACTTTCTTTTATTTTCAATAGTTTCCTTAGGCAACTAACCATTATATACTCTTTTACAGATTTGTCAACATTTCCCTTTCTGGCAAGAAAAGGGACTGCCACACTAAAGTTTTATTCTTCGTATTACTATATATCTTCAACAAAGAACGCTGCCATGTGCTGCCTAATATCCGCTTATCCTTGTTGAAGCTGTATAGCAAAAGAAATATGCCCTTAGTGAAACAGCCCCAAAATATTAAAGTAAAATTGATTTATCCCCTCTTTATCGTACCTTATACACTACCTTCTTTTTATGTTTCTTTTCTTTGTATAAAGCTTCATCTGCTGCATTCAGAATATGATCTAAATTGGAATCTTCTCCAATAACAAATTCATATGTACCCACACTCATGTTTACATAATATGCCTTGTCACAATTATCATTCATTTCCTTTAACACTGCATGAATTCTCTCTTTGATCGTCTCAGCAAAATTATCCTGACCGATCAAGGCAAATGCCGCAAATTCATCACCGCCCATCCTTCCGACCACGTCTGACTGCCGGAAAGATTCAGAAAGTGCTTTTGCGATAGTCTTTAAAGAAAAATCTCCTTCATCATGTCCGAATTCATCATTGATAATTTTCAAATTATCCATATCCGCATAGATGGCAATGGCTCTTTTCCCATAATTCTTCTGATCTTCCATAATTCCTTTCACTGTATCCAAAAATCCTCTTCGGTTGGATATTCCTGTTAAAGGGTCGGAACGGCTCATCTCATCCAATACCTTGTTATTGGCTACCGTTTTTGCCAGATTCCTCTCCAATTCTTTCTTAATAGCACTCTGCTTTCTCAAAATCTCAATTACTTCTATGGAAACACTAACCTGACAAGCAATCTGGGATGCATAACGGAAATGTTCTAATTTGGATTCCGTCAACAAAAGTCCGTATTGCATTTCTCCAGAAAACAAAGGCATGACCAGCATATCAAACCTACGGTTATCCGGCATTAATCTGGAAGAAAAAATGTTATCCATCTTCATTCTTTTTTCTTTCCCTTTATATAAATGTGTCTCTCCTTTATCATGATAAGCCTTCACATAAGCCCGCTCAGGCACAATCCATTCATCCTTCTGCTTATGACAGATTCCCTGACCATATGTCACAATATAACTGGAATCAAAACCCATCCTGCAAAGTTTGGTAATGACACTTCCATACTTCGACCGCTCTTCCTTTGAAAATTGGAGCATATCCCTTGTAATATTGGTGAAAATAATCTCAAAAACCTTGCTTTTTTCATCAGAAACCATCTTCTGCTTGGTAATAGAAATCATTAGTTCCTGATTTACTTCCGACATCGCTTCCAATAACCGCATCCGGTCCTTTTCCTCTTTGATCTGACGATTCAGATACCCATGCAAAATATATCCAATGGACAAAAACTGCCCTAGATCAACATATCCGTTCAAATAAGTCTGGCTAAACTCAATATAGGCATCTGAAAATTCCTTTACATCCATTTCCAAAGAACCGTCTTCTTTTACCAAATGAAGGTAATAGTCAAAATAATCTTCTACCTTTTTCCTCATTTTTAAAGTTTCACTGCTTTCGAAATAAATGTTAAAATACTTATCAAACATATCGTCTGCTAATTTTTTGACAAGATCATCCCGAAAACCGTCTACCATAATATCTACTTCAGTATCCACTCCTGCCATGTCACCGCAGCCACATGATTCCCTCATGATCAGTCTGGATCTTACCATCTGGTGAACTTCTTTACCCTCCATAACATTCAGACATTCCAATACTGCCCTGTATGCCACTTCCTTGGTATCTGCCTTTACCGTTGTCAGATGCGGTTCTAACAGCATTGCCGTGGGGCTGTCATCAAACCCTGTTACCAAAATGTCTTTCCCCGGTTTAATATGTAACTTTTTCATAATATTATAACCGCCCATTGCCATCTGGTCATTTGCGAAGACAATGGCCTCAATATCCGGATGCTTCTGAATAAGGTTTTCAACTACCTCTTCTGAAAATTCCGAAAAGTTGCCATATACAATCCAGTCTTCTGACACTTCCAGGTTCCGGCTTTTCATTGTATCATAAAAAACATTCAGTCTTTCTCTTGCATCCTGGCTGGTTTCAATCGGTCCGCTGACAAATCCAATCTTTTTACAGCGATGCTGATCGATCAAATGCAAAATCGCCTCATTCAGTCCAGCCTCATTATCTACACAGACACTGGAATATCCTTCTTCTTCTCCGGCCAATAAAATCACAGGAATATCTCCCAGCTTCTCCAAAAATTCTTTTTTCTTTTTGGCATCCAAAAAAGAAGTAATCGTGCCATACTCAATGATGATGGCATCAATTGCTTTTGATTTCAGACACGAATATAAAGTATTATATTGATATCGATAACAGTTTGCATCAAAATCATCATACTTGGCATCAATGATACCACCTGGTAAAATAAAAAGATTTGCATCAATCTCCTTAGCCCCCATCAATGCACCTTCACAAATGGCATAAGAAAATTCATTCTCTATCATTGCAACAAGTAATGCTATATTTTTCCTTTTTTTCATAATCCCATCTCCAAATAGCTGCTTATCCCCAACAGTTCATATCTTCCCACATTGTTAAAATTATCTATATTATATACCAATAATTGTCTAAATTCTAGTGAATATTTCTTCACTCCCCCTCACCGGAGTTCCAAAAGAAGCATTTTTACTTTAAAATATTTCAGATAAAAAAGAACAGAATCAGCCGAACAATCTGTTCCGCCAATTCTGTCC
>JAIDOW010000071.1 GCA_029063085.1 Lachnospiraceae bacterium
GAGATATTATAGGATTCTAAGTGTAGGACTATCTCATCCGTCGGTACTTAGCTGGCAGTCCGCATAAAATGCGGGCTAGCAGCTTATGTACCGTTACGCATGAGATGGAGCGGAAGCGGGGACGGAACGTGAATCCTGTAATATCTCCACAGCGAGCCCCACCAACCCCTCATGTTGAAAGCGTCCTCTAGTACGATAAACAGGAATTTATCCTAAATTACATAATCATCTACTCTTGGACCATCATTTAATAAATCCTGCACAGTGATTCCCTCAAAATAATCTTCAAGCAGGTTCTGTAAACCTTCCCACATTTTCAATGTTTTACAATGTGCTGCTCTCTCACAGGTATTCGGTGTCTGCTCTAAACATGCTACTGGAGTAAAAGGTCCCTCCGTTATCTTTAAGATACTTCCAATCGTATATTCCTCCGGTGACTTTGCAAGACGATAACCGCCCCGTTTTCCCCGAAGGGAAATAAGAAATCCATTTTTACTAAGGGATGCCACAATCGCCTCCAGATATTTTTCAGATATTTCCTGCCTTTTCGCAATATCCATCAATGGTATATATTCTCCTGTATTATGCTCCGCCAAATCTATCATTACCCGTATTGCATAACGTCCTCTGGTTGAAATTTTCATATACGTACACCTCCATATAACCTACTTTACCACAAGGGAATAGTGTATTTCAAGAACTTGGTCATTTTTATTTATCTTTTGCTGCAATCAGCTCCCTTTATTCATAGTCAACACCTCTGCGGCAGGGCAGCGAAGTGTTGACTCTCGCACCAGCCCTCAAATGTGCATACAAGCATACATGCTTGACTCGTTGCCTGCGGAAATCATAAAAAAGCCCCCAAGAGATAACAGCACAGTCTCTTGGGGACAACACAAAATATCACTAACCAAATCAGTTGTTAAATAATGCCGTGGACAAATATCTGTCTCCAGAATCCGGTAGTAATACAACAATAGTCTTACCCTTATTCTCTGGTCTCGCTGCCAGAACAGAAGCTGCCTTTAATGCTGCACCAGAAGAAATTCCAACAAGAATTCCCTCGCTGACGGCAAATGCTCTGCCCTCTGCAAACGCATCATCATTTTCCACTGTAAGTATTTCGTCATAAACCTCTGTATTTAATACATCAGGAACGAACCCTGCACCAATTCCCTGAATCTTATGTGCCCCAGGAGTTCCCTTTGATAATACAGGACTGGTTGCCGGCTCTACTGCAACCACTTTTATCTCTGGATTTTTTGACTTCAAATACTCACCAACTCCGGTAATGGTTCCTCCTGTACCAACGCCTGCAACAAAGATATCCACTTTGCCGCCTGTCTGTTCCCAGATTTCTGGACCTGTTGTTGCTTTATGAATCTCCGGATTAGCCGGATTTACAAACTGTCCGAGAATAATGGAACCCGGAATAGATTCCTTTAATTCTTCAGCCTTTGCAATGGCCCCCTTCATTCCTTTGGCACCCTCTGTTAATACTAATTCTGCACCATATGCCTTTAGTAAGTTACGGCGTTCCACACTCATGGTATCCGGCAAAGTAAGAATTGCTTTATATCCCTTAGCCGCCGCCACCGCAGCAAGCCCAATTCCTGTATTTCCTGAAGTCGGCTCGATAATTGTCGCTCCCGGTGCCAGTTCTCCACTCTTCTCTGCCGCCTCAATCATTGCAAGTGCAATACGATCCTTAACAGAACCTGCCGGATTCAGATATTCCAGCTTTGCTAAAATCGCAGCATTTTCAATTCCTGCATTTGCTGCATAACGGTTTAACTTCAATATTGGAGTTCCTCCAATCAATTCTGATGCACTTTCTTTAATCTGACTCATTGCTTTTTCCTCCTATTTTCAATACGTTTTCTTTTTCCTACTTATCCAGTAGGAATTATATGCATTTAATTATAGAACCTGGCAATCTTCTTGTCAAGTATTTTTTTAATTCTTTTCAACAAAGAGTAACCGCCCGGACTGTTCTGCCTTATTTCAATGCCTTATCCTTATATTTTGCAAGTTCCTCCAGATATTTTTTCCCCAACGGGCTGATTGCAATTCCTTTTCTCGCCACATATCCGATAGTCATTACCTCATCCGCTTCCAACTTAACCGCACAGTACTCGGAACCATTTAATTCCTCGCATATAATACCGGAACAAAGAGTATATCCATTAAGTCCTACCATTAAGTTCAATATGGTGGCACGGTCATTTGCTTTAATCAGTCGTTTATACTCGTAAGTACTTAGCACCTCTTCCGCAAAATAGAAGGAATTGTTGGTTCCCTGATCAAAGGACAGACACGGATATTCCTCTAACTCTTTCAAAGTAATCGTCTTCCTGGATGCGAGAGGATGCTTTTTCCAGAGATAAACATAAATGTGACACTGCAATATTTCATGAAACTCCAGATTACTGTCATGAAATAGCTTTTCCAATACCTTCCGGTTAAAATCATTGATATACAGTATTCCAATCTCACTTTTAAAATTTTTTACATCCTCGATCACATCATAAGTCTTCGTCTCTCTCACTGCAAATTCATATTCATCCATGCCAAACTGCTTTACCATTTCTACAAAAGCATTCACTGCAAAGGTATAATGCTGCATGGAAACACTAAATTTCTTTTTAACCTTCTGCTTTTCAATATATTTAGATTCCATCAATTCATACTGTTCTACTACCTGTCTGGCATAACCAATAAATTCTTCTCCCTCAGGAGTTAAAGAGACGCCGCGGTTTGTCCGCCGCAATAACTCAATCCCGATTTCCTCTTCTAATTCTTTGATGGATGCCGAAAGACTCGGCTGGGAGATAAACAGGATCCTTGCGGCTTCGCTCATGGAATCTGC
Organism: Lachnospiraceae bacterium; assembly: GCA_029063085.1. Taxonomy (GTDB): domain Bacteria; phylum Bacillota; class Clostridia; order Lachnospirales; family Lachnospiraceae; genus CAG-590. Next base: position 2,870 of record JAIDOW010000071.1, read on the forward strand.
ACCTGCTACTGTAATTGCATATCTTAACTGTGTTAATGTCATTGTTCTATCTCCAATTCTGTAATATTTCCATATGAGATTGTAACAAAATTCTTTTTTCCCGTAAACAATTCAAAGCCCTGTCATGTAAAATACCTTTTGGCAGACAAATCAGGCTCATGACACCTGTTCCCCATAGAAAAACAATGTATCACTATCCCTTGGCAGTTCTTCCTCTACCATACTTCAATTTTTCGTGATATGGCTTCTGCAAAAAATCCATGATTTTCTGCATCCATATGTTCCTGATCTACGCTGCTGGGATTTGCATAGTCCGATGCCGCCATAAATTCCAATCCTCTTTTCCGTGCAACCTCCCGATAAACTTCCGGCAGTTTTCTTGATACTTCAACGGAATGCTGATTAAACTCTACATCATATTTCCAGACTTCTCTTCCTAAGGCAATTGGGGATACCAGAACAATCTGAATATCCGAATCAAAACTCTGAATCTGTTCAACCAGTTCCTCAACTCCTTCGCCAATCCTTTCCGGTCTGGCACCATAAACCGTTTTGCAGTCATTGGTTCCCAGCATCAGTATAACAATATCAATAGGACTATGTGTCTCTAATAAAACAGGAAGCAGCTCTGTCCCTTTTCTTCCTCTTCGATATGCATCGTTAAAAATAGTAGTTCTCCCACATAATCCCTCTTCTATCACACGGTACCCCTTTTTTCTCACATGTTCATCCAATATACTGCTCCACCGTATTCCCCATTCGAATCGTCCCTGTTCTCCCGGAATAAGACCATAAGTATTCGAATCGCCAAAACATAAAATTCCTTTCATAAAAAGCCTCCCTCCTATTACATATCTTTCCAGTAGGAATAGTATATATTTTATCTGCAAAAATGTCAAGGGAGTATCCAATCTCGTCAGATACTCCCCTGATATAAAGCTTTTCTACTGTTTTCATCATATTTTCAAGAACAGTACAGCGGCTATCCATAGCTATTTTATATCAGCCCAAGCTTTTCAAATGCCTGATAAAGACCGCCACAATCCACATCACCTGTAATATAGTCTGCCATTTCCTTAATCTCGGCACCCCCATTTCCCATGGCAACACCATAGGAACAGTATTCCAGCATAGGAATATCCACCTTGGCATCTCCAAAAGCAATGGTATCTCCTCTGTCCGCACCAAGATAGTTTAACAGTTCATCAATGGCGTGAGCCTTTGTAATACCCGGTACACCAAGATCACCAAATAACGCCGTCTCATCTTTTCCTCCCCAGGTTCCGTTCTGCATATAAGGAAACTTTTCTTTTGTATCCAAAAAATCCTGATAACTTTCTAAAATATAGCTGATTTTATTCACATCATCACGGTAGAGAGGCTCTCCAAACCGGATTCCCACAAAAGAATTGCGGACAGTTGCCCGTTCCGCTTCCGGCTTTCCCTTTCTCTTCTGGTATTCCTGAATCACCGGTTCTCCCCTTGTCTCAAATCTTTCACTGGCAAACAAACCGTTATTGCTCTCCAAATAAAATTCCAGACCTCTTTCATGAAGCCAGTCCACAATGGCAGTACATTGTTCCAATGTTATCAACTGATGCATCACCACATGACCATTGTCCTCCACGTAGCTTCCATTGCCGCCTATCATACCGTCCAAGCCGATATCCCACAGTTCTTTCTGCATTTCTGCCCTACTCCTGCCTGTACAGACATACACCTTATGCCCATTTTTTCTTGCCTGGCGGATTGCCTGGACTGCGGAATCCGGAATACGATTCTCATAATCCACCAGAGTGCCGTCTACATCCAAAAAAATAATTTTTCCCATAACTGATAAACCTCCTGTCTATTCGTTTTACCACGCCCTGCTCCTATCCTCTCACGCATTGCCCCCCATCTCCTATTTCCCTTATACCGTAATCTCTATCAGATTGTCTTCAAACCCAAGAATACAGCTCTCGTAATATCCGTCCCCTGTTACCCGGGGGCCACTGACCACTTCGTAGCCATCTCGTTGAAGTTCTTTTGTCAATGCATTCACAGCCTCTTTACTGCCCACGCTAAATGCCAGATGAATAAAGCCTGTTCTTACCTGTGATTTCTCTGTATCCTCCATATTGGGTCTACTCATAATCTCTAACCGTGCCCCACTGTCAAAAGTCAGAAAATAAGAACGGAAATCTGTTGTCCTGTTATGATACCCTTCATTGGGTACTGCGTGGAAATACCGGACAAAAAATTCTTTTGCCCTCTCCAAATCATTTACATAAAGCGCCGTGTGCTCAATCCTCATGTCCCGCCTCCTTTATACTCACAACCTGTTACAAAATGAAATCATATATATTATATATACGTTTGTTACTCTCTCTGTTATAATAATATCACCTGATACATCATGAAAATATCACTATTTCACATAATAATTGTAAAAATCATATCTACTGCTTACTATATATGCACGACGAATGGAAACAAACTGAGTTTCACAAATACCAGTCTAATTCCGCAGTACGAAAGGAGTCTATTATGAAAATGATTGATATGATGCCGGATGGTTCTGAAATCATACACTATGACAAACCCGGAATCCCTCTTTACATCCAGACCGGTGAATTGTCTTCTTATCCAAATAAACGTGCCCTCTGCCACTGGCATGAGGATATTGAAATCATACGCATCCTACAGGGAAGTATGAATTATTATGTGAACGGTCAAAAAATACTGTTAAAAGAAAATGACAGTATTTTCATCAACACAAAACAAATGCACTATGGATACAGTAATCAGAACCAGGACTGCCTGTTTGTCTGCATTCTGTTTCATACCAGCCTAATCACGAAAAGCTCCACTTTATATCACTCCTATATCCGACCGGTTACAGAATGCCGGCAGTTGGAATACATCCATACGCAGGCCAGCGACCAAAATGCCGGCAAAATCACATTCTGCATTGACCAAATTGCAGAATGCAAAAAGCAAAATACTTTCGGATATGAACTGACAGCCTGTGGATACCTCAGTCTGTTGTGGAATTATATTTTTGAATATTACAGCCGCTATTCCAGTCCAGCGCAGGAAACCGAGCCTGATCTGTTAAGCCAGCGGGCCATGGTATCCTTCATCCACCAGCACTATAGTGAAAAATTAACCTTAGCCGATATCGCAGCATCGGGAAATGTATGCCGCAATAAATGCTGCCTTTTATTCCGGGAATATGCCGGACAGCCGCCAATTGATTTTTTAAATATCTACCGCCTGAAGGTCAGTTGTGACTTACTTACACGCACCAGCAAGTCTATTACCGATATTGCATTGTCCTGCGGCTTTAACCACTTAAGCTACTACTCCAAATTATTTCTTCAAAAATACGGATGTACCCCCAGCGAATACCGCAAATTAAATCTGCCGGAATAACACAGCCTTTTCCTCTCCTTCAGCTTGAAATGGAGCTGCTACAAAGAAAAAAACAAATGTCCATGCTACAGCTCCATTCCATATCAATACAATTTAATCCAAATCATCACCATTGCTTGCAATTACCTTCTTATACCAGTCAAAAGACTTCTTTTTACTCCGCTCCAATGTTCCGCTTCCGTCATTGTTCTTATCCACATAGATAAAACCATAACGCTTCTTCATCTCACCGGTTGTAAAGGAAACCAGATCAATGCATCCCCATGGTGTATAGCCCATCAGCTCAACACCATCATGGATAACCGCTTTCTTCATCTCCTCAATATGTGCCCTCAGATAAGCGATACGGTAATCATCGTTACAGCTGCCGTCCTCTTCCTTCACATCAATGGCACCGAATCCGTTCTCAACAATAAATAACGGAATTTCGTAACGCTCATACAGACTGTTTAATGCGTACCGAAGTCCCACAGGATCGATTGCCCATCCCCAGTCACTTACTTTGATATACGGATTGGCAACAGAATTTCCGGAGCTTCCATCCATAGCTGTTGTAGTATCTGTATTAGCATCTGCTTTTACCGTATTGGTCATATAATAACTGAAACCAAGATAATCTACCGTTCCCTCAGCAAGAATCTCCTCATCCTCTGGCTCCATCACAATATGATATCCCTTACGCTCCCAATTCTTTTTTGTAAAAGCCGGATAATGTCCTCTTACATGAACATCAGAAAAATGATACCGTTCATGCATGGACTCTACCGCAGTCATAATATCGTCCGGATTACAGGAATAAGGGTAGAACGGTACAAAAGAACACATGCAGCCAATCTTGAAATCCGGATTGATTTCGTGTCCTTTCTTCACCACCAAAGCACTGGCTACCAGTTCGTGGTGCGCACACTGATACATAACCTCCTCCGGATTATCGCATTCCGAAAACTTTACTCCGGAACAGGTCCAGCCAAAAATATCCGCTTTCGTATTGCTCTGGTTATTAATCTCATTAAAGGTCATCCAGTATTTTACCTTATCTTTATAACGCTCCATAACGGTCACTGCATATTTAACAAAGAAATCAATCACTTTCCGGTTTTTCCATCCTCCATACTCTTTTGCCAGATGATATGGCATCTCAAAATGACTTAAGGTGATCACCGGTTCAATCCCATACTTTAACAATTCGTCGAATAGATCATCATAAAACTGAAGTCCTTCCTCATTTGGTGACTCCTCATCACCTTTCGGAAAAATCCTCGTCCACGCAATACTGGTACGGAAGCATTTAAATCCCATTTCTGCAAATAATGCCACATCTTCTTTGTATCTATGGTAAAAATCAATGGCTTCGTGATTCGGGTAATTCTCCCCTTCCAGCACTCCATCGGTAATCCTTCTCATCACTTCATGGGTTCCGGCAGTCAGCACATCCGATACGCTGGCACCTTTGCCTCCGGCATTCCAGCCGCCTTCCAGCTGGTGAGCCGCCACTGCACCACCCCATAAAAAATCTTCCTGTAAACCTGCCTTTTCCATCTTGATACCTCCTATATTTGTAACCAATTTTGCAACGCAAAATTGATTGCCTACTTGCCCGCTATCACGAAGTGATTTTAATGCGGGCAATTCCCGTCTTGTAAACTTTCATAATTTACTTTAATACTACTATTGAACACTTAATGAGTAGCTATGCTACGAATTTAGTGTGAAAATACACTTGACCGCTTAGCGATACCTGAATACTTAGCGAGATATTTTCGAGCTTAGTATGAAGGTATGCTTTAGCTGGTGTTTTCGAGCTTAGCGGACATAGTGTTTCCTACAGCGAACACTTAATGAGTAGCTTTTTTTGCCAAAAAGAGTGAAAGACCTCTGCATCCTCCACTCTTTTTCACTTTTGTGATCTATAAATCTTGATATATCAGCCTCAGGATAACTTTAACAGTTCCTGTCCTGCTTTCACATTACCAGATACCGCTGCCACAACATCCTCAAACTCATCTGTATTTGTTACTACAACAGGTGTCGTAACCGGATAACCCGCACCTTTAATTCCCTGAATGTCAAATTCAATCAGCAGGTCACCTTTCTTTACAGTATCCCCTTCTTTTACATGAGGCGTAAAATATTTTCCTTCCAGCTTTACTGTATCCATGCCCACATGGATTAGAATCTCTACCTGATTGTTTCCTTCAATTCCCACTGCATGATGGCTGTCGAGCAGGCTTACAATCTTACCGTCAAAGGGCGCTAATACCTTGCCTTCACTGGGCTCAATGGCAACACCTTTTCCCATTGCTTCACTGGAAAATACTTCATCCTTCACGTCCGTTAAAGCAATTACAGAACCGGTAAGCGGGCTTGTTACATTTTGAGTCTTTGCAATCGCTTCACTTGGAGCTGCACCTGCTGCTTCTACCTTCTTCATTCCCGGATCATCGAATCCGACAATCTGAACCAGAATAATAGAACCGATAATGGAAATTGCAACACCAATCACTTCACCGATGAATGGTGTCATATTTTCGCTGTTAATAGCATTTACTACCGTTAACAGTCCCGGAAGACCTGCATATACAAAATTCACTGCATTAAAGAAGCTTGCTACCACTGCACCTACACAGCCGGCAATACAACCACAGATAAACGGCTTCTTAAATCTTAAAGTTACACCATAGATAGCCGGCTCTGTAATACCGAAAATACCGGTAATACCTGCTGATAATGCAACACCTTTCATTTCCTTACTCTTTGTCTTAATAAATACGCCAAATGCGGCTGCCATCTGTGCACAAACCGCACAGGTCTGGAATGCCTGGAAGGAATCATATCCCTGATTAGCAAAATTTGCCATGACCATCGGAGTGACTCCCCAGTGAACACCAAAGATAACTACAACCTGCCATACACCACCAATAATCGCAGCTGCCAATGGCGGTGCAACCTGAACCAATGAATTATATCCATTGGCAATGGCCGTTGCCACCCCGCTGGAAATCGGTCCAATGAGCAGTACCGTGAGTGGAACCATAATTAATATAGAGAAAAATGGTACAAATAATGCCTTCACTGCATCCGGCATATGTTTATCTAAAAATTTCTCCAGATAGGACAGTACTAATACCAAAAATAACGGTGGCAGTACAGAAGATGTATATGTTGTCTCAGACAATGATAATCCGAGAAAACGAATCGTCTCCCCCTCTGCTACCCTGGCTGCAATATCGGATAAAGAGGAACTCACCAATGCACCGCAGCAGGCAAGTGCGATGTACGTATTACACTTAAAATGCTTTGATGCTGTTACAGCAATAAAAATCGGTAAAAATGTGAATGGTGCCCATGACATTAAACTTAGCACCTCATAGGTTCCGGTTTCAGCAAAGCTTGGTGCAAACAGGTTAATAATAATCAGACAACCCTGTAAGATACCAGCAGCCGCCAGAATATAAACAAATGGTGCAAATACTGCTGACATGGTAGCGATAATCCTATTGAGCAAACTCTGCTTTGGTGCATCAGCACCATCGTCATTTTCCCCCAGATTCAATATCTGGGCTGCATACCCGTATACGTCCTTTGCATGAGTTCCGATCACCACCTGGAACTGTCCACCATTTTCCACTACTGTAATAACTCCCGGCATCTCTGAAATCTTTGCATTTGCATCTTTGGGTGTTTCCTTTAATACCAGTCTTAACCTTGTTGCACAATGTGTGACATTTGCAATATTGTCTTCTCCGCCAACAACATTGATAATGTCTCCTGCCAACTTTTCATAATCTCTCACCTGAGCCATGATAAACACTCCTTTCGTTTTATGAGTTCTTTTCCGCGCGCCTTTAAAATCCCTCACATATTTATTAGTGTTATCAATATATCAAAAATTAATAATTATACAACCGTTTTACCAAAAGCTGGTTAATTGTTTCAAAAATACTTTTTAATTATTTTTATTTCCTGAAACAATGTTTCAAAAAATACATCCCTGCCATGTTTTTTGCTGATACATGGCAGGGATGCTATTGTAACCCAATATGTATTTATTTACTTTAAATTTAACCGTTTAATATCATTCCATATCCCTATTGTTCATTATTAGATAGTGCCCACAGTTTCTCTGCACCAATCTTTTCATAATCTTCATTCAGTTTCATGTTTTGTTCATAATTTGCACTAAACTCCATCCCAAACATGATATCCAACAGATACTTTACGGAAGAAAAAAACATTGCCGTCCAGAATTCATCCAGCCGTTCTGCACCTGCTGCATATATAAATTCGTCCCCCAGATCAGGAAGCAGCCGGTTTCTGTTAGCAGAAATGACAATCACTTTGGTTTTTCTTTTTTTCAGCGTCTTGATAATCTCTCCCAGCCTCGAATTTTCACCGGTATGGCTGATAACGATCGCCAGATGATTTTCCTTTGGTATCAATGCATGAAGCTGCTGTACATTGGTAGCTATATATGTATATGCCATTTTTCCGGCATGCAGAAGCTGACTGCATCCATACTGTGCCAGATGAACATTCAAATCATAAACATAGAAATCAACACATTCTGCCTGATGAACCATTTTTCCAATCCTCAGCATCTGCTCCAAGGATAGTGCTTTTCTGGTCTCATCTACCGCCTTCCGCTCCAATTCACTGATCTTTTTTACAAGGGATACGATATTCTCCCGCTCCTCAATCTGAATCTTTTCCTCCGCCTTTGCATCCCATAGCTTTAACTCACTTACAAAACGGAGTCGGAAATCCGGATAACCCTTGCACCCCATTTTCTGACAAAACCTGGTAACGGATGCTGCACTGGTAAACGTCGCATGCCCCAGTTCTCTCGAAGAAAGTACCGCCACCTGTTCGGGATGCTCCAAAATATAATTGCAAATATCCTGCTCCCTCTCTGTCAGTCCCGTTACCTGTCTCATCTCTTTTAGTAATAACATCCCATTCTCCCCCTGACCCGCTGTCCTGATTCCAAAAACACACTGCTGATATTATCATATTACCTGTAAAATCCGGCATAGTCAACACTTTCCACAGATGCTTCTGTCACTGTAAGGGGGACTTCCTACACTGTTTATTCAACAAATCAGGGGCTGCCGCAAAAGAAACATTTCCTTAATGCAGCGCCCCTTCTTAATAATCTATTAATCCAGATCTTCTCCGTTAGAAGCGATAACCTTTTTGTACCACCAGAAGGAATCCTTCTTTCTTCTTCCCAAATCACCGGTTCCGTCATCATACTTATCCACATATACAAAACCGTAACGCTTTGCCATCTCTCCGGTGGATGCACTTACCACATCGATCCAGCCCCATGGTGTATACCCCATCAGATCCACACCATCCTTGACAGCTTCTTTCATTTCCCTGATATGCTCCCTCAGATAACCAATCCGGTAATCATCATGGATACTGCCGTCCTCTTCCAGCTTATCATATGCTCCAAGACCGTTTTCCACTACCATAAGAGGAATCTGGTAACGCCCGTAAAGTTCATTTAACGTATAGCGCAGACCTTTCGGATCGATCTGCCAGCCCCAGTCGCTGGCTTTCAGATATGGATTGGTAACACCTCCCATCAGATTACCGCCTGACTGTGCTTTCACTTCCGGGTCGGTAGAAACACAATTTGACATATAATAGCTAAAGGTATAGAAATCCACCGTTCCCTTTTTCAGGATTTCATCATCCTCAGGCTCTTTCCTGATAGTAATATGATTCTCTTCAAAAAACCGTTCGGAATAAGATGGATAATACCCTCTCACATGAATATCCGAACTAAACCAGTTCATCATCTGCATCTGTTTTTGTGTTTCTATGATATCATCCGGATTACAGGTATACGGATACATAGTTGCAAAAATACACATATTTCCCATCATAAACTGTGGATAATGGATATGGGCATACTGAACAGCCAGTGCACTTGCCACAAACTGATGATGCAGTGCCTGAAACCTGATCTGCGGATTATCCGGTGTTTCCATAACCGATCCTGTATACCCTTTTATCGTTCCTAAAGATAACACATTACCCATCGGCATGGTCCCCGAATTAATCTCATTAAAGGTAAGCCAGTATTTCACCTTATCCTTATAGCGCTCAAAAACTGCCTTGCAATAATTCATATAATATTCTATACATTCCCTGCCTTCCCAGCCATTGCATTTTTCCACCAATGCATACGGCATTTCGTAATGGGAAATGGTCACTAACGGTTCAATATCATATTTCCGGCACTCATCAAATACCTTATCATAAAAAGCGAGACCTGCTTCATTTGGTTCCTTTTCCATACCGGTAGGAAAAATTCTCGTCCATGCTATCGACATACGGAAGCATTTAAAACCCATTTCCGCAGCCAGTGCAATATCCTCCTGATAATGATGATAAAAATCTGTTGCTTCCCGGCTGGGATAAAGTGTTCCCTCTTCAAATTCCCTGGTCACACGTTTCGGTGTGGTATGAGAGCCGTTGGTACACATATCCGATACGGAAGGTCCCTTACCATCCACATCCCATGCTCCCTCGTACTGATTTGCCGCAGTGGCACCACCCCATAAAAAATCCTTGCGAAATCCTTTCATTCCACTAACGCTCCTTTCCCGTCTATATCTACTCTGCCGGAAAACCGCAGGCATGCGGCTTCCGGCAGGCTGTTTTATTGTGCTAAAGTACTGTAATTGCATCGTCTCCCGGAGTTACCGATGCCTGATCTGTAGGAATCACATCAGAATAATCATCGGAATTGGTTATAATCATCGGTGTTATAATGTCATAACCGGCCTCTTTAATCTTATTAATATCAAATTCAAGCAGCAGCTCACCCTTTTTCACTTTGTCACCCTGATTCTTTCTTTTGGTAAAGCCTTCACCATCCAGTTTTACAGTATCCATACCCACATGAATCAGAATTTCTGCTCCATTTTCGGAACTGATGCCGATTGCATGACCGGTTGGGAAAAAGGTTGTAATTTCACCGTTACAAGGTGCATAAAGCTTACCTTCTGCCGGAAGAATTGCAAGTCCCTGACCAAGAATTCCGCCGGAAAAAGCCTCATCATTCACTTCACTGAGTGCCTTCACTTCACCTTTTAACGGAGAAGCAATCACTTCTGTTGCCGCTTCGCCTTTCTTTTTAACAGGCTTTTCTGCCACAGGTGCATCATCCTTGTATGTTGCATAAGTTGCCACAAAAGCAATCACCATTGCAATCACCGTTGCGGTCACAACAACGATAAGATGTTTCATCGTGTTATCCCCAATGAAGACCGGAAGACCAAAAACACCAAGACCGCCCATCATGAATGATTTCACTCCGAAGAAACCAATAATACCACCACCAATAGCAGCAGCAACACAGGAAATCACAAATGGTTTCTTTTTGGGAAGTGTAATACCATAAATACATGGCTCTGTTACGCCAAAGATACCGGAAATAAATGCTGGCAGTGCCATATCCTTCATTTTCTTATCTTTTGTTTTCACGTAGATTGCCAATACTGCCATTGACTGTGCAAAAGAAGCAGTAAAGTATGGTGAAAGTATAAAATCATAACCCAGCTGTCCGTAATTCATCATTGCCAGCGGTACAAGACCCCAATGCAGTCCGAAAATAACCAGTACCTGCCAGAATGCACCTACTAAAATACCTGCAATCAGACCGCCCACAACCGGAATATTATACAATGCACCAAATATCACTCCAACCACATTACAAAGGAATGAAGTAACAGGACCAATGACCAGGAAGGTCAGTGGCAGCATAATTGCAAATGCCAGTACTGGTGCAATAAATGTTTTTACAACATCCGGCACAATTTTCTTAAACCATTTTTCCAGCTTTACAGTAAAATAAGTAGCTACAATGATCGGTACAACTGTTGAGAGATAACCACCGGAAGGCATGATAATCGGAATCCCAAAGAAGGTTGCACTATAACTCATTTCAAAGGAAGTTCCCGTAAGCACGCTTCCGACCGCCTCTGCTCCAGCCATCGCCGTAATTCCCGAATAACAAAGGGCAGAACCGATTCCCATACCGATAAAGGTATTGCCCCCAAATTTTTTAGCCGCCGTTGCGCCTAATATAATGGGCAGGAATGCAAAAAAACCGTCACCAAATGCATACCACAGCTGATATGCTCCCGAGGTTGCAGCCTCCGGGTCAAAAAATGCCCACAATGCCAACAGACCTTTAATGATACCTGCTGCACAAAGAATGGAAAGAATCGGCTGGAAAATACCCGAGATCCAGTCAATCAGAGTTGCCCCGATTCCCATCTTTTCCTGTGGTGCGTCTGAGGTTGCATCTGCTGCAATATGCGCCTTTTCACAAACAACCGCATACACATCCGGTACATGATTTCCGATGACCACCTGATACTGTCCACCGGATTTCATAACCGTAACAATTCCATCAGTTGATTTTAATACATCTGTGTTTGCCTTCGACTCGTCTTTTAATTTAAAACGAAGCCTTGTGATACAGTGGGTCAGACTAATAATATTGTCTTTTCCTCCCACATTCTGGATGATAATCCTTGCTAATCCATCATACTTACTTGCCATAATAATACCTCCTTTTCTTGTCATGGGATACATTAAGACAAAAAAACTCAGCACGATTTTACATAATTGATTTGATCAATATGTCTTATCGTCTGAGTTTTGCCAACTAAATGTAACAATCCCATGTAATATATAATTTGTCAGGATAACCTGAACCATTCACAAATTTGAAAATTTGCTATCTGCGGCGAATCATATTCTGTATGTGTATCGCAAGATAGGTCAGTTCCTCTTCACACACTTTATACTGCAAAGCGGCCTGTATGTAACTTCCGATTCGTAATGCACAACGGTAGCTGTCCGGAAAATTCTTCTTCACCATATTATTAAATTCAAAATAATCCGATTCATACATATCATTCCGAAAAATCCTTTCTAGAAAAAATTTCAGATGTGTAATAAATCTTTCATAGTATAAATCATTTTGGTTCATCTCAATACCTAATGTGTAACTTACAATATTGAGAATATCCTTGATAATATTGGGAACTTTTGAAGTCTGCTTCATATCTGCATCCATTTCGGCATTCACGATATGCAATGCAAAAAAACCTGCTTCATCCTCAGGCAGTTCCACGCCAAGTTCCTTTCGAATAATATCTACTGCGTCCATTCCTATCCGGTATTCCTGATGGTAAAAACGTTTAATCTCCCATAACAATGCATTTTCTACTATAATATTCTGCTTTGCTCTGGTAATTGCATAATTTAAATGATCTGTAAGCGTAATATAAATATTTTTATTTAATTCTTTATCAAGACACTTTTTTGCATTCGATATAATCTTACTAGCCACACGAATATATTCATACGGCATATTCCGTATAATCTCTTCAAATTCACTGGCACTGCCATCATTTAAAAGAAATACCTTCTCCACCAGCTCCTGTTTTACAGAATCACCGTTTTTTTTCTGAAAACCGATTCCTTTTCCCACAACAACAATTTCTTTTCCATTATCGTTATACGCACTCACCACATTGTTATTGATTACCTTTAGAATCTTCACAACAATCTAAATCCTCTCTTAAAGTAAAGTCCAATTTCCTGCCGCGGGCATTTGACCCTCGCAGTAGTCGCCAAATATTCATGCAAGCCCATCTACCCTGGCTTTGCTCGCAGAAATAAAAAAACTGCATCGCACTCACTTTCCAATCATGAAATCAATATAATTCATAAGAACCATCTATCATCACTTTGAGTACAATCCAGTCTTGCCTATAATATAGTAACAATCCAGCTTGTTGTATCATTCATTTGATATACATATTGTACTATTAATATACTGCCAAGTCAACCCTTTTATCGGCATTTTATTACATTTTTTGCTGTACAATTCCTATATTCTATCATTTTTGCACATATTCCATTTTCCCCCAAAAAAACTGAGACTGCTGCATATAAATTTTTCTCTTTTGTCATACAACTTTAACAAAGAATAAAACTTAAATACAACAGCCCCAGTACCAACTATGCTCCTCATACATTCACAAATTTATCTTTATAATTATCAATACATTGTTCAATAATGCGGATTGCTTCCGTTGCACCATCAAATTCATCCACAACAGTCTCTTTATCTTCTAATGCCTTATACACACTAAAGAAATGTTTAATCTCTTCAAATATATGCTTCGGAAGTTCTGTAACATCTGTATAACAATTATAGGTAGGATCATTATAGGGTATTGCAATGATCTTTTCATCACCCATCCCGTTATCCAGCATTTTCATGACTCCAATGGGATAACATCGCACCAGTGTCAGCGGTTCAATATCCTCTGAACATAATACCAGTACATCCAGCGGGTCTTTATCATCTCCATAAGTTCTCGGAATAAAGCCATAATTAGCCGGATAATGAGTCGAAGTATACAAAATGCGATCCAATATCAGCATTCCGGTCTTCTTATCTAATTCATACTTCTTCTTGCTTCCCTTGCTAATCTCAATGACAGCAATAAAATCTGTTGGAAATATTCTTTCTTCATCAATATCATGCCAAATATTCATATCCTGGTCTCCTTTCCGTTTACAGCTTTTTATATAAAATCATACCGGAATCCTTTGTGTCCAAAGCCAGATTCCTTATTATTATACTATAGCCGCCTGCTTATCACAAGCAAAAAGACCGGGCTTTTACCGCATTTTCTATTCTTTTGTAATAACTACCTTGTCGTCCACAACCTGTACCTTCACTTTATTGCTGTCGATTCCTGCCGCTGCCAGTATTTCTTCATTTAACTGAAGTCTTCTTGCCTTGTCCAGTACAGAGTATTCTTCATGGGATTCATTCGCATTTACAGATTCTCCATCTAACAGATTAATCGCACGCTGATACTCCTCTTTCATAATCTTTTCCGTACTGATCTTACCGTCCGATATCATGACAACCCTGCCCACTTTATTTGCCAGACTTACATCATGGGTTACAATAATAATGGTAATTCCCAATTCTTTGTTGAGCGTACGGAATAAATCCTGAATTCTATTTGAGGTTTTACTGTCCACTGCACCTGTAGGTTCATCTGCCAGCAGAATAACAGGTTCATTTGCCAGTGCAACCGCAATGGCAACTCGCTGCTGCTCACCGCCGGACATCTGTCCCGGATAAGAATCTTTTTTATGAAGCATTCCCACTTTTTCCAGTAATTCCATTGCTTTCTCCCTCATTTCCCCGGGAGTCTTTCCTGTAAAATACATGGGAACCTCTATATTCTCAATTGCAGTCATATAAGGCACCAGATTCCTGGAACTCTTCTGCCATACGAATCCAACTGTCCGGTTCCTGTATTCCACCATCTCACTGTCAGTCAATGAAAATAAATCCTTTCCGTCTATATAAAGCTTTCCCGCAGAAGGACGTTCTAATCCACCTATCATATTCATCAGCGTAGATTTACCACTTCCGCTTTTTCCGATCACTGCCATCAGCTCACCCTTTTTAATTTCCAGATCCAGTCCCTGCAATGCCATTACCTCTACATCTTCGGACTTATAAATTTTCACCAGACTATCACACCGGATCAACAGTTCCGGATCCCACACCTCCTCATCTTCTTCCCATTCTTCGTCATTTTCAGGAAGACCCGTTTCTTCCTCCTCTTCCGTTATATCTTTCCAATCTTCCGTTTCGTCAAATACTTCCCGTTTCATATTCTTCTCGTCCAACAATCTCACCATCCTCCAGCTCATAGACCACATCTCCCAGTTCCATCAGACCGGGGTCGTGGGTCGTCATAACAATCGTGATGCCTTCCTGTTCAATCAAATCCTTAAACAGCTTGACCACTGCCAGCCCGGAAGCCGTATCCAGTGCTCCGGTAGGCTCGTCTGCAAATATAATTCCCGGTTTATGTGCCACTGCTCTGGCAATAGCAACTCTCTGCTGCTCTCCACCGGACATCTGCATGGGCATATGATTCATTCTTCCTCCGAGCCCTACCATTTTTAACACCTGTTTAATCCGGGAGTCTCTTTTTCCGTCATATTCTGCCAGCCTTAATCCGTAATCCACGTTCTCATAGGCATTCATAATGGGAATTAACGCTACCGATTGAAATACAAAACCGACTTCATATCTTCTAAGCTTCTCCCGCTCTTCCACGCTCATACTCCCAAGTTCTCTGTCTTCAAATAATACCTCACCTTCCGTTGCCTCGTCCAGTGCACTCAAAATATTTAACAGCGTAGTTTTTCCGGAACCGGAACGCCCTTTCAGGATGGTAAGCTTTCCCTTCGGAATATCCATATCAATACCTTTTAATGCATAAAAGGTATTCCCATCCGCCACCGGAAACGCACGCACTATATTAGTCGTCCTAATTGCATATTCCATATCTCTAATCCTCTCCCATCTTAATTGCCTGTGTAATACTTGAATTCTTTACAATATAGCGAAGCACCATCAGACAGATTACTATCATCAGCAAAACGATCAATCCAAGCCTGCACATGTCAATCACATCAATATGCAGCCTAAGTCCTATATTGTGTGCCCTTGGCAGATATACAACAGCAACAATCTTTACAAATAACAAGGTTGTAGCAAAACCGGCGATTCCACCCATAACTCCTGCAAGAAGGGAAGAAAAAATCTGTTCATTGACCAGCATTTTATTCACTTCTTTCATGCTCATACCCATTGCTCTGTAAATACCGAAAAGCAATTCTCGTTGCTTGATAGACGTAACCCAGTAAATCAGAAAACCAATGGTACAAAGAATGATACTTATGATAAAGCTTAAGGTAAACAACCCATTTGTAATCTGAATCATTGCGGAATCCAGGATTTCACTTATCTCTTCATCCGCTCCTTTTACAAAATCTGTCTCGATTTCATTCTCTTTCAGGTATGTCCTCACATCCGGCACAAAGGCATCGTCCTTCAAATCCATCCAGATTTCATAGGGCATCATCCCAAAGACACTTAACTCATATGCATAATTAACAACGATCATATACCTCTGCTGCTCTTCCCATTCTCCTTTTTCATTATATCCATAGCCGTATTGTTCATATCCCGGCCACGCATCAAAAATACCACATACTATTCCGTTACAGCTTGCAATTTCTTCATCCTGATTATAGATAACTGGCTGAAATCTTGCATATTGGATACTGTCACCTACTTTAATATTAAACTCTTCTGCCAGATTTCTGGAAATCAGTACACCGGATGCATTCTTCGCCAGTGTATTCAGATAATGATACCAATGTTCTTTGTTCAGCCCGTCTTCCAGTTTTGCAGTTTCACCAAACTCCTTGGTATGAATTGCCATCATACTGCACCCCTGAATAGATTTGTTTGAGCTGGAAACTTTCACATTATCATCCCGTACCACTCTTGTCATATTACCGCATATGTCTTCCTTCAATGCACTATACCGCTGATAATCCGGTTCATTATAAATCCAGTCCGGCTGTCCCGATGATTGAACAAACACCTCCATATCCCAATGCTCCTGCACTACTGCATCTGCACCTACATTGTATCTGGTGCGCAGGTTATTATTGGTATTGATGGTGCCTGCCATATTAGAGTTAAAAATACCCATCGCAATGGTAAGCACAAGAAATACAGAAATAAAATTCTGTTTCCCTCTTGTACGCATGATCTGCAAAAAAGACGCATACATATGGGGTTTCCATTTTTCCTTTCCAATAAAATAGACAAGACGGACCAGATACTTGATCAGCCGGAGTCCTACCAAACCACATGCCAGCAGAAAAAACGATACATTTAAAAATACCATCGGATCCAGTTTTTCCCCTGTCATCACATCCCATGCCAGAAGTTCTTTCTGCTTACCATAATTGTAAAGAAGATATGATGAAAACAAGAACAAGATAACATCCAGAAAATATTTTTCTATAAAATTAACAGAATGTAAATCCGCCTTCTTACTCTTTTGCTCTACTATGGAATATCTGGAATATCCAATTACCGGCAATGTCATAAAAGCCACCGTAATCAGCGATGCTGCCAAAGCATATACGATCATCCCTGCCGTGGGTTTATATATCGCTGTGGACTTTAGGGAAAACTGTAAAAAGGCATTGGTTGATGCTGCCATTTTACAAAGAAGATATCCAAGCGGAAGTCCTATGATCACTCCCATCCCCGCCAGAATCCCCGACTGGCATAAATACATGAATACTATCTGTTTTTTTGAAAATCCCCGGCTTTTCAACATGGAAATTTCTCCGGTCTCCATAGTGAGAATCTGTCCGGAAACCATATATACGAAAGCCAAAAGCAACACAAAAATCGGTAATTCCAGCACCCAGAATATCGTATCAATAAATCTTTTATCTGCCCTGTATTCCTCCAGCAGTTCCGTAAAATTATCTGTAAAGTTTTCATCCAGCTTGTGAAACTGCTGAAGATAATCCTGTAAATCCATAATATTTCTGCTGTTTATCTCAGAGTAGTCCAGCATCATATAATAATCAAAATAAACAGTGTCAAAAGAAAATCTGGAAAGAATATCCTCCATATCACCTTCACTGACATAAACCTGCTTATTTAATTCACTTGTCTCTACATGCCAGAAGATATCCGTATTGCTTTTCTCATCAAAGATTCCTATAATCTGCATCGTCAGTACATTACCGTCTTTATCTTTGATATCTTCAAACCGGATCTGTTCCCCTACAACAAAATTACAGTTATCCATTACCTTTTCTGTTATGATACATGGATATATATTATCATCCTTTTTTTCCTCTCCATATAAATTCCCCTTTACCACTGTAATATGCTTTTCCAAATCCGGTATATAAGCAATATTCGACCAGTTGTTTTTCCCATCATACTGCTGTGTAACCCTGTTACCCTCCACATACATGCAGGTCTCAATTTCCCTTGCAGAAATTTTCATATATTTCTGCCAGCTTTCCCCATAACTGTCTATTTTTCCAGTAATCGCCTCTACAGTAGGAAAACTTTGGGTTTTACAGGAACCGCTTCTCCCGATTACGGAAGGATATTCATTATTTTCTTCTATATAGTCCGTAAATTTACTCTGGATCAGCCTGTTCAAAGACCCTTTTTTAAACATTGGTGTACACGCCGCAATGGAGATAAACAGGGTGATTCCCAACAAAAGACAGCCATTTAAAAGCTTTCTATTCTGCAATTTTCTTCTAATTAACGTAAACATACTGCCTCCTATTCCTCCTTCACCTTCTGTTTTGCCAAAACATCTCCTTCTTTCACCCCGTCCAACACACAGACATTTGCAATGGTCATAAGCACTTCATCTGTTTTTATATACTGTTTTACCAAAACACCGTCCACTACTTTCCACACATAATAGTATGTAGTATCGATATCTTTTTTATTGACCTCTGAATTTACCATATCCACAGAAAGAACAACTGCATTTTGTATTCTTGCATTAGTATAAGATAAATTACACCCCTCCTGATTATCATAGAATTCCTGGTCATCTATTACGATATATGCCTTATTTCTTCCTTCCTCTGAAAGGCTGTTTGTCACATACACTTTCTCGCCCACCTCAGAAAGATAGAATTTTTCCATCATGGCCGAATTGCCTCTTACCATTCCCATATAACTCTTTTGGGCATCCGATTTGTAAGTAAATTCAACCTCATTACCGACTCCGATAATATCTTTCCCTGTATCAATTACCAGCTTCAGGCTCTTCTCATCACAAATCTGGAACAGATTGGAGTCCTCTTCCGGATGAATCTGTTTTCCTTCATAGATATTCATATTTCCGATTACACCACTATGCTTTGCATAAATATTAATTTTTCCACCGCCGTCATTTCCTTCTGCAACCTTCTCATATTCTTTTTGCAAAAGCGACCGGTCATATTGATACTGTGCTTCCAGAATACCTCTTTCATAAACCAGTATATTTTTCTGGCATTCCATCTGTTCTGCCTCATATGCATACGGTTCCTCGGTATCCGGCTGTTCCGGTTTATCTTCATCAGGTTTTTCCTCTGTTGTTCCTCCCTGTTCTTTGGGTATCACGGTTTCCGTCGTTCCGGTTTGTTCTTCCACTTCTTTTGCTGGTTCTTCTATGACCTTCGCCGGTTCTTCCGGTATCTGTTCCCCTGATATCTCTGTCTGTTCTTCCGGCAATTGTGTTCCTTTTTCCGTTATCTCGGTCCTTTCCTTTACAGTCAGCTCTCCTTCATCTGCCTTTTCCATTCCTTCATTTTCTGTCTCTTTTGATTTTAGCTTCTTATTCTTTTGCTTTTCTTCCTGCTTTATTTGCTTTTCCAGACTTTTTATCTGCTTCTCATACTCTTCCCGGTTCTTATCATAATCCATTTTCAAGCTTCCCAGTGCATTTTCCGCCTCTTTTATCTTGGCACTGCCGGCTCCCGTGTCAAGCACACAGACCAGGTCTCCTTTTTGCACTGCTTCACCGCTTTTCAAATTCACACTTTCCACTAGTGCACTGATATCCTGCGTATATGCGTAAACTTTTGTATAGGTATACTGATAATTCAATTCTCTGTCATTTTTTTTAGGACTATATTCTTCTGTCTTTACCGTATACTCCTCATACTCCTCTGGAATAGCAGAATTAGAAGAGTAAAATACCCATTCCCCTTCTTCCAGTCCACTGATCACCTCCGCATCCGTCATATTCGTCTGTCCGATTTCCACATCACGTCTTTCCTTATCCTCTCCGCTTTTTACATAGACAAAACTCTGATCTCCATCATGATACAGCGAATCAGTACCTATCTTTAAAACTTCCTTATCTGCACCGGAAGCAAAATATACGGGAATCTTATCCCCGGAATGAATTTTATCAGTGTTTCCTTTTATCTCAAGACGGATTTTCGGATAGCAGGCCGCACTTTGAATCGCAATCAGTTCTTTGTTAGTATAAGCATAGGGTTCTACCGCATATTCCTTCCCATCGATTACCGTATAAATCTCATCATAAGTCTTCATCCATGTATCATAAAAGGGGGTAGACATATCTTCCTCGAGTTCAATATGTAACGAATCATAGTCCGATATGATCACTATATTTTCCATACTCCCTACGCTGCTTGTTTCCGACAAATTTTTTATATAGCTTACATATCCTGAATGCCTTGCCGTTATCGTCCCGTCTTCAATATATTCGTTTAACTCCTCAATTTCCTCATTTAACATCTTAACCTGATGTTCGAAGAGCAGCTGGTTATAACGTCTGTTCTCTTTTATTACATTAATCTGTGTATCACATTCTTTTTCTCCTTTTGTATCTCCTGCCTCCTGACATGCCTTTTTCTTAAATTCCTGCTCCTCCAATTCCTCCTGGCAGATTTTATCCCTGTATTCTTTCACACTTTTCTTCAATGTAATCTCTGCTTTTTTATTATCAATCTCCGATTGAAATTCCTCTATATCCACTACTGCTAATACCGTTCCTGCCTCCACATGATCCCCGATGTCCACTTTGATTTCCGATATCTGTGTTGGTGTTTTTGTAAAATGACAATATTCCTCCGGTACAACATTTGCTATTTTAATCTGAAGCCTGCCTACTCTTCCGTATTCCACGGGACGATATGACTGGTTATTGACTACAGGTATTATCAGCTCCGGAATCTCGTCTTTCCTCCCCGTACATCCTGTCAGCAAAAGTATAAATACCAGAAACCATGCTGTGTATTTTTTTCTTTTCCTTTCACTCAATTTAACGTCACCTGCTCTCCTTCTTTCAAACCGTCCTTAATGATCACATAATCGTCCACGGTATCTCCTGTTGTCACTGCTACTGCCTCCCTAAACCCG
Organism: Lachnospiraceae bacterium; assembly: GCA_029063085.1. Taxonomy (GTDB): domain Bacteria; phylum Bacillota; class Clostridia; order Lachnospirales; family Lachnospiraceae; genus CAG-590. The sequence continues at coordinate 24,150 of JAIDOW010000071.1, forward strand.
TTTTCATCCACCAAAAAGGCATATGTTTTATCTTCAACAGTAAAAATTGCCGCCTTTTCCACATAAACCGCATTCTGGATTTTTTCCTTTTTGATGTTCATGGTCAGAACCTCATTTTCCGCCACTCCCGCCATATCGGATACCGGTTCAAAGATAATCTTACGAAGTCCTTCCGTTTCTTCCACCGAGATTATCTTCATCTCATAAACTCCTACCCCAAACTGGGCTTCATAGACATCTCCAACCTGAAATGCAAAATCATCTGCTGTGGAAGTTGTATAATTAGAGGAACCAGAAGCCACTGTAACCAATGCTTTTCCGCCTGTTCCAAAGCCTTTTTGCAAATCCTCATGAATACTCGTAACCGTTCCCGCCTTCTCTGCCACAAGCTGATATTCCGAAAGCCTGTCAGTCTGTTCTTTAATATACAAATTCGCTACATTCAGATCATTCTTTAATTTTTTGATGTCTGCGGAGTAATCCGCTTTCTTGTCAATCTTCATCAGCTTAGTATAATGATCGATCAGCATCTGGTCCTCATCTTTGCGTTTTTCGTATTCCGCAATCGTATCCTTGATCTCATCCGCTTTAAATGCGACCATAACCTCTCCTGCCTGTACCCTGGCACCTTTTTCCACATTTACTGCCTCCACCTCCAGCATTTCCTGTCTGATAGAATAAGAATTGCTCTCCAGCTCATCCGGAGTAAGTTCCAATGTAAGCACCGGCTCTATGGTTCCATACTTGACATCTGTTGTCAGGTATGCCCTTTTCTGGTAATCCTCGATCGTTACCTGAACTTCCTTCTCCCCACCTTCTCTGTCAGACTTACATCCTGATAAAATCCCCGGCAGACAGAGCAGCATCAGAAAAAAATATATCTTTTTCTCCATGTCTATTTTTACTCCTCCTCATAATCATTCAGAATCCAGTCAGGACCAATATACCTGTAAAGTCCATTCTCCACTAAATCAATTCTGGTTCCATCAATGGCATTGAAATATCCAGCACCCCATATACCATTACTATCTCCTGTATGCTTTACCTGAGTCTGAAGTAATTTCCAAACCGGAATATAACTGTATTTTCCATTCTGTGTTTCATCCTCAACCCTGACATATGCCAGTTCTATATAATGGATATTCATAGGCGCCTTTGCCAGTTCTGTCCTGAATATTTCTTTCATCTGTTCAAATGCAAGTAATTTTACGTTCTCTCCTATTTTGCCTTCACCCAAAATCCCACTGTAGATCATCTGAAAGATTCCACTGTCATTCATTCCAATCGTAACTGATTCTACCTCATATGGAATTTTTTCACTCTCTACATCCACTTCAGTATTAAGAAATATACTATCAACATCTGCTGCCACGCCTTCGATATCTCTTGAGAGTATAATCCAATATCCGTTTACCTCTTTTTCTTCCCCCCACATAACGGAATCGATTCTCTTTACCCGCATATCGGCAAGCCCCAGTTCTTCACAGGTTTTTACTGCCTTATTCTGTATGTCTTCAATAGATGCCGCACACTTATTCTGCTGGGAAGTATATTGGGGAACACAGTACTGGGCGCCTACTGTGTTAAATTTTGCATAATCCTTTGCATTCAGTGTCCATGAAGAGGCATTCCGCTCCTCATCTATCTCAAATCCGAGCATATATTCGATATCACCTTTTTGTCCTTTAAAATAATTCTGGCTATAATCTCCCGGTTCCGGCTCTATATCTGCTGCCGCCGGTGCCTCATTAAAAAGGCTCTCCAGCCTTTTCTTTTCAGCAATTGCAGATGCTATTTTTTCTTCAATCTCCTGTTCTTTCGCCTTTTCGATTGCCTTTTCCCATTGTTCAATCTGTTTTGTAAGATTTTCCTTAGTGGGCACTGTATCCATGTCCACCTGTATGCTTCCCGCATCCATAAAATATTCCGCAACCCGTTTTTTATCCTCAGGCGTATAATAATATTCCGACACTTCCATAGTACACATACCGGATACATCAGGAACCTCTACCTCTGCTGAGATAGCTAGAATTTCTCCTGTATCCGTCGTAACGGTATCGTTCCATACTTCTTCTACCCCCAGTTCGTCTGCCAGGGTTCCCCCTGCCGTTTCTTCTTCTCCTGCTCCCTGTTCCTGACCTGCTTCCTTTTGTTTATTTCCGGCTGATTCCATATCATCATAAGATACCTCCTGAGTTCCGCACCCTGACAATGCAAGAAGTACTACCGCAGCCAGAATCCCCATACACTTCTTTTTCATCTTGATCAACCTCCATTCTCTTCAACTGGTTATAAGTTTCAATACCTTTCAGTTATCATTCAGGATACAACAATACTTCCGGATTTATATAATAAGTTCCTCCCACCTCATCGATATCCACCGGACTGCCATCTATCGCATTGATAAAAATACAACTCCACTGAGCAGCACCACTCCCCATACCGCTTTCCATTTCATATGGTGTTAATCTCCATACCGGAACATACGTGTATTTTCCTGACTGATTCTCGTCCATAAACCTAAAATAAATCAGATCCAGATTATTAGCTTCCAGACCATTCCATGTAATATCTTTACTGTTAATTTCTTTCCTAAATGCTTCTTTAATCTGGTCAAATGACAGAAGCTTTACCTCCGTCCCTTCCTTATCCACGGATAAGATTCCGCTATACCGCATCCAAAAAATCCCCTTGTCATTCATGCCAATATCTATGATCTCCTGCTCATATGTTGTTTTCCCTCCAAATTCTGTATTCCGGTAATGCATCTCATTTTCCGTAAAATAGGTTATGGGTTCCATCACAACCCCTGCGTTTTCTCTTCCAAGTACAATATAATATCCGTTGTTTTCTTTCTGGTCTCCCCACTGCACAGCCTTGACCCGTACCGGTGCCATACCAGTAATGCCCAGCTCCTCACATATCTGTACCGCCTTTTGTTCTGCCTCTTCTTCTGTCAGAGTACATTTGTTATCAGAAGCTTTGCCAGGTGTCCACCACTCGGCACCAGTTTCATTAAATTCCTTTTGTGCATCTGTAGTCGCACTCAAAATCCATTGGGATATATACTCCTCTTCATTGATATCAAAATCAAGTGTATACTCTTTTCCTTCTATCGAGCCCTTAAAATAGTCTTCATTGTAATCACCAGGAGATAAATCTATCTCATCTGCCTTTGGTGCCTCATTTAACAAACTCTCCTGTTTCTTTTTCTCACTCTTAGCAATCGTAATCTGTTCTTCAAGACCTTCCTCCTGCAATTTTTCCAGTGCCTTCTCCCATTCCTGAACCTTTGCTGCGATATTTTCCTTTGTGGGAACCATCTCTAAATTAACCTGTATGCTTCCCTCATCCAGAAAGTATTCTGCAACCCGTTTCTTATCCTCAGATGTATAATAATATTCCGATACCTCCATCAGACTCATCTTAGGAACATCAGGAACCGATACTTCCGCTGCAATATGAAAGGTATCTCCACCGTCAAGACTGACTCTTTCTTTCCATTCTTCCTCCACTCCCAGAGTTTCCACTAAAGTGGTACCTGCGGACTCCTCCTGGCTTATTTCACCATCCCCCTGCCTAGATGATTTTTCTTCCTCATAAGAGACCTGTTTTGTTCCACATCCTGTCAGCATCAAAAATAATACCAAAGCCCAAATTCTTGTATACTTCTTTTTCATCTTGATCAATCTCCATTCTCTTTAATCGGTTATAAAATAATCTTTTTGACATCTTAAAACCATGATTCATCATAATAATTATATAACACTGCTTCCGGCTCCACATAGTAGTTTCCTCCTACCTCGTCGATATCTACCGGACTGCCATCTATCGCATTGATCATAATACAATCCTTCTCAGAAGCAGTATAACCTGTAGCATATTCTATTTCATATGCTGCTAATCTCCATACCGGAATATAAGCGTATTTTCCTGACTGATTCTCGTCCATAAATCTAAAATAAATCAAATCCAGATTATGTGCTTCCTTCTCAGGCCATGCAATATTTTTACCGATGATTTCTTTCCTAAATGCTTCCTTAACCTGTTCAAATGTAAGGAGCTTTATCTCTGTCCCTTCCTTATCCACGGATAAGATTCCTCTATACTGCATCCAAAAAATCCCCTTGTCATTCATGCCAATCTCTATGCATTCCTGCTCGTATGGTGTTTTCCCGCCAAGCTCCGTATTCCGGTAAAACATTTCATTTTTTGTATGATAACGTGCCGGTTTTATTACAACTCCTGCATTATCTCTGCCCAGTACAATACAATACCCGTTATTTTCTTCCTGCTCTCCCCACTGTACAGTGCTGACCTGTGCCGGTGCCATACCGGTAATCCCAAGTTCTTCACATATCTGTACCGCCATTTTTTCCGCCTCTTCTTTTGTCATGGTACATTTATTATCAGAAGCATTGCCGGATAACCACCACATAGCACCCGTTTCATTAAACTCGTCAGGATGCGCTGTAGCCAAATTCCATTGGGATATATGCTCCTCTTCGTTGATATCAAAATTAAGTGTATACTCTTTCCCTTCTCTCAAACCCATAAAATAGTCTTCCTTGTAATCACCGGGTGACAACTCTATCTCATCTGTCCTTGGTGCCTCATTGAGCAGACCTTCCAGTTTCTTTTTCTCGCTTCTGGCTACTTCAATATCTTCCTTCATCCCCTGCTCCTGTGCCCCTTCTAATGCTTTATCCCAGAGTTTGATCTCTTCCTCAAGCATTTCCTTTGTAGGAACCATAGCTACATCAACCTGTATGCTTCCCTCATCCAGAAAGTATTCTGCAACCCGTTTCTTATCCTCAGATGTATAATAATATTCCGATACCTCCATCAGGCTCATCTTAGGAACATCTGGAACCGATACTTGTGCCGCAATATGAAACAGCTTTCCATTATCAAGACTGACGTTTTCTTTCCATTCTTCCTCAATTCCAAGAGTTTCCATTAATGTGGTGCCTGTGGACTCCTCCTGGCTTACTTCACTATCTTTACCAGAAGATGATTTTTCCTCTTCGTAAGAGACCTGTTTTGTTCCACATCCTGTCAAAATTAAAAATAGTCCTGCAAGTAAAATTCCTGTTATGCCTTTTTTCATTCTGATCCTCCTATTTGATAAAAATGCCATTCTATTAAGTGTATAATACACTATACATTCCTCCTGCATCAGAATTTTATCCAAATGATAATCTTTTGATAAAAAAACATTGTATTTATCTATGCATTTCTGATACAATTTTTTCATATATTATATATTTTAACAGAAATAATAATAATATAGGTAATACAATGAAAGGCAGATATTTTCATGATAAAAATACTGATCGTAGAAGACGAACACCCCATATCCGACTTAATCCGAATGAATTTAGAGGATGCGGGATACCACTGTACCTGTGCCTTTGACGGCTTAGAAGCTGCTGATATTTTAGAACAACATACCTTTGACCTCGTTCTTTTAGATATCATGCTTCCCCATATAGACGGTTACGAATTATTAGATTACATTAAGCCTTTGCAGATTCCCGTCATTTTTTTAACCGCAAAGAGTGCTTTAAAAGACCGGGTAAGCGGGCTTACTTCCGGCGCAGAAGATTATATCATAAAACCCTTTGAAATAACGGAACTGCTGGCAAGAATCCAGGTTGTTTTAAGACGTTTCCACAAAAGTGAAAAGGTTTTGGCTTTCCATGATTTAATTATCGACCTGGATAAACGGACTGTCCATAGAAGCGGTACGCTTGTGGATCTGACACCCAAAGAATTCGATCTACTGGTATACTTTGTCCGCAATAAAGATATGGTTCTTGACCGAGGTAAAATTTATGAATCCGTATGGGAAACCGAATATGACGGTAATACCCGTACTCTGGAACTTCATATTCAAAGACTCCGTAAAAAAACAGGATTGGAAAAACATTTAAAAACACTTTACAAATCCGGATATTGTCTGGATTCCAAAGAATAGTACAGGAGGCAGTTATGCGTTTTCGATACAAAGTAATCATGGTCAATATTACATTTTTATCGATTGGTCTGGGAATTCTCGGCTTTATTATCATCCACCGGAATTTCAGACAGGCACTGGAAATCCAGCTTTCCTATGCCATAGAAGAAAATAACCTGATTCAGTCCTCTATTGAATATCAGCTTTTGGATATTTTAAATTCTCCAATCCCAAGCTTCAAAAAAAATCTGGCAGATATCGGAGAAACCACAAATTCCAGTATCCTGTCCCAGCTTTCTTCTTTTTATATTGTCTATGGTCGGCAGATGGTCTACAACAACAATAATGCGGAAAATACTGATATTTCACTGATACCGGAAGCACTTTTTTCTTCTCTGGAGCTTGGATCAAAAAATTATATCCTATGCCGTGAAAAAGAGGATTATTATATCTATGTGACTTCAAAAAACATTGTAAATAAACAGAATTTATACATTATTACCAAGAGAAACACCAATGATACCTATCAGCTATTATACAGCCAGATTCGCTATTTCTCACTGCTTATGGTGATTGTACTGGCTGTTTCTTCTGTCTTTTTATATTTTATCAGCCATCGTCTGACAAAACCTCTGGAACAGTTAAATACCATTACCGATTATTTTGCCAAGGGCAACTATGCGGTCAGAGCCGATATTGCTTCTGATGATGAAGTGGGAATGCTCTCTGTCAAATTTAACGATATGGCCTTCTCTGTGTCCGAACATATTGAAGAATTAAACGCTATGGTAAAACAGCGGGAACAATTTGTCGCCGACTTTACCCACGAAATCAAAACTCCTATGACCACCATTATCGGTTATGCCGATATGCTGCGTAATAAAAATATCAGTGAAGAACGCCGCCAGCTTGCCTATCAGTATATTTACAGTGAGGGAAAGCGTCTGGAAACCATGTCCATGAAATTATTCGATCTGATCTATCTGGGAAAAAGCGAGATTATGAAAACCGAAATAGACACCTCTTCCCTTTCTCTGGAAATTGCACAAAGCATGCAGCCTATATTAAACCGAAAGGAAATTCTTTTAGATATTGATATAGAACCCTCAACAATATGGGGGGAACCGGAACTGCTGAAAACTGTCTTTATCAACCTGATCGATAATGCCAGAAAGGCATCCCCTGAAAAAAGCCATATCCTGTTCCGGGGAAAAACAGAAAAAGACTATTATATATTTGAAGTAAAAGACTGGGGATGCGGTATGGATGAAGAAACCGTTTTGCATATCTGTGATGAATTTTATATGGCAGACAAATCTCGTACCCGTGAAGAAGGAGGCGCAGGACTGGGAATGTCGCTTGTCTCAATTATATTAAATAAGCATGGAGCTAAATGGGATATCAAAAGCAGTCCCGGAAATGGCACCACTATTTCCATCATGCTTTTTAACAGCAATATCATTATAGATGAGGAGGCCGTGCAATGAACAAGAAAAAACATAAATCACTATTAATCTATGGCTTCCCGGTCATTGTTCTGGCTGGTATTTTACTACCAGGCATTCTTTTGCATATAATTTTTTCCATGGATCTTGGAAAAACGCTGCCTGCTCCACGGGATTATTATATTGCCAGCAATTCTGTTATCTCTAGAAATGCCTCTTCAAAACTTACGGAATACGAAAAAATGAAACTGATATCCGGTGTCTGGGAAAGCACAGAAACTCCTGTGGATTCCTCCCAGTCTGGCATTACGGAAACAGACGCTGTAGAACTTGCAAAAAAGGCTGTAGATGAACTATATGAGGATATGCTCTATCCTTATCATTTTGACTCCTCTTACGGAAACTGGTATTCCTGGGATGCCGAACTTTATCAATGTACGGAAAGCACATTTCATACCTACACTGCATATTACTGGATGATTCACTTTTACAAATATGATGATACGGAAACTCATAAAATTCTTATGACAGAAAATGGAACATTATTATGTATTTCTGTAAACCGTCCGAATTTAAAACCTCATCCTAATGACAACAACCAGGAAACAGCAAATAGCAGCTTTTCTTCCTATGCAGATTCTAAAAATTTTACACGTAATACCAGAGAACACTTTCGAAAAAAATACAAAAAGGGCACGACTCCGGTTTCCTTCCTCAGAGTACCTACATCCCAGAACCTGCCTTCTTACAAGAATATGCCCATAGAATCGCCCAGCTATTATTTTGCAGAGACCATGCTCGTTGGAGTCCGTGTCTTAAACTGGGATGATTATAACAAAATAGCCGATTCTACTGAAAATATAGAAAAGTATTATATTTACCAGTGCAACACAAAGGCAAACTTTACCATTGCTATAATTCCTTGGGAATAACCATATATCGACATTTTTTCTCCCTGTACAATCTCTTGATATTGTCGAAGAGGCTCTCTTATGCTGATAGAATTTGTCGAAATAATATGAAAAGTGCGAATCATTACCGAATTATATACCCCCTATATATGGTATTATAAGAACACCCAAATACTAAAAGGAGGAGATTTTATGGAAGAACAACAAGAGAATCTATTAAAGCAACTCGAAGCTGAAGGCAGACAAATTGCAAAATACCGAAAACTGATGTTAGACTTAGCACATTCTGGTAAAATGATCGATTGTTCCAGAATGCTGCGTATCTGCACCAAACTTAATAAGCATATTTCCTCATTCGATAGCATTAACCATCAGTTAGTAGAATTAGAGGCCGTTAGTTAACGACCTCATTAAACTTGACAATCAGCCAGCTAAAAACTTTAAAATACTAATGATAAAGGGACTGTCGCATCAGAAAAATTTTCTCTGACACGACAGCCCCTTTTTTTCGGTCACGTTTTAATTTGGGTCAATGCATACTATCCAAACCTGAAACAAGACTTCGCATTTCCTGCTTAGAGCTTACTGCACGGGAACGACGGATAAATTCCTGTTTTTCACTCTCATCCATATTGCTAAACCTCTCCATGGCATGTAGATTCTCCGCAAGTGCCATGCTTAGCCCTACCGGAATTTCATCGTTATTCAATATACTCATGTTCTTCTCCATTCTGCCACTCTTCATGGCATACATAAAAATCTTAATTTCTTAATCATACCAATATTATGTGCAGTCTTTCTATAAAAAATACTTTGCAAATTTTCATTTTTTCAGGAAAAATCTTCTTCATAAGTCTGGCGGAAAATTTCTCTTTGAACCACATATATATCCTGAAAATCCTCCGGACGTACAGCCATATAATCCCCCGGTCTTCCAAGATAATATTCTTCACTTCCCCCTGCCGGAAAAATTTTAGTCCTTTTTCCCAATTTCTTTGCATAAATGCCTGAACCCGGTTTGGGGTAACACAAATGGGCAATTTCATCCAGACTGATATATTCTCCGGTATCCGCTATCTCTGCTTCCGGAAGAAAATCCAGCATCTGTTTAAAAATATCCACGGATTCTTCCGTTTCGTCATAAGTCTGCTCAAATTTGATGCGCTTCATATCATACACTTCCCCGCGGCATCCAATCATAATATATACCTCCGGATCAGCCGTCAGTGTAATCCCGGATTCATTTTCCAGGGATTTAATACGAATGTGTTCCCCATTCTTTACAATATCCGTTGTCCTTACAACTGCCCAGGGAATCCTTTTTTTCCTATACTTTTTCAGTTTCCGGATATCCTCTTTATGCTCTCTCCCGTAAATCCCTGCATCAATGCACACACAATCCTTATGATAGGAATCTGACATTTTCAAAAAATATTCCATGGAACTGGCAAGTTCCATTCCTGATATCTTTACCTTCAAAATCGCGGAAGAAATCCTTCCACCTGCACCCGTTGCCTTTCCTTTCACCAGCCCGAATTCCGGTATCAAATAATCCAGAAATTCCAGTGCCCGAAGCCTTTTCGTATCACTAAAGAAATACAGTCTGTCCTCCTCCTGTTCTTTCCAGACAAACAAAAGAAAATGACAGTCAAACGCCCGCATATACTCCTCATAATCCAGTATGTTCGCTGCCGGAAGCTCCACTCCCATCATCTGTGCTGAAAGCCCTTTAAAAATAGTTTCCTCTATCTGAGCCACCACCATTGCATTATTTTCATATCGATAGCTTTGTACAATCCCCGGCAATGCGATATTCTCCTGCCTTATAAAACCATACATCGACTCTTTCACCTTTCTTTATTACTCTTGTGTCCTTTTGCAAAACATTCCCATCTGCTATGACAGCAATTCCTCTGCAAAACCCTGAAAACTTTGGTTTACATGGGTAAAGTGCAGAATCAGTTCATTCTCTTTACACTCTACCACTTTGGCATATACCCCATTAAAAATTGCTCTTCCGTCTTTTCTGGCTGCAAATATTTCAACATCCGAATACATTTCCAACTGCCCCTCTACATAGAAATCAGACTCCTGTTTTTCCCTGTATTCAGTGTTTCCTGCCTTTTCCACTTCCCTTTCCAGCAATACCACCACTGCACGTTTTCTGGAAAACTGTGTAAGTACCGCCATAATAGGTTGTTCCGACACCAATTTCCCCTCAATCCTATAAAGATTAAAGACAATCCACTCCTCTACCGGCTTCAAAACATCAAACTCCACATTTTCAATCCGGCACTGATAATCACCACCGATTCCAATCACTTCACATACTGGAACCGGTTTATGAACCCCTTTTGCCATAATTGCCATACGGTTATGAACTTCTACCGGACAGGATATCATATTTAATGCTTCTTTGGACACCAGTACCTGCCCGCCGACACTATAACTCTCAATGCGGGAACATTCATTGACAACTTTGCCTACCACATTATACCGCATCACTTTTTCCGAACCCACATTGCCGATAAAAGCTTCTCCCCGATGAACACCAATACCCATTTCCAATGCCGGATACCCCTGCTCTTCACAATAGGCATTCACTTCTCCCATGCGGTTCTGCATAGTGACAGCTGCTGCCACTGCATCTGCTGTCTGTTCTTCAGATACCAACGGTGCACCAAATACTGCCAGCACACCGTCCCCCATAAATTCAATGACAGTTCCCCTGTAACTCGTAATCACTTCTACCATTTTCCCAAAATAGAAATTCAGGAGTTTTATCACGGATTCCGGCTCTAATTCCTCTGAAATAGAAGTAAATCCCCTTAAATCAGATATCATAACCGTAAGCTCTTTCTTTTCCCCGCCGATTACAGCACCCTCCGGATGCTCCAGAATCAGCTCTAAAACCTTATCCGAAAAATACCTTCCAAATACCTGATGAAGCAGTTTATTTCTGGACTCTAACTTCTGGTTCAAGCGTATGATTTCCCTTGCAGCCTGTAAATCCCCTGCCTGTTTTTGCAGTACTTTTTCATAATTCCTTGTTACCTCATACTGCCATGCCATTCTCTCAACCCTTAAAATACCTGATTCGGAAAAAGGTTTCAGCAAAACAACCATGGCACCCCTGGCAAAACACTTTTCATCTAATTCCTGATTTCTTTCTTCCGTCATAAAAAATAAAGGCACACCTGCAAAAGCCTGCTGTTTTTTTAAATACGATATTGACAAAAAATCTTCTTCCACTGCCGTCTGATAATCCATGATTATCAGTGATGGCGAGCTGATTCTTGACAAACCCTCTGCATTTTGCGTCTCTACTGCCCTTTGCACGGCAGAAAACGACAACAGACAAAGTGCACGCATACTTCCTGTCGAATTAATTCTTCTTTGTGCCTCTAACATTTCCTTTCTCTCGCTGCCGATTACCCAGATTACTTTCTCCATAATATCCACCCCGGATTATTGTAACCAATTTTGCTTTACACTACCTATTTTAATTATGCTGTCATTTTACCAAAGTGAATGCCAGGAACCCTTTCTCTCACCAGTAGGCTGTTTCTTAGGATCAGCCTTGCAGTTGTCACATAAAATTCCTGTCCGGATTGGAGCCCCACAACATTCACATGGTACACGTACCGGTGAATTCTTGGGTATTTCCAGATATTCATCCCTGAAAAAATACTCGATAATCCTTCTTGGTACACCTGTATCCCGTTCAATCACAAGTGCAGACGCTGCACCTGTTCTCTCCAGATAATTACGGATGGTCTGAAAATCATCATAATTATCCCTGCCACAGCGTTCACAGCGGTAAACTCCCACTGTTATATTTTTGAGAACTTTACATCCACAATGCTGACATGCCAGAGGAATACGGTTCATACGAAAAGCATTTGTATTTCTGCGTTTTTTAGTCCCCAACGGAACCGGTTCAATACTCAATACCTTTTCCCGTGCATCTTTCTCACTTTGCATCGGATCAATCTGCCTTCCTTCATTATCTTTTGATGATATCTCCCTTACTATCCTGTCTGTCTTGCCATTCTGTTCCTCAAAAATTTCCGGCATAAGCTGTCTAAACTGATGTCTCAAATCCAAAAATGCCTTTTTCGGATTTTCAAAATAGGATATCATCTGTACATTATTCAAATAAAAGCGAAAGGTATCATTTAATTCCATTTCATGAATCTGAAAGGGAATAATGATCTTCCTGTTACAAATCGCACTGTCAGTCTCCTTCTCTACCCATATGGATGACTGTGACGTCGGAGATAAAACCAGTAAAAAGACCATACAGTTCTGAATTGCCTGTGGTATCTCCCTTGCGTAGCTGGAACCTGCCGGTATCATTTCCGGTGCTTTCCAGTATGGCACTCCCATTTTTTCCAGCTCTTCTATAATCTGGTTAACAAACTTTATATCCTTTGAACAATAACTAATAAAAACGGAGTTCTTATTCGCCATACCGATCCCTCCCACCTATGTGGCTTCCTTTTATACAAAAAATGTATTAAATCTCTTCCTGTTTACGCATCTTTGAAAACTACACGGTTGCGTCCTGATGTCTTTGCCTGATACAGTCTTGCATCTGCATATTCAATAGTTTCATCTAATGATTGACCGCTTACCAATTCCTTTACCCCAAAGGACATTGTAACCTTAATCTGCTGTCCTTCGAAGTCACAGATACTGTCTTCTATCCTCTTGCGCACCTGTTCTGCACGTCTGGCAGCCATTTCTTCATCACAATCTGTAAACAGCAGTACAAATTCCTCACCGCCCCAGCGAACTACTTCACCACTGTCTGCCACACTGTTTTTCAAAGAATCAGCTATATGCACCAACACCGCATCCCCCGCATTATGTCCATAGGTGTCATTTATCTTCTTGAAAAAATCAATATCACTTATAACAACTGAAACGCTTTTCCGTCCTATTGCCGGCTGAACAAAATCACTGAAATAAGAGTAAAACCCCCTGCGGTTTTTTAGCCTTGTCAGTGGATCCTCATGAGCTTCCTTATATAACAACTGCGATTCCAGCGTCTTACCGCAAAACGCTGCCGCCATCGTCAGATGCCTCACATCCTGTTCATCAAATACACTGTCCCCATTCTCTCCAAGTTTATTAATCGCCTGATACGCACCTATTACTTCTCCTCTGGCATTTGTAACCGGCATACAAAGAATGGATCTTGTCACATATCCTGTATCTTTATCTACCTGTGGATTAAAACGGTCATCCTCATACGGATGATTCATAACAATCGTTTCTTTGTTTCCAATAGATGCCCCTACGATTCCTGTCCCCTCCGGCACGACAATCCGTTCACTGTCAGATGCCGCTAATGTCCAATATTGGTGTTTATTCCTATCCCAATACCAAAATGATGCACGTTCTGAATTCACAAGTGTTCTTCCAAGATCCGTTAATAATAAAACGGTAGCTGCAAATTCTTTTTCATCCACTAATTGATTCATATAATAAAAAATCTGTTCCAGCATTTCTTCTGCCTGCAACGGTCCGCGTTTTTCCATATCAAATCCTCCACCTGGTGTAACCAATTTTGCTTCGTAAACTCCGTTTGCTGTGATAGTTGCCAAATAGGTGTGCAAACACCCACGCCTGGTTCATTATCATACAAACTGATTGCCTGCCCACTTATCTGCTATTCAGACTGCTTCACTAAAATTCTGTTCTAAATATTTCAATGAGCGTCTCTGATTTTCCGGCAATGTTGTCTCTATCACCAAACTACAGGCATCAAAATATTTTTTCCTATATTCCATAAATTGCCGCCAGTCAATCTTGCCGTCACCCAGCGCCAGATGCTGATCCCTCTTCAAATTATTATCATTGATATGAATATGCTTAATATACGGAGCCAACACTTCTATCCATGTCTTCATCGGTGTGGAAGAAATACTTGCGTGTGCATAATCAAAACACACACCGTAATTTTCATAGATACAGAGTCTTTCAGAAATAGCAGCTAAAATGTCCGGATCCGTATCAAACATATTTTCCAGATAAATTTCCGTATCCGGATATCTTTTTAAAAGGCATTCCAAATATTCTACCGTCATTTCAATCGCCCTTTGGTCATACTCCACACCAGAAAGCACCGGACTGATATTGGTATGAAACACAACACCCTTTACACCGATTCTGACTGCAATTTTCATACTCTGTTCCATACGCAGCTCTGATATTTCCCGAATCCTTAGATCATGGCTAAAAACTACTATATCATAAAAGGCACCGTGCATTGTACTTCCCTCCGGCAGTCCTTCCCTCTGATAAAACTCAATCAAACGGTTCATCTCTTCTTCGTTCTCCAGCACTTCCGGATTATAAAAATCATTCACCTCAAAACCAACCTTATATTCTTGTGCTATCTCCTTATATGACTTGATATCCTGTTCTCTGGCTACAATCAATACCTGCCCCATAATACACCCCTTATCCCCTTTCGGGTCCGGACGTCAAAAACATCCGGTAATTTAATTTAATATTTTATCTAACGTATCAAATAAAATGTTAACATCAATCGGTTTTGCTATATGCCCGTTCATTCCACAATCTAAAGCCTGCTGTTTATCCTCTTCAAACGCATTGGCCGTCATTGCTATTATCGGAATTGACGACTTCTCGCGATTCTCCATTTTCCGAATTGCCTTGGTTGCCTCATACCCATTCATTTCCGGCATCTGGACATCCATAAGCACGAGTTGATAATACCCCGGTTCGGACTGTGCCAACATATCCACGGCAATCTGTCCGTTCCCTGCAATTTCTACACCAAATCCTGCCTCCGTTAAAATCGCTTCGGCAATTTCCTGATTCAGCTCATTATCCTCTGCCAATAAGATACACCCTGCATGATGATTAATCTGCTCCCCTGTTCCCTTCTTTTCCTTCTCATCATCTGTATTTACAATAGAATACAAGCAGCTTCTTAATTCCGATAAGAATAACGGTTTACTGCAAAATGCAGTAACACCGGCTTCTTTCGCCTCATCTTCGATATCAGACCAGTCATATGCAGTCAGGACAATGACCGGAACATCTTCTCCCATCTCTTTTCGGATTCTTCTTGTAACCTCAATACCATTCATATCAGGAAGCAGCCAGTCAATAATATACACACAATAATTGTCATTACGCATATTTGCCTGACGGGTACGCAGTACTGCCTCTTTTCCCGATAATGTCCAGTCTGCCCGCATTCCAACCTGTCCCAGCATGTAAGATACACTGTCACAAGTATTAAAATCATCATCCACAACCAGAGCCCTGCAATTCTTAAATTCCGGTATATCCTGAGGTGCTTTTTCACCGGCATGTAACCGGAACGTAAAGGAAACAATAACCTCTGTACCTGTTCCCTGCTCGCTTTTTACTTCAATCGAACCATTCATCATGTCTACAATATTTTTGGTTATAGCCATTCCGAGACCTGTTCCCTGTACTCCGCTGATAGTAGTATTTCTCTCTCTCTCAAACGGTTCAAAAATATGCGCTACAAATTCCTTGCTCATACCAATACCAGTATCCTTGATGTGAAATTCATAATTTGCACATCCTTTCGGAGCTCCGGGTTTCTCTGTAATTCGCATACTGATAATGCCACCTGCTCCTGTATACTTGACAGCATTGCTGAGAAGATTCAAAAGTACCTGGTTCAGTCTCAGCTTATCACAATAAATCTCTTCATCAAACACGTCCACCGTATCAATATAAAGTTCCAGCTGCTTGGCACGAATCTCTCCCTGTAAAATGCTGCGCAGACTATGCAGAATATCCGGCAGACTGCATAACTTCTCTTCTAAACGCATCTTACCGCTTTCTATACGGCTCATATCTAAAACATCATTGATGAGACTAAGCAGATGATTGCCGGAAGCCATAATCTTCTTCAAATAAGACTCCACCTGTTCCTTACGGTCAATATGCGTAATTGCCAGAGATGTAAAACCGACTATCGCATTCATCGGTGTACGGATATCATGTGACATATTTGATAAAAATACGCTCTTTGCCTTGCTTGCTCTATTCGCCTGTAAAAGTGCATCCTCCAGCAGGCTCTTCTGCTCCATCTCATTGCGGATTTCCTCATCTACCGAGCGTAATCCCAAAACCACTCCACGACTGCTCTCCTCTGTACCGGCACGAACGACCTTCATCTGGAAATATCTTATCTCGCCATTGCAAGACACCCGGTAATTGGTATAACATATTTTCTTTTCTTTTAATTCTTTTTCCAATTCTTCCAGAGAAATCGCCTTTCTCAGCATTTCTCTGTCATCCTCATAAACACAGGTCTGTATGTAACGTTCTATGCTCTCCCTTAGAGACTGTTCACCTTCAAAAATAGAAGACAATATATGACCTTTACAATCCGTAAGCTGAATCGGACTTCCCTTGCCTGTATCAAGATCCAGCACACATACAAGATTATAATCTATACTCAACGCCTGAACAAGTTCCTTATGTCGTTTCTCATTCCTTTTCTGTTCCTTTTTCTCCTGTAGTTTCTGATCCGTACAATCTAACAGAAAACGCTGATAAAACAGTTCGCCGTTTTCCTTTAACATTTTAATGTTACCCATAATATGCCGTATATTCCCGTCCACATGCTGCACCCGGTATTCTACGCTGATACTGTCTCCCTCTTTTTCGAGTTTTCCGATACTTGCCCGAAGGCGTTCTTTGTCCTCATCCACAACAGATTCCGCAACCATATTAAATCCTGTCGCCATCAATTCATCCTGAGACTCATATCCCAAAATCTTAAGTGCCGCCGTATTGATACTGATTATACGTGACCCATCTACTGTATGGCATATCATTCCACAATCCGTAGCAGAAAAAACCATCTCCAGAATTCTGTTTCTTTCTATTATCTCCTGCTGGTAAGCACGCTCCTGTGTGATATCTATAGCTACACCGACCGTTCCCATTACGCTTCCGTCAAGATCATATAATGGGGATTTGTAAGTCGTGAGAATCCTTAATCCCTCTCCGGTTTGGATGGTTTCTTCAGATATACAAGTTTCCCTTTTAGTCATAACTTCCCGTTCAGATTCTATACAGGCAGGATCATCCTGTTCAACATCCCAGATATAAGCATGCCCCTGTCCTTCCACCTGTTTTTTGGTTTTATTAACCACTTTACAAAAGCTGTCATTTACCTTCTCATGAATACCATCTTTATCCTTATACCAGATCAGATTGGGAATATTGTTGATAGTAGCTTCAAAATACTGATTCGTCTGCCAGAAATCCTTACGCATTTTACAGGTTTCCTGCCATTTTAAAAAGCGGTATCTGATTTCTCCATCCGACATAGGCAGCGTCCAGATATCCTTGATGTCCCCACACAATCCCTGCTCCATCAAAAGCGTAATCTGCTCCTGCTTTGCAAGTAAAATAATCTCGGCTCTGTCCTTATTATCTTCTGTCAACGCCTTTACTGCCAGCGTTATATCTTCTCCCCTGAAGTCAGCCAAAATCACGTCAGCCCTGTCCGCCAATGATTTCTCATACTCTTCACTCTCGACAAACTCATGTGTAAAATGTTCCATTGGAGACATTTCCTTTATAAGCTCAAATGCCCTGTGTGAATGACCTATTAAATAAAAATGAATATGACAACGATACATATCTATTTTCCCCCAATGCTCTATAAATTTTCTGCATAGTGACCGCTATATCTGGCAGCTAATCCACCCATAGCATAAACCTAAACGTCGGAACATAAAAGCAATTCTTTTACCTTCCATTTTAACAAGCATGGGAAACTATGTCAATATTGGGAACACCTCAATTAGCACTGTATTTTAAAAGATTTTTCTATTCAGAAATATACTTTAATGTCATGATTTTTAAGATAAACCATATCCCCATAAATTCTGAATCTGCGGCATTAATTCCTCTATCCTCCATGTCTTTTCACTGTTCTGCCTGCTATTGGGATCTTTGACTGTAATATTTCCGTCTGCATCCGCACCCGCTAACACGATAAAATGTCCCGTTGTCGTAAAATCTCCGGGTCCCACCACACAGATGATCGGTGTCCCCGCCTGCAATTCCGATAAAATACTGCCCTCATCAAATGATATTCCATATGCCATAAGTCCAATCTGCTCTGCTCCCGATACCATCAGTTCCCAGGAAGATCCTGCTCCATCTACATAATATCCCTGTTTTTCCGCTATACGGGCCACCTCTAAGGGATTCCAGTATGCATCACCGCTAAGCCCGCATCTTACCATCGAAAGACATACAGGACCACAGCCGGTAACTGCCATGAAATCACTTCCATATTTTTTATATCCCCAGCGTTCATCCCATTGTAAAAACAAAGGAATTTCTCCCTCGGACAACTCCTTTGATACATTAATATCAGCATCCTTATCCTTGTTTTCCATATAATCCAGAACAAACTCTTTTGTCTCCGGATGTTTTTCCATTAACTCTATCAGACTCTCCGGGTATCCCTCTGCTTCTAGCTTCCTTAACAGCTCTGCATGCCCCAGATTCCCATAATTTTCTATATGTCCCGACATCGTACCGGCCGACTGCGTATCCCATTGATCACTGCATTGTGCCGCCACTGCACAGACAAGCTTCACCGTAACCATCGCAAGAACTGTTATTCCTATCATCATCACGGATAAAACACTTACCCTGACAGCCCTTTGCAGAAATCGCCTTCTTTTTCTTAATTTTCTTTTTGCTCCTCTTCCATCCATAAAGATACCTTCCTTTCTATGCTATCTGCTTATTAAAGAAGCTTATATACTGCTTTATAAACGTTATAGCAAAGAAAGGAAGGCTGTCCTTTAATATTATATTATGAATTTCTTTCTATTTTCTTAAGATTGCTTTCTCTGAACAATGGAAATGCTTTTCCCACTGTAATTTACCATACTCATCTCTTATTTTTTGTCCGCAAAATTCCGCCTATTCCCTTGGCAGGCATTCATTTTTTCTATTTATCCATGTAGCAGAGATATCCATTGCAGCACGGCATGCCTTTGTCTGGTCTAACGCATTTAGCATGACAAAATCATGTATCATGCCCTGTAATCTTACTGCTGTTACATCAACTCCTGCCCCTCTTAGTTTTCTGGCATACGCTTCCCCCTCATCCCTCAAAACATCAGCTTCCCCATTTATGATCAGGGCATCTGGAAGTCCCCTTAACTGTTCTGTATCTGCCCTGAGCGGAGATGCGGTAATGCAGTTCCGGTCATATTCTGATATGGTATATTGATTCCAAAACCACATCATCCCTTCCCTGTACAAATAGTAATCTCTGGCAAACTGACGGTAGGAAGCCGTGCAGAAACAGGCATTCGTCACGGGATAAAACAGCAGCTGTTTTTGAATATATGGACCGTTCCGGTATTTTGCCATCAAAGTCATCGCAATCGTCATGTTTCCTCCTACGCTGTCCCCCGCGGCTGTCAGAGTACATGGATTCATCTGCATATCAAATTCTTTTAAAACCAAAGAAAGTTTACATAATATATCATAGCATTGTTCTATTGCTACAGGATAACGTGCTTCCGGTGAACGGCTGTATTCAGGAAATACCACAATCGAATGTGTTCTTGCCGCCAGCTCCCTCACCAGCTTTTCATGGGTATGAAAGCTTCCCAGAACCCATCCTGCACCATGAATATAAAAAATAACATTGGCAGGTGAAGTAACCGATTGGGGACAGACGATATAAACTTTAACCTCTCCCCATTTTCCCGTATTAACAATCGTGCTTTGAATGTCTGCCGGATACATTTCAATCGGCGTACTCTGTACTTTTTCCAATACTTCCCTTCCCTGATCCGGAGGCATTTGAAAAATAAACGGCGGAACTGAATTTGCTTCACAGACTGCTTCTGCCTCTGGTTCCAGTGATATTCTTCTTCTCAAAATAAATCTCCTCTAACATTTTGTTACTTTCATTGTATTCCGGTTTTCAAAAGCCAAGACCTGATGAACGAGGAAATTTTAATATCTGCAAGCCTCGATACTTCTCAGAACAAGGGGATTCACTACGCTGTCCTCCCACCCCATTTGTTCACTCAGTATCCGAACTTGTTCCTCGAAAGGAATCATTCCATACTTTTTATCCATCCTAAGTACATTTTCCTTCAGCTTTTGCAGATAATTCTTACTTTGCCGCAAGACTTTCTTCCACTCCTCCCCATTATAAACCCTGTCCCATGCAGGACAGCAATATTGGATTCCATTTAGTGCTGCCATTTTTTCCAACGATTCCTCGCTTTTTCCTTCATTCGTGAAAATCGGAAAGTCCTTTATATCCGGTATCGCATCTCCCGAAAACAGCACATTTTCCTCCTCAAAAATATAAGATACATGTCCAGCAGAATGTCCGGCAGTTTCCAGAATCTGTACGGATATCTTCTCCTCCGGCAAAATTACATCCCCCTCTCTTACGATTCCATCTACCCGTACCGGTTCCGGCACTAATATATAAAAATTGGGGATTGGACGTTCCCTGAATTGAAGATCAATATCTTCTATCCAGCTTTTTTCTTTTTCCGATGCATAGATCTGACAACCTGATATTTTCTGCAGGGCGGCAGCACCGCCCATATGGTCGGGATGTGCATGGGTCAGAAACACTGCTTTTATCTCTCTTATATTTCTTCCTAACGCTTCCATGTATTTCTCTATTATCTTCTCGCTGCCCGCAACACCGGAATCAATCAGATAACAATTCCTGCCTGTTATTAAATATATGTAAACATACCGTTTTACCTGTTCTGTCACCAAAAAATCCATACAAATCTGATACACATTATTACAAATCTTCATTTCAGTCCTCCCCTCCAACAATAATGGCCCTGCTGTCTACAGAGTTCTCTCTTTTTGCCGCTATCCTTCTATACTCTGCCGACTCAAAGCATGTCTCTAACTGTTCCCGGCTCTCCCATTCAATGATAATGACACGGTCCGGCTTCCATTTTTCAGAGAGTGGTATCACATGATTCGTGCGAACCAAGTATCTCCCTCCGAACCTTTCTACAATAGGCTTTACCTCCTGGATATAGGATTCATATTCCCTGTTATCGCTATTTTTCTCTGCGTATATCGTTACAACAAAATATACCATATAGCCTCCTTTCTATGCAAGTAAACACTTGCATCATGTCTAAAAATATCAGGATTGTCTCACTAACTCATAAATCCCCTGACAAGATAGTAAATCCTTAGTGTGACAATCCCGCCTTAAATGATACCATCCATAAATACCTGAATACTGTTCCTAATATATGCCTCCTTTTCTGTCTTCGTCAGCTTCTTTCCAAAAGATGCAGTTAAAAATACAAAGCCAAAATTCATGGATACAAACATCATGGACAGATTTTCAGCATCTGCATTACTGATTTTCCCTGTCTGATACATTTCCCCAAAATATCGTACCAAAACCCTTTTAAATACCTGTGGCACTTTTAAAATTCCTTCTGCCGTGTCCGGGTATAGCTCAGGAGTCCGAAGCCCAATGGAAATCTTAACCATACGCGGGGTTACCTTTCTCATATAGATTTCTGAAAAAGATGTCAGATCGTGTTTTAAATCTCCCTCATAGGTAAAATCCGCTTCCGACAAATCAGGATTCCATTTGGGAAGCTGCATGGCAGCTAATATAATCTCCTTTTTCCCTTTGAATTTCCGAAATATAGTACACTCATTGACACCTGCCTGTCTGGCAATATCCTTTGTTGTAGACGCCGAATATCCACGCTCCATAAGCAATTCCATGGCTGCCTCAATGATTTTATTCTGGGTTTCATCTAACATAACATTCTCCCTTGCAAGTGATTACTTGCATTATAAAAAAGAAAAATGAAGATGTCAAGATGAATTTTTAGTAACAGCACGCAGGCGTTCTCTTGATTTTGCAAAAAATTTTTTATATAATATTCAATATACAATCTTTTAACGAATCATCAAATTTTTACGGATAAACAGTGTAAAGTAGATTATGAAAATCTATGAGACGGAAATTAGTTACACTTATACAGAGGGTATGGAAAATGTTTAAGATAGGAATTTGTGACGATGAGGATATGTTTATTAACGTATTAAAAGAAAATCTGGAACGATATGCCAAGGAGACCAATCAGGAGTTTTCTTTTTTTGTCTATCATGACGGCAGTGAGCTTCTGCATGAATATCAGACAGATTTTGACTTGATTTTTATGGACATCAAGATGGAAAAACTGAATGGTCTGAAGACCGCAGAAGAAATCCGCAGGATGGACAGCACGGTAGGGCTTGTCTTTCTGACCTCCCTAAAGCAATATGTTTGGAAGGGTTATGAATATAATGCTGTCAATTATCTGTTAAAACCCATAAAATACGGTATCTTAAAAATGGAACTGGACCGCTATTTTGAACGCTATCAGGGCAAGAATGAACCATATATCAGTTTCGCCAATGCTAATGGCAAATATAAGGTTTTATACAAAAACCTGTGTTATGCCGAAACAGATAAACGTAACGTAATGCTGCATTTTGAAGGGCAGAAACAGATTATTTATAAGAGTATGAAAGAAATTTCCACTCTGCTTGAAAAGCAGCCGCAGTTTGCCCGCTGCCATCAAAGCTTTATGGTAAATCTTTCCTTTGTAAAAGGGATAGAAGGATTAGAGCTTATCCTTACCACAGGCGATCGTCTTCCTATCAGCCAGCCCAAGCGCAAAGAATTTATGATAAAAATGACGGATTACTGGGGGGATATGCTGTGATGGAACTGATCATTCATGTTCTGGATATATTTGCTGAACTTATTGGATTTATATGTTCAATTATCATCTTTTTAACACTGTCTGCTTTTATTGAACCTAGAAAGCACTGGATTTTAAAGCTTTTGGCAATTATACTGCTTCGTGAAACTGCAATGTCTATCATATATTTAAATGACCCTGTAAACATATCCGCTTCTTTTCTTCTTTTTATTGTATATATGATCATTTTCCACAAAGGAAAATGGATTAAAAAGATTACATCTGTATTCATTTTTTATCCGATGTGCATTGCGGTAAATTTCCTACAGCAGAATGTTTTTAGCGATTTCTTTTTTGCTGTCAGCGGAGCATCATCGGATTCCACGAACTGGCCTATAGAAACACTGCTGTTTAGCACAGTACTCTGGTCATGTTCCCATGTCACACGTCTATTATTCTGGATTGGTACACTGCTGTTTTTACGCAAATACAATTATCTCCTGACCTCTGAAAAAATCAGCAGGCAGACATGGCTGATAGCAGATTCCATGATGGGGATTTCCGTGATTGCCGTGTATACCTCCATACTTTTTGTTTCGTACAATAACCTTGTTGTATATCCACTATGCATAGTTACGATCATTGCCGGTTTTGGTGGAATTGCCCTGGTGGCATATATGAGCCGCTCCGAACAGATTGCTATCGAAGCGAGAAGACTACAAATGCAGCATGCCTATTATCTGGAAAAGCTAAAGGATGAGGAACGGGTACGTGCTGCTTATCACGACATGAAAAATCATCTGCTTATATTAAAACAGCAGGGAAACTCCGCAGAGACTGCACAGACCATAGAAAAATTACAGGCACAGATTATCCAGTATGAGGATTACATACATACCGGTAACGATATTTTGGATATTATCCTGAAAGAAAAATCCCGGCAGGCGAGAGAAACACAAATTGACTTTTCCGTAGTTGCAGACTTTACCGGAATCGATTTTATGGAATCACTGGATATCAGCACTATTTTTGGCAACGGTCTGGATAATGCCATCGAGGCAGCCAGTAAATTGTCCAGGGAGCATCGGGTCGTTCTTTTAAAGGCCGGCAAAGTCCAAAACTTTCTCTCCATTCTCATTGAAAACAACTGCAACGAGGAAAACCGCCCACCAAAAGGCGGTACTACAAAACAGGATAAATTTTTTCATGGATTTGGTATCATGAATATGCAAAAAGCTGTTGAAAAATACGGTGGTCAGTTAAATGCAAGTTATCTGAACAGTAAATTTTTTCTTAAAATCCTGATACCGATTCCGTAACGATGCATCCACTTTTAAGTGGGTGCTTTTCTTATGCTGTTTTTTCTTTTTTATCTTAAATTTTGCACTGTGGATATTAGAATCCGCATTTTCTATTGTATATTTCCCCCAATAGAATATGATATGCCTATCACATCAAAAAAAGCCGGCAAACAAAGTTTGCTTTGCAAAATTGGTTACAAGATAGGAGGAAATGATCATGAACATATTAAACGCACTGCATTTAAAAAAATATTATGGCAAAGAGGAAAGCCTGGTAAAAGCATTAGATGACGTGAATTTGTCTGTGGAAAACGGACAGTTTGCTGCCATCATCGGCACATCAGGCAGCGGGAAATCCACTCTTTTGAATATGCTTGGAGGCTTGGATATTCCTACATCCGGCAGTATACAGGTAGAAGATAAGAGCATTGAAAAAATGAGTGAAGAACAGCTTACGGTATTCCGCAGGCGGCGAATTGGGTTTATCTTCCAGAACTATAACCTGATTCCTTATCTCACCGCATACGAAAATATCGTGCTCCCCGTCCGCTTAGACGGTAAAACCGAGGACAAAGATTTTCTTGACCAGATTGTACATTTTTTGGAATTAGACGGCAAACTGCAAAACTATCCAAGCCATCTTTCAGGTGGTCAGCAGCAAAGAGTGGCGATTGCCCGTGCATTGGTATCAAAGCCTGCCATCATACTGGCGGATGAGCCGACCGGGAACCTTGACAGCCGTACCAGCGATAAGGTAATCGATCTGCTGAAAATGACAAGTGAACAATTCAAACAGACGATTGTAATGATCACCCACAACCCTGAAATTGCTGAAAAGGCAGATGTAAGAATCCGTATAGAAGACGGTAAAATCCAAGCTGTTGCGACAAGGAATTGATAAAAGTTTGCAAAGCAAAATTGGTTACAATTAAGAGGAGGTCCAAAAAATGAATCATAAAAAAGTAACTGCGAAAATGATTTCGCTGATGTCAAGACAAAGCTTAAAATCAAGCCGTATGCGGAATATCTTTGTAATGGTCACCATTGTACTGGCTTCCGCTCTGCTAATGGCAATCCTTATGTTTGCCATGGGACAAAAACAGGAAACCAAAAATGAACTGTCCCACAGACAACAGGCCGGATACTATAACCTTACCGCCGAACAGGTAGAAACACTGAAAAAAGACGAACGCATTGCCTGCCAGATACAGGTAAAAACAGGCATTCTTTCCGAAATGGAGGGCTTTGATGTCAAACCGTATTATGTGAGTGAGCTGTCAGATCAAATCCGGATTGGTGAATTGGAGAGCGGCAGACTGCCGGAAGAAGAAAATGAAATCGCAGTACAATCCCAGATGCTTCAGAAGCTTAATATCTCTCCCGCTGCCGGCAGCAGTGTGACTTTAACCTTCTATGATGGCAGCACAGAAACTTTTATCGTATCCGGCATTTTAAAGGGCAGTGATACTGCAAAGCAGTTTTCCGTATTTTTTTCCAAAAGCTATGCCGAAAAGGGAAGCCAGCTGAAAAGTATGCCATGGGAAGTTTATACCAAGCTGTATAATGCCACAAATATGTATCCAGATACATTTACGGATACTGTATACCTGATTGGTAAAGATGCTGGTATTGAAAGAAAATACATAAACCCGTCAAAAGCATTCATTGACTCCCTTTCAATCGATACACAGTCTGTAATACTTTGCAGTCTGGTAGGTGCAGTGATCCTGCTTGCCTGTATTCTTGTTATTTACGGCGTATTTTATCTGTCCGTCATCGGTCGGATTCATCAGTTCGGGCAGCTCCGGACCATTGGAATGACAAAGAAACAGATGAAAAAATTTGTTTCCCGCGAAGGGCGTATGCTCTTTCTTCGCTCCGCACCAATAGGAATTGCAATAGGCGGCATTGCCGGATACTGCATGATTCCCAATGGATTTAACATCCTGAACACACTACTGATCATCGCCCTTGTGTTTATTATTATTTATATCATCACAATGATTTCTGTAAAAAAACCTGCTAAGATAGCCTCAGCTGTTTCACCCATGGAAGCTCTCCGTTATATGCCCCAGTCCGGCATGAAAAAGGCAGCTAACAAAAAATTCTGCCGCAGGCTGACACCTTTTGATCTGGGCATGATGAACTTTTCAAAGAACCGGAAAAAAGCCGTTATTACAATGCTTTCCCTTGCTCTTGGCGGTATCCTTTTCATGACGGCAGCAACCTATATGTCCTCTTTTGATAAGAAGCAGTTTGCAAGACAGGGTGATTTTACAAATGCAGAATTTGTAATCACAATTTCAAATGGTGCTATTGAATTAAACGAACACGGTATGAGCGGCATACAAGCCAGCAATCCGATGAATAAAGAAATGATGGACCGTATTGCATCCTTAAATGGTGTAAAAGAAATAACAGCATACAAAAACTTAGGTGTAAAATTTGATGCACCCAACCATGATGAATATGGAACTGATGATGCAATTGCACTATTAGATAAGGCACAGATTAACGGACTTAGCCAGTATCTGAAAGAGGGAAGTACGAATTATGACCAATTGATAAGCGGGGATTATATACTTGCTGCAGGAAGCAGCACCATGGAAGAAATATACGGCTGGCACTTTCAGGCAGGTGATAAGCTGTCTATTCACTATTTTGACGGTGAAAAAATGGCAGAAAAAGAATTGACAGTCCTTGGCATTTTAAATGATGACTTCTACCATGCGAATAGCGGATATGAAGGATGGTTCATCATGCCGGATACCGTCGCTGATACAATGGTATCGTATGAGAGTTTAAATACAAAATTATGCATCTCAACCAAACCGGAACAAGAATCTGCTATCGGTGAAGCATTACAGGAGATGATAGAGGCAGAACCGGAGCTTACAATGGATACCCTTGCAGAAAGAACCGTTCTTTACGAAGCAAATGCCAACCAACTGCTCGGTGCCATCATCGGTCTTTCGGCATTCATTATGATGTTCAGCATTTTAAGCATGATGAATACCCTGATCACTAACATCGTTACACGCAAACAGGAGCTTGCAATGTTAGAATCCATCGGTATGGGTAAAAGTCAAATCCACAAAATGCTGCTTGGAGAAAGCCTGCTTTTAGTTATAGCGACCATAGGCGTGACAATGACAATCGGTACATTGTGCGGTTACAGTTTGAGCCATACACTTTATCAGATAGGAATTCATTATATGATATTTAAGTTCCCGACAGCATTAGCCCTGGCCTATGCGGGAGTTCTGATACTTGTGCCGCTTCTCATTACTATTGCAGCTATGAAAAGCTTTTCAAAAGAAATCCTTGTAGAAAGATTGCGGGGCATGGAAAACTAAAATCTGTGCCCTGACCGGCTTCGGCAGTAGTGAATAATCCTGTCCTTAAAACCGATTCCTACAATCCCTATCAGTCCCGTAATCACAAACACGATTAAAGAAATCACCCAGTCGCCATGCCGCATGGTTGACCCTATCATGGTAGATGTGATAACAGAAGGAATACGGGCAAGTGTAGAAATCCTGATAAATTTTCCTATCTTCATTTCCGTGATTCCTACAATATAGGTAAGCATATCCTTAGGAGTCCCCGGTATAAAGAATAAGATAAAGGTTACCATATCACATTTCCTGCTGTCCTGAAGCCATTTCCAGGATTTTACTTTTTCTTCATTAAACAATACATATAACAGTTTCTTGCCAAACCGTTTTGACAAGGCAAAAATAATTGCAGATGCAAATATGCATCCCGCCAGACAGATTACCATTCCTCCAATGGTTCCATATAAAGCCCCGGAAAGAAGTTCTACCGGTTCCCCAGGAATAAAAGCAATGATCACCTGCAAAATCTGAACCCCCAAAACAATGAACAGACCCTTGACACCCATCTCTCCTACCCACTGTTGCAGTCTGACCTGACAATCCGGCTCGGACAGCCTGCGGAAATATGGAAATAGCAAAACAGAGATTCCTGCAACAAGTCCCACAAACAGTATACAATATAATATGATCCGTATACGGGTCTTTTTTTCCATCTGTATATCCTCCTTCATTTGTACCGGTTATATATACAAAATTCGCAAGATACTTTTCTAATCCCCTATCACAAGTTATTTTGTAATCTTATCATATTCTTTACCGGTCTTTCAAGGCTTATGGACACCGAAGCATCTTTTTTAAGTAAAAATTAAGAGACTTTGCATTCTTTTATTTACTATACTATTCTCTATTTTTTATCTATTTTTTATCTATTTTACTCTTATTCCTCCATTTTCTATCTCAATCATCACATAAACTCAAAAAACTGTTGCTTTTTCTTAAAGATTATAGTAGATTAGCTTTTATCACACTTTAAATGAAAGAAAAATATACAGCAGGTGAAAGAAAATGAAGACAAATAAGACAACTGTTTTTTCCCGCCTGATTGGCGATAAACAATTTTATAAGATGGTACTAGCTGTCGCCGTGCCCATTATGCTGCAAAATGGAATCACCAATTTTGTAGGACTTCTTGACAATATCATGATCGGCCAGATTGGAACAGAACAGATGTCCGGTGCTGCCATTGTAAACCAGCTGATCTTTGTGTACAATTTATGCATTTTCGGCGGTGTATCCGGTGCCGGGATCTTTACGGCCCAGTATTTCGGTCAGAAGGACACCGAAGGTGTACGCAATACGTTCCGCTTTAAACTCTGGATGGCACTGGCTCTTACAACAATAACCATTGTGTTATTTTTAACGGCCGGAGAAGCTTTGATTCATATGTATCTAAAAGGAGAAGCAAATTCTACCGACGC
The DNA here is from genome assembly GCA_029063085.1 of Lachnospiraceae bacterium. Lineage (GTDB taxonomy): Bacteria > Bacillota > Clostridia > Lachnospirales > Lachnospiraceae > CAG-590. Next base: position 53,356 of record JAIDOW010000071.1, read on the forward strand.
AGAAGCAACCCTTATGTACGGCAAACATTATCTGTTGATCATGCTTGCAGGGCTGCCTGCATTTATGCTTGGACAGGTCTATGCCAGTACCCTCCGGGAATGCGGTGAAACCGTACTTCCAATGAAGGCAGGCATCACTTCCGTCATAGTCAACCTTATATTTAATTACCTTTTAATATACGGAAAATTAGGATTTCCTGAACTGGGTGTGCGGGGAGCTGCGATTGCCACCGTGATTTCCCGTTATGTAGAGGTCTTTGTCATCGTCTTTTGGACACACCGCCATACAGAAAAGAATACGTTTGCAGAAGGACTTTACCGCACCCTGAAGGTTCCCGGTTTTCTTATACAAAAAATTCTGTTAAAAGGAACTCCCCTTCTTTTAAACGAAACCCTTTGGGCTGCCGGTATGGCAATGCTGACACAATGCTATTCAGTCCGCGGACTGAATGTTGTGGCAGGGCTTAACATTTCCAACACCATTAACAATGTGTTTAATATTGTATTTATCGCACTGGGGGATTCCGTAGCCATTATCGTAGGACAACTACTTGGTTCCGGAGATATGAAGAAGGCAAGAGATACTGATAACAAAATGATTGCTTTTTCCGTAGCCTGCTGTAGTGCAGCAGCACTGATCATGCTCATAATGGCTCCTCTTTTTCCGAGGTTTTATAATACCAATGCAGAAGCAAAAGTCCTGGCAAAGCAGTTCATCATGGTTACTGCTATTTTCATGCCGCAGAATGCTTTTCTGCACGCATGTTATTTTACACTGCGCTCCGGCGGTAAGACCATGATAACTTTTCTGTTTGACAGTGTCTTTATCTGGTGTGTCAGTGTAGTGATAGCCTTTACACTGAGTCGTTTTACTGTACTTCCGGTTATTGCAATCTATACCCTCGTACAGATCGGGGATATGATAAAATGTCTGGTAGGATTTATTCTGGTAAAAAAGGGAATCTGGCTGCAAAACATTGTATCACAATAAGGACTCACTAAAGTTTTCACAGGTCATCAACCTTTACCCCGGTTGGTGACCTTTTATATATTTATTTACCTTTTCCGGTAGTGACTTATCCGTTCAGCCCAGTAATACCATCAACCGGCAGGGACAATACAATACCATTCGCCTCACTCTGCATTCCAAACTGCTTTCCGATAACCTGCATAATCGCACGCTTATCTTCCTTTCTGGCAATGATCAGTATGATTTCCCTCTCCTGCTGTACACTGATTCCCCAGAATTTCATCGCTTCTTCACTTCCAATCCGTCTGCTGTGGAACACCGTCCCGCCGGAAGCACCCATAGGTCTTGCGGCATCCATAATCTCTTCGCTAAATCCCTGATTTACAATTGCCATAATCATGCTATATTCACTTTCCATCATTTCCACCTCATCCCTTTCTAAACACATCCTGCTGTTTTCCGGCTGCAATGTCTCCATTAATTTGATCATATAACCGTTACAACCGGACATCGCTATGGTAAATGCGATACCACTGTTCGGCATTCCAAGATGCAGCTTTCTGTGAAGCTTTACAAGCATTTCATCGGCAAACATTTTCGGCATCATACTCATGAGAATACTCTTTTCCCCTCCATCAAGTCCCAGTGTATTCATTATCTCACTTGATGCCGTACCTTGTGCCCGGAAGTGATACTGTACCGGAACGCGTCCTTCCTTAAACAAATCTACAGCTTTTTTTTCCAGCTTTGGTGTTGTAATGAGAAACAACATGCGAAAAACCATTTGACTATGGTTATTTGTCATTTTCATATCCCTCCTCAAAGTCATAAATTTCATCCTCAGCATCCACAAAAGGAGCTTCCTGTAATGTCGTTTTTTCCATTTTCTTCAGCTTATATTGATATTGCAGACCCATAATCTGTATTGCGATCAATGGCGTCAGGGCAACTAATGCCACTACACCAAATGCATCTGTCATAATATTCCCGCCCACAGCTTCACAGGCTCCGATGCTTAAGGGAAGCAGGAATGTCGTGGTCATAGGTCCGCTTGCCACACCACCTGAATCAAATGCGATTCCCACAAACATTTTGGGAACAAATCTTGTAAAAATAAGGGCGATCACATAACCCGGTATGATAATCCAATGAATGGGAAGACCTGTCAGCACCCGCAGCATGGAAAGTCCCACACTGACCGATACTCCGATAGACAAACACCGGTTCATAGACTTGGCAGATACTGCACCATTGGTTACACTCTCTACCTGATGATTCAATACCTGTATCGCAGGCTCAGCCTTTACTATATAATACCCAATCAGCATACCGATTGGCACTAACAGCCATTCCCAGCTCTCGGCAGCAACTTCTTTTCCCAGAAAGGAACCCACAGGAGCAAATCCGGCATTTACCCCACAAAGAAATAAAACCAACCCTATGTAAGTATATCCAAATCCTACTACGATACGCTTAACCTGATTCCTCTGATAACGACGGCTGATTATTTGGAAAATAACAAACACTACAGCTACAGGAACCAGCGAAACAAAAACTTCTTTTACATATAGCGGCAGACTGAATAAAAATTCCCGAATGACATCACGGGTAGTATCCACATCCGCCACTTCAATTTTTGTATATGCCGCTTCGGTGGGATTAAAAAAACAACCTAGAAGCATGACAGCAAGAATCGGACCGATACTGGAGAGTGCCACCAGGCCAAAACTGTCATCCGCAGCATTTCTATCACTTCTGACGGAAGCGAGACCGACACCCATTGCCATGATAAACGGTACAGTCATAGGACCCGTGGTTACACCTCCTGAATCAAATGCAACTGCCAGAAAATCCTTCAGCACAAAAAATGACAGTCCCAGCAATACCGTATATATCACAATCAATATAGTTGAAAACTTGATCTGAAATAAAATTCTAAATATCGCCATTGCAAGAAATATTCCCACTCCCACAGCCACAGTCAGAATCAAAATATGGTTTGGAACCGACGGAACCTGCCCCGCTAATACCTGTAAATCCGGCTCAGAAATTGTTATAATCGCACCCATTGAGAATCCAATAAACAAAATAAGAGGAATTTTGCGGGTTTTGGATATCTGGACACCAATTCCTTCTCCCAAAGGTGTCATTGACATCTCTGCTCCAAGCTGGAAAAATCCCATTCCCACCACCAGCATAACCGCACCGGTAAGGAACATTACCATAGTCCCCAGTTCTACCGGAATCAGGATAATGCTGATAAGCAGGACGATTCCCGTTATGGGCAAAACGGCCGAGAGCGATTCCAATATTTTTTCTTTTAATTTTAAGTTCATATTCTATTACCTCTTAAAATATCCGGGAATCCCCAAATATCATTCACATTTTTCTGATATGTTATATGATATGATAGAAAAAAGAAAAAAGCAATAGCAATGTGCATGTTGTCTGATTTAAGCTTTTACATTTATCTTTCCTCTATATTCCGCTTAAATCCCACATAAGTTACGATAAAATAGACCAGATAAATTCCAAAAAACAGCAAAATACTTTTTAGAAAAAAGCTTCCCGCAAATACCGGCACTCCTGTTGATATTACAAACAATCTGCTGACAAACAAAATCATTTTTCCACTGATCACAATTGCCAGTATGGCAGGACAAAGGTAATAAGCAGTTAACTGTTTTAAGATTAACTGATGAATCTCCCTACGCCAAAGCCCCAGCTTTGCCAGCACATCATACCGGAATCTGTATTTGGCAGAATCACTCAACTGCTGTACCGATAACACGGTTACCGCCACACTGACAAAAACCAGCCCGATATAAAATAGTGGTATGATAATAGAAGCCAGCATATATTTTACCTCTGGAATCAGATTCTCCCTTACCATGCTGACTACTACATAAACAATAATATTGTCAGAACCACAACGGATATCATCTTCCACTGTATCATCGTTCAACTCATCAGACATATCCGTTCTTTCTTCCTCCGTCAGATCACTCAGCTTCCGCTGTAAATCTACCGGAATCTCTCCTTCCATATCCACAACCAGTTCCTTATAAAAAGGCGTCATCCGCTCCAAAACCGCATCCGGCACTATAATTATATAGTCCGCACCGTTATGTCCGTCCTGGGAAAAAGAATCAGAAACAATCCCTGCAAAAGAGAGCAGATTTTTTCCTGATGCATCCCCAATCTGCAAATCTTTCCCGATTTCCTGCACCTCTTCACACAACCGCGCTTTAACCTGAACCAGATATTCGTCAGGATTGATAGTTATTTCCTTATATCCCAGCATCTTCCGCAAATAGTTATAATCTGATATCCCCATATATGTGTCATACTGATAATACACATTTTCATCTTTTAAAAAAGCTTCAATCTCTGGCATATTGGGACTTCCATCCGCATTACGGTACATTGTTCCCCAGGCATTCAAATGCGTCAGCATCCAGGTATTAACCTGATCATCCTGATCCGTATAAATATGATAGGAATAATACTCCGACGGTGTACCGTTCTCATCAATCACTGCCCTTTCATCAGCGAAATCATCTTTTATATTTCTGCTGTATACCTGCACATCAAACGGAAATTTGTCCTCTAAGACCGTATTTTCATACTCACTAAACATCAGGGCATAGGAAGCTCCCATCAGGGCAAGGGTAAATAACGCCGTCAAAGTACCCATCGTAAACTGCATGGTTCTCACTTTTGAAGCAAACTGCCGCAACAAAAATAAATTCTGTCCTTTATAAATTCCGTTGCCTTTCTTCCGCACATAGCAGATGATCCATGCAGAAAGTCCTATATAAAAAAGGTAAATCGTAAGCACCAGTCCAATCAGAAAAAGAATGATCTCTAACGTATTAGAAAGTGAACCAAATACTGTCCAGAATAAAAAGATGAAGAAGATGGAAAGAGGAAACAGAAGCCTTTTCATCCCTTCGTGCTTTTCCTTTATCTCCTCATTCTGCCGCTTTGCATTCATGAAATCATGTATGTTCATTTTCTTAAATTTGCGCCTGCACTTAAAAAGTGCTATTCCGTAACAGCCTGCATAACAGAGTACCGTCATCAGAATCGTTCCCTTATGAAATGCAATATGCAGATGATATTCCATCCTCACCATAGCATACATAATAGAGAGCAATACCTGTTGAAACAATACTCCTAAAATGAGTCCAAAGAAAAAAGCCACACCGCCCAAAAGAATATTTTCCCGGATATAAAGCCTGGAAACCATTTTCTTTTTTATTCCAAGAAGCAGATAAATTCCGAATTCACTGCTCCTTTTTTCCAGCATGAACCGCACCATGTAATTGATCAGCCAGGCAACAATCAACATGATAAACACCGTTGCAAGACCAATCATTACCTCCATCAATCCCTCTACTTCAAAATGAACAGAAAGCCCATTTTGAAAAATGAGACTGCTGAATGCATACATCAATGCCGTGACCACTGTCATCGTAAGGATATATACCAGATAATCCTTAGCAGACCGTTTCATATTACGAAAGGCAAGCTTACTTAACATCGGACAGTTCACCTCCCGTCAAAGACAATACATCTAAAATCTCCTGTAAAAAGAACTTCCGGCTCTTTTCTCCTCTCACCAGTTCATGAAAAATCTTTCCATCCTTTAAAAATAAAATCCTCCCACAGTAGCTTGCCGAAAAGGCATCATGGGTCACCATGAGAATAGTTGCCTCCATGCTCTGATTCAACCTTGTAAATGTTTCTAATAATGTCTGTGCCGCATTGGAATCCAGTGCTCCGGTAGGTTCATCCGCAAGCAGTAATTTGGGGTGGTTTACCAATGCCCTGGCACAAGCACACCGCTGTTTTTGTCCTCCCGATACCTGATACGGGAATTTTTCCCTGATATCCGCAATCCCCAGTAATTCCAGAATTTCACTGCAATTTTCCTTAATTTCCCTTTTCATTCCCCCCTGTAAGGTCAATGCCAGAATGATATTTTCTTCAATGGTCAGGGTATCTAAAAGATTGTACTCCTGAAACACAAAACCCAGATTATCCTTTCTAAATTCAGAAAGTGCATCCTCTGACAGCTCCGTAATATCCGTATCTTCATAATAAATATGCCCGGCAGTCACGGTATCTATCGTTGCCAGCATGTTTAACAGCGTGGTCTTTCCAGAACCGGAAGCTCCCATCACACCGATAAATTCTCCCTTTTCTACATGGAAGCTGACCCTGTCAACTGCCTTTGTCACATTGGACTCATTTCCATAGTATTTTTCCACATCACATACCCGGATATAATCTTTCACGTCCATCACTCCTCGCCTATCATATATAGTGTGCATTTGCGAAACTCTGCTGTTCAAGATCTTCGCCTCACAGTATAATACTTTATTATATCCTCTTATATTTTCATATAAAAATAGATTAAAGTTATCTTAAGATTTCATAAGATAACTTCAATCCATTTCCCCTCTGCTTATATAATTGCTAATCGGAAACTCCAAAAACATCCTGGTTCCTTCCCCATATTCCGATTCAGCCCAGATCCCGATTCCCAGCTTGTCGCAAAGCCTCCTGCAAAGGTACAGTCCCATACCAGTGGATCTTTCATGATTTCTTCCGTTGCTTCCGGTAAATCCTTTTTCAAAGATACGAGAAAGCTCCTCTGCCGGAATCCCTGTCCCATTATCTTCAAATACTAAAATCACACCGTTTGTTTCTCTCCTTGTATAAATATGAAATACCGGCATTTCCCTTTGATATTTTACACTGTTTTGTATCATCTGGTTCAAAATAAATGCAATCCACTTCTGGTCTGTATACGCTTTATCTTTACAATCCACATCAGCATTTACGTGATTTTGAATCAGCAGCAGCCGGTTCTTCATAAGCACCTTGGACACCACTTCGTCAAGGCTTGTCTCCTGAATCAGATAATCTTTATATACATTTTCCGAACGGGCATAGTAAAGTGCCATATCCACATAGTTTTCAATCTTCTGATTTTCAAGGGTGATCGTATAAAAATCCTCCAATATCCCTTTGCTGTCTTCTGCCGGCAGGGAATGCCGCCGGTTCTCGCAAAGCAGGGAAATACTCGTAATCGGTGCCTTGATCTCATGTACCCAGCTTTCAATATATTCCCTATAATCCTTCCACTCATCCTCCATCTGCCGGATTCGTTCTATCACGGACTTATTCGATTTTCGAATCATTTCCCGATATAATCTGTCCTCCAGCCGGAAAGAATCCGGCATCAGTTCCCCTAACAGATATCTCTGATCCACTTTTTCCAGAATCTGTTCCATTTTATAGAAATATTTTCTTCTCTGCAAATAAACAGCCATCAGCCAGGCTACCAGCAATAGAATCCAAAAAATCAAAATAAGCACAATATTGGTCCTGCCATAACCAGTCACATTTAGAAAACCTGCCGCTACACACATGCACACCAGATGAAGAAGCAAAAGCAGACCCCTATCCCTTAAAAAATTCATCAGCTTCATATGCGATAACCAATCCCTCTCTTTGTTTCAATAAAATCCTGCACACCAATGGATTTTAATTTCCTGCGGATTCCCGTTATATGCACACTCAGTGTATTGTCATCAATAAAAATCTGATTCTCCCACAGATATTCAATCAAATCCATTCTTGCAACAAATTCTCCTGAATGCCGGAACAAAAAATGCAAAATTTTCATCTCGTTTTTCGTCAGTTCCACCTTCTGCTCCTGAAAGATCAGGCAGCATTTTGAAATATCCAGCTGCACACCTTTTTTTTCAAGCAGAATTGTCTCTTTTATTTCCATGCCCTTCGTACGCTTTAATACTGCTGCAATCCTTGCCAAAAGAATCGGTGCCTGATACGGCTTTGCAATATAGTCATCCCCACCTTTAAGGATTCCGTTTAATTCGTCCATGGAATCCGTTCTGCTGGTCAGAAATATAATTGGTATTTCTGTCTGTTCCCGAAGCTGCATACAGATATCAAATCCGGAAATTTCCGGCAGATTGACATCCAAAAGCACCAAATCTGGTTTCTCCTCTTTTATCTGGTACACAGTATTTTCAAAGGTATCTGGTGCCGTCACCTGATACATCGCATTTTCCAGCAATACTTTTAATTCCCGCCTTATGGTTTTCTCATCTTCTACCACAAATATATGCATTATCTCTGCTCCTGTTTTTCTATTGAAAAAGCATACCGGACAATGGAATACCGATATGCTTCCCTACTACATCTCATGTTAAAATTTTCATGATTATACTCTTTCCCATCCTTCATCTGGTATTAACGGTTTAAAATATCCTTTAATACAGTTAGGGTTTCTAATACATATTTGGACATGCGTCTTTTCCATTATGCCAGATTTATCATATACAGGCTTTCCCTCAATAAATATACCTCTTACACTATCATAACTTCTTTTACTATTCTCTTTGTTATATTGATGTAGCCGTTCAATTACAGCACAATCTAATTCCCTCAGCAGCAAATCATTGCTTCCTCGTACATCTCGATTAATCGGCATATCTTTTTCAAGCACGGAAAGTTCAAATGACAATATATCATAGCCTGTTTTTAAAATCTGGGAACTTCCATAATCTGTCAAATCCAAGCAATGTCCTAAACTAATAACTGCTCCTATCACCGCCGGTCGTTTCGATTCCTCGTTCGGATGTTCTCTATTGTATCTTTTGCAATATGATACAGCCCATTCTTCAGCTCTGGCTAAGCTGTTTTCCCAAAAATAAATCCCATTTCCCAACCAATCATATGAATTATTACTCGGTAATAACTGCTCATGATGATATAAAACTTTTTTGAAAGTTATTTCATCACAGCCATGAAATGCCAGCGTCAGATTTGGTAAATTACTATACATAATTCTACCCCTTGTTTTGTGAACTGATTCTGCTAAATCTATAACGCTCCGAAAACTCCCCATCATCCTGAATAATTTGGGATTTTATCAAATTCTCATGAGATAGTTTTTTAGCATCTTTATCTGACATTTTTTTTAGAGAATTTAGATATTCCTGCATTTCCTTAACATAGGTTACTTTTTCACGCTCTATCAATTCAATAGATGACATGATATTCACCTCCTTATCTTTTGTCAAACCGTCTTCTATTATTTTATCTCTCACAATATAATACATCTCCTTTATAGATGAACTTATATTATGAATATTAAAAAAAATGTAGAAACTTAACGTATTGTGACTACATTATAGAACATATTCCAAGAAAAAACAACAAAATTCACTTTTTTAAATTTTGTATATACCTATTGGCATTGGCTTCTATTTTCGTTCCATTCAAAAAGTAATTTTGCAGTTTTATGTATTTTTTCTCAAGGAAAAGTTTGATAACTTCGTAGAAAATATCCTCTATGATATCCATCATGTCCAGACGAAAACGGTTGATGGTTCTAAAATCTGGTTTGTTGCCTCCGGCAATCCACATGAAATTTATACTTTTCGTAGCACTTTTGCAATCTGGCGGGAAGAGTATGTTTTCTGGGAGAATAAATAAATCATGACCTTCAGCATCATCCTTGGATGATACGCAAGGCAGCCGCCCCCTTTATATCTGTCGTAGAGTAGTTCCAACTCCAGATTGTCCACAACTGTATTTACGCCCCCGCACCAGATGGTTTTTTAGGAGCGAAATCTTTAAATTACAGTGGTGATTGTAACTGATCCATAGTATAACCTTTAAATGCAGGAATACCTTATTATATCATATGTCACCAGTTTTCAAAGAAAATTGATGACTTGCTTGCGCATCAGCGCAATTCATCATATCACATAGTGAGGTAGAAATGGGGAACGGCATGGTAACCGCTCTCTATTTTTTTGCAGAAAGAAAGAGGGTAATCCCTCAAGCCACTTCATGACTTTTGGGACACCCTCATAATACCATTTAGATTTCCTATATATATCCTATTTTCAATTATACAATCATCAAAATAATTCTATAACCGTAACATATAACAGATTTTAATAATTCTCTGCCCTAAGTTTGAAGTAGCTCTGTGGATGTGCACAAACCGGACACTCTTCCGGTGCCTGAGGTCCTACATGAATATGACCGCAGTTCGCACACTCCCAGATCATATCTCCATCTCTTGAAAATACAAGACCTCCTTCTACATTTTCCAACAGTTTCTTATATCTCTCCTCATGTGCCTTTTCAATCTCTCCAACCATCTCAAAAGACTTTGCAATATCCTCAAAACCTTCTTCTCTTGCTGTTGCGGCAAATTCCTTATACATATCCGTCCATTCATAATTCTCACCTGCTGCCGCATCCTTCAGATTGGTAACGGTATCTGGAACTGCCCCTCCATTTAAGAGCTTAAACCACATTTTGGCATGCTCTTTCTCGTTATTAGCTGTCTCTAAAAAAATATCAGCAATCTGATTATAACCATCTTTTTTTGCTTTGCTTGCATAGTAAGTATACTTATTGCGTGCCTGGGACTCTCCTGCGAATGCTGCCTGTAAATTAGCCTCTGTCTTTGTTCCTTTTAAGTCTGCCATGTTTTCATCCTCCTGATCTTCTTTTCCTAATAATAAACTCCTGTTTATATTACCCGGCTGTTCATACAGCCATATCATAAATAGGAATCATTACTATTTAGTAATTCTATCAGATAAGTTCACATATCGCAATCCCTTTTATATAAAAAACTTAAAATATTTTTAAACTTCTTTCTTCTTTTTAATCTTCCGCTCCGGCAGCTCTGTATACATTGCATCCACCATCTCCTGCAATAACTGTTTATTGTCTATAATGGTAACCGGCAGCATCGGTTTTGCACCTTCATATGGTGATTCCGGTTCGCTGTCCGGCATATACCTCCTGCCGGCCTTCGTATCCTTTATCATAAATCCGTTTTCATAAATCCCACCAAAAATCCGCTCCCGGTAATAGAAAATATAACCTCCCATCATCGGAATATTGCGGATTTCTCCCAATTCCGATAATTGTTCCATAATATATGCTGCAAGTTCCTTGTTATCTGCCATCGTACTCCTCCTGTCATATTTCTTTTAATGCCTTCATCCTATTTTGAACATTTTCTTCAAATTCTTCATCCGTAAATCGAGGATCTCTGGTTTCTTTCCATATGGAACACGGAATCTCCTGACACTTCCCACAATTATTCATCCCTTTTTGGTTTACAACACAATCATAAATTGGACATGCTTTTCCATCCGGAGCATGAAAGACCTCCCCTTTGCATTCATTACAGCCTTTGCAAAGATTTCCATAGCATCCACATTTACTGCAATCCGTTCCGCAACAGCTTAATCCATTCATTTGTATATGCCATCCTTTCGTTTTTTCTATATTTATCATATGTCACCAATTTTCGGAGAAAACTTCGTTTGCTGCGATAGTCGCCAAATGTATATACAAGTATCTACGCTTGACCCATTATCCGCACAAATGATGACCTGCTTGTTCATCAGCACAATTCATTATATCAAAATGTCAGATCTGATATTGTAAAAAAACGACTTGTTTCACATATTTCGTTTTGGGGCAGACTGTTGCCATGTTTGAACGCATATTCCCTTGCCTCCTTTATGTTCATAGTGTGAAACCTTTTAAAATCATGGAGAAGATGTGCCTGGTCTGTATATCCGTACTGATGTACCGCATCTAAGACCTGAAACTCTGGCTGAAACAAAATGTCATTCCATAAATACTGATACCTGACTAAAGAAGCCAGACGTTTCGGAGAAATCCCAATGTTTCCCTGAAACAGCCGTTCCAGATGCCTGCTGCTCGTATGAATATCCTTTGCCAGCTGTCCAATTTCTACATTTCCTTTTCGTTTCAACATTTCAAAAACCGCATCAGTTAAAACCGTATTCCTTCTCTCTGGATGAATATGTTTCATCAGGTATTCTTCCGCCAGCCGGATCCTGCTTTCCATATCGGTAATATCAAACAAACATGGAGATATCACCCTTTGTAGCTTGGAAAAATGATGCCCCACCTCAAAAAAAGCATTTCTCGTGTTCGACATGGATTCTTCCGAAAAAAGAACAGCACACCATGCAAAAAAACGGATTGCAAATATGGACACCACTTTCTCCTCATCATTAGCATCATATGTCGTAAATGTCCTGTCATCAATTCCACAGAACCCTCCGTCAATCCGGTTATTAGTAAAATCTACCGTAAAAATAATATCTACGCAGGTGTCCGGCGTCACAATCCCCCTCGTTGGTATATCTGTTTTCCTATGCCTGTATGGCTCTTTTGTTCCCCAGAAACATTTTATATACGGTTTTAACGCTTCACATGGTGCAAATTCCATATAGGATTCATTATGTGCAAAAGGCGTAGCGGTAATTGGATGATAAAAAACTCTCATTTCCGACATCTCCCATCTAACGTAGTAATTTTTATATAAAACTGTCTGTCTTCATACCATGACAACACTTACAATCGTTCCAAATCTGATTTCCAAAGTCAACAACCCTGCGGCAGTCGCCAAATGTGCATGCAAACGCGCACACTTGGCTCGTCCTCGCGGGAATCAATATTTTCTGGTATTGATACTATATTCGTGTTATGATGGCTATAATATAGTTATAGTAATTTTACAATAATTTCAGATATCAGACAACTTATCCATGATTACCGAAAGAGAGGGATAGAATAAATGAAACAGAAACATAATGATTACATTGCCATTCCGGCATTTTTAAAGGTAGAAAACGGTGCACTTGACAGAATTGGCACTTATTTAAAAGATAGTGACATTCAAAAGGTTGTTATTTTCTTCGGAAACGGATTAATTGATATGTTCGGAAGTACCGTTATGGAATCCCTGCTGCATGCAGACATTGAAGTTTTGGAATATCAGGAGTTAGACTCGGTTTGCTTAGAAGATATCACAGCCCTTGCTTTCAGTCTTCCGAGTAAAACACAGGCGGTGATCGGTCTCGGCGGCGGCAAAGTCATTGATGCCGCAAAATACAGCGGATTTTTACGCAAGCTTCCTTTTATCAGTGTGCCCACTTCCGCTTCCAGCGACGGATTCTCCAGTGCCAGTGCATCCATTCTGATCGATGGCAGGCGAAATTCCGTTCCTGCCAGAATGCCCTATGGCATCATCGTGGATACTGCGGTAATCAAAAGTGCACCAAAACACTTTCTGTATTCCGGTATCGGGGACATGGTATCAAAAATCACCGCACTATACGACTGGCAGTATGAAGAGGATAACGGTTATGCGGAAGTAAATGATTTCGCCATGATGATTGCAAAAAAAGCAGTCAACAGCTTCGTCAGGACTCCTTTTTCCGATATCCGGGATGATTTATTTTTAAAAGAATTACTGGATTCTCTGGCCATGAGTGGCGTTGCAAACGAAATTGCAGGAAACAGTGCTCCTACCAGCGGCAGTGAACATTTAATTTCCCATGCCTTGGATAAAATACTGGAAGTTCCCCAGCTTCACGGCATTCAGGTAGGCATTGCAACATATCTGATGAGCGTCGTGCAAAACCACCGCTTTAAACGGGTGCATACCATTTTTACGGATACCGGATTTTTCGATTATGTGGAAACTCTGGCATTGGATGTAAAAGATTATGAAAATGCCATTGACCTTGCCCCTTCCATCAAACCATTCCGACATACTTATATCCACGAGGAAACATACAGGCAACAGGCAAAAGAACTGCTTTATCACGATAGCACTTTAAAACAACTCTTCCATGTCTGAAAAACCAGCCTTTCGTAAGCAGCAGAGATATCAACACCGTTATCTTAAAATCCATATAGCAGCTTTGCCATGCCTAATTCATTATAGAAGAAAAACCGGCATAAAAACATAACTGCTATATAGATAACCGCTTCATATTTGCAATACTCTACTGGCATTATATCCTTTTTGGTTATAGAAACATATAACCGGAATATTAAAAATCCCAGTATCGCTCCAGCAGTGTTTGCAATCAAATCATCAATATCTGTACTCCTGATATTTAAGAGCTGACTGATCTCTACCAGCAGGGATAATGATATTCCTGCAATCAAAACAGATTTTATTTTGTTTAACTTTGACCAGATTAATGGCAGTAAAAATCCAAGCGGCATAAACAGCACTATATTGAGCCAATAATATAGTACATAGTTATAATATTCCACATATTCATTTTTAATATCGGAAAACGGAATCAAATTTAACCTGTCTGGATGAAACTCCATCCCATACTGTTTAATGTGAAATATCGTGCCCGCACCCGTAACATAAAAAACACCAAACAGATACACTGCAAAAACAGCCAGCAATAATATATGTCCACCTGTTTTTTTCATATTTCTTCTCTTATACATCAGACCATATATCACTATCATTATCGCTGCCGGTATCATAATTACCAAAAATTCATATCCTGTCATTATCAAATCTTCCATAAGTAAACCTCCACTTCTCACTGTCATAACAGACATTATAACATAACCCATCTCACTGTTTTTTTATTATTTATGAAAAAATCCTTACAAAAAATCTTTAAAAACTTAAGGAATCTTAAGAATTTTTCTATTGATATTGAAAAGAAACTATGATAACTTGAGTTTTGTGAAATTTATGTGTAATTATAATTTTAAAAGAGGAACAGCGACAGAAGTCTGCTTTGTTCCATAGATGGAGGCAGATATGAATAACGTTTTAGAATATCTTGAGGCAAGTGCGGCGGCCTTTCCTGATAAAATCGCTGCAAGAGATGACAAAATCTCATGTACCTACAAGGAACTGCTCTCCGATGCAAGGCGAATCGGCACAATGCTTACGACGAAAACAGATATCAGAAAACCGATCGCTGTTTTTATGGATAAGAGTGTTGCCACACTAAAATACTTTATGGGTATCCTTTATGCCGGATGCTTTTACGTACTGGTAGACCCTTCTTTTCCAACAGCGAGAATCCGACAGATTCTTGATGTATTAGAATCCGATATCGTGATAACGGAGCATTCTAATGAGGAAAAGCTTAAAAGTACCGGATACGACAAAGAAATAATATATTTCGAGAAACCATTAAAGGATACATCCATACAGGAATCCAACGAACAGCTTATGGCTGTGCGGCAAAGACTGACAGATACGGACCCTGTTTATTGTAATTTCACATCCGGTTCTACCGGCGTTCCAAAAGGTGTTTTAATATGCCACCGCTCTGTCATCGATTTTATTGAACAGTTTACAAAAACATTTGACATTACCAGTGAGGATATAATCGGCAACCAGGCTCCATTTGATTTTGATGTATCCGTAAAGGATATATACAGTACACTGAAAACAGGAGCGACTTTAGTTATTATTCCAAGGTCTTATTTTATGTTTCCTAATGCAGTAGTTGATATGTTAGATGATAATGAAGTGACCACTTTGATATGGGCAGTATCGGCTCTTTGCCTGTTAAACCGTCTCCACGGACTAAAGCATAAGGTTCCGTCCAATATTAATAAGATTTTATTCAGTGGAGAAATGATGCCAATCAAACAGTTGAATGTATGGCGTTCCTATTATCCTAATGCCATGTTTGTCAATCTGTACGGACCGACCGAAATCACCTGCAACTGCACATATTATATACTGGATAAAGACTTTTCAGAGGACGACAGGCTTCCGATGGGACAGGCATTTGCAAACGAACGGGTTTTTTTACTGGATGATACTGATAACGAGATTTTGGCAGGACAAATAGAAAACTCCGGTGAGGTATGCGTAGCCGGCACTTGCCTTGCCCTTGGTTATTATAATAACCCTGACGCATCCAAAAAAGCATTTACCCCTAATCCATTACAATCCAAATGGTCTGAAACCATATACAGGACCGGCGACCTTGCATATTACGGTGCTGACGGGCTGCTTTACTTTGCCGGAAGAAAGGATTTTCAGATCAAGCATATGGGACACCGCATTGAACTGGAAGAAATTGAGAGTGTACTTGGGAGTGTCAGTACGGTTGAACATGCCTGCTGCTTCTTTGACGAGAAAAAAAGCAAAATAGTAGCTTTCTATGTAGGGACGGCTGATAAAAAGGAAATACTGGATGAGATGAGAAAAAAGGTTCCTGAATACATGCTGCCCAACGTTCTCCGCCCTCTGGAATCGCTGCCTCTTACCAAAAACGGCAAAACAGACAGAAAACTTCTGAAAGAAATATATGAAAACCAAAAGAAAGGTTGAAAGAGTGGATTATATGCAGCAGGATATGTTTCGATCAATAGCTTCTGATTATGAAACACCCACATATGTGTTTGATATGCGGGCACTGGCACAACGGGTTGATTTTATTAGAAAACTGCTTCCTAAAGAAACCAAGCTTTGCTTTGCCATGAAAGCAAATCCATTTATGGCAGGTGTTCTCGCAGATATGGTGGACAGGCTGGAGGTCTGCTCCCCGGGCGAATATGAAATCTGCATCCGGGAACGGATCGATCCTGAAAAAATTGTAGTATCGGGTGTAAATAAAACCCTGGCATCCATGGAACGAATCCTATCTTATAGCCACGGTGCAGGCATCTATACGATTGAATCAGAGCTCCACTACCAGATATTAAAGCAGTGTGCCGGTAGAATAAACAAAAGGCTTAAAGTACTGTTACGGCTTTCCAGCGGCAACCAGTTTGGCATGGATGAGCCCACATTAGAACGGGTACTTGCATCCATACAGACTGACAATATCGCAGATATAATCGGAATCCATTACTATGCAGGTACACAAAAGAAGATGTCAAAGCTGGAAAATGAACTACAACAGTTAGAGATTTATGGTGCAAAACTAAAGGAGAAGTATCACATCTCCGATATGGAGCTGGAATACGGTCCCGGACTGATGGTATCCTATTTTGAAGATGCCAGTCCATCGGAACTTACCGCATCCGATGCAAAAAAACAACTTGAAACCCTTAATAATCTTTTATCCGACATGCATGCTTACGGAAATATTTCTATAGAACTGGGAAGATTCCTAACTTCGGACTGCGGATATTATATGACACAAATTATGGATATCAAACATACCGGTAAAGCCGGATTTATCATTGTAGATGGCGGAATTCATCAAATTAACTATTTCGGACAGATGATGGGTATGAAAAAACCATATATACAGCTTGTAAAAGCAAACAGCCATGAATCAGATATATCGGAAAATGCCGGAAAATGGACAATATGCGGTTCCCTTTGTACAGTGAATGATGTACTTGTCCGCCAGATAGAACTGGATTCCTTTGAAACAGGAGACTTTCTGGTGTTTGAGCGATGCGGTGCTTATGCCGTAACAGAGGGCATGGCATTATTCTTAAGCCGTGAGCTGCCACAGGTACTTTTAATTGACTTGGATGGAAATATCCGTATTTTAAGAAAGAAAACGGAAATCAATATATTAAACAGTAAAATGGAGGAAAACGAATATGGAAAAACTAATTGAGATTTTGGAAGAGATTTTACCGGGAGAGGATGTGGAAAACTGTACTACACTTGTGGATGACCACATTCTGACTTCCTTTGATATCCTATCTCTCGTATCCGAGATTGAGGATGCATTTGATGTGGAGGTATCTCCGGCAGAGCTGACACCCGAGAATTTCAATTCTGCCGCATCACTCTGGGAAATGATTGGCAGATTAAAGGAGGAGAATTAGATTGGAGTATCATTTACTGACCTACAGTCTGTTGTTCCTGCCTATCGTTGCTATTTTATATCAGTTTACACCTGCCAGACTCCGCTGGATTGTTCTGCTTGCTGCTGACTATCTCTTTTTCTGGATGGTCAGCAAATGGCTGATCATTTTCCTGTTCATCGCAACACTTACCACATATGGAACAGGCAGGATTCTAACTTACGTAACGGAACACTCCACCGTAAAAGGAAAACAACTGACCAAAAAGAAACGATGTGTTCTTGCACTGGGAATTGCAATCACTCTGGGTATGTTAATTGTATTCAAATATTTAAAAATATTTGGACTTTCCCTAATTGCACCCATTGGTATATCCTATTACACCCTTCAGACAATATCTTATATGACTGATGTATATCGCGGAACCATAAAAGCAGACACCAACTTCGCAAAAGTTGCTCTCTACCTAAGCTTCTTTCCACAGATCATGGAAGGTCCCATCAGCAGATATTCGCAAACAGCAGATGCTCTCTTTGCAGGCAGAAGCATTGAATACTGCAATCTGACATATGGGTATCAGCGCATTCTATGGGGACTCTTTAAAAAAATGATGGTTGCAGACCGACTTGCACCTGTTATTTTTAAAATATTTGGAGACTATGAAAAATACGACGGTGCAGCCGTAGCTGTAGCCGTTATCTGCTATACGATTCAGCTCTATACGGAATTTTCGGGCGGCATGGACATCATTTTAGGAAGCGGCGAAATATTTGGCATAACTCTTCCTGAAAATTTCCGCCAGCCGTTTTTTGCCAGCAGTGCTTCTGACTTCTGGCGCAGATGGCATATTACACTTGGAACATGGTTAAAAGATTATATCTTTTACCCTCTATCACTGGCAAAGCCTGTAAAGAATTTTGCAAAGAAAGTCAAAGCTTCCTGTGGCATCCGTGTCAGCAGGTTTGTGGCACCCACCATTGCCCTGTTCTTTGTATGGCTTTCAAACGGTATCTGGCATGGTGCAGGATGGACATATTTATTTTACGGTATGTACTATTTTGTACTGATATTTATAGAAAACATAACGGAAGAACCTATCGGAAAACTCATTACAAAATGGAATATCCATACAGAGAAACTGGGATGGCGGTTACTCACTGCTTTCAGACTCTTTATCATCATCAATGTGGGCGAGCTGTTTTTCCGTGCTCCAAGTGTTACACAGGGCTTCGGCATGCTTGGAAGAATACTGACAAACTTCCACATTTCCATACTGAATGCAATGGATTTTGGACTAGATAACTATGATATCCTGCTTTCCATGGCTGGAATCTTCATTGTTCTCATGGTAGATATTATCCATGAAAAAGGGATTTCTATCCGTGATAAAATTGCTTCCTGCAGGCTGCCGGTACGCTGGGGATTCTGGTATGCAGTGATTTTCTTTATTATCATATTTGGGGCTTATGGTGCCGGTTATACCGTTGTAGATATGATTTATGCAGCTTATTAGGAGCGTTAAAAGGGATATGGAGGAACAGGAAATTGAAGTTAAATAAAAATATATTAAAATGTGCCGGATTTTTGCTTGGTCTTATTATACTGCTTATCGCCACATCATACTTTTTCCGCCGCAAGGACGGGCTTTACGTATATGATTCCCTTTCTGTCAGTGTAAAATCCGCAGATATCAAAGCGGAACCTGCTGACAGCTTAGACGTCCTTTTTTTCGGTGACAGCGAAAGTTATGCAGCTTTTTATCCCAATTATCTGTATTCAAAATTTGGATACACTTCCTTTGTCTGTGGTACAGCTGCCCAAAAAATCTGCGATACTTATGCAATCTTAAAAAATGCTTTTGAAACCCAGTCTCCAAAGATCATTGTCCTGGAAACAAACTGTCTTTTCCGGAAACTGAAACCAAAAGAGAAAAAACCAGATCTTGCCATGGACTATCTGACAGATACCTTTCCTGCATTTGCAAATCACACAATGTGGAAAGGATGGGCAAGAAAGCTTCTGCCCAAAAGCAGGGACGTGAAGCGCCGAAAAGAAAAAGGATTTATCGTAAGAGAAAATGTAATTCCCTATAAAGGCGGCAATTATATGCGTAAGACAAAGAAAAAGTGCAAGGTTCCAAAGGAAATAACCGCTTATCTGGAAAAAATCATTGACCTTTGTGAGGAAAACAATGCCACTCTTCTTTTAGTAAGCACACCATCCTCAAAGAACTGGAATTATAAGAAACACAATGGTACAAAGCTTTGTGCAGATACCTATAATATTACCTATATCGATCTCAATCTGGATAAGAGCATTAACATCGACTGGTCATCTGACACCAAAGACGGCGGCGACCATTTGAATCTTGCCGGAGCCAAAAAAGTAACGAAATTCATGGGCAAATATTTCCGTGAAAACTTTGACCTGACAGACAGACGGGATAAAAAAGAAAAGTAATAAATATCAAAGGACAGTCACACTAAGACAAATTTTGTGGACTGTCCTTTCTAAACCCTTAAATTCCGCTATATATCATTTTTATCATTAAACAAGCAAAGGTTTCATCTTATCCTCAAAAAATTCTGCAACATCATCCTTGGGACGAATCGTATAATGTTGAAAATGAAATGCTGCTTCTAATTCATTTCTTTTTTCTGTATCTATATCATACTGTTTCATATGACCAGGGTCGTCTACCTCGATAAATGCAGAACGCATAGGAACATAAGAATCTATTATTAAAAAATCTGCTCTGTATTTATGTCTGATTTCCAATCCTCTATAACGATATTGCGGCAATAATAATGGTATTGCCTCGTATTCTAAAGGTTTATCTTTCAGACTATCTGTAAACTCTAAAAATTTTTCTACAAATAGTCGTTCACTGTATGTTAGCTCACTGTCAAAATAAGAATAAAATTCTTTCACATCCGTAACATGAATCAAGCGTTCTCTGGGATTCAAATTACCATCATGAATCACAAAACCTGTCTTCAGCAAATGTCCAATAGAAAATGGTTTAAATGATACTCTTCGGTTCAGCGCACTATAATTCCCCCATGTCTCTTCCTCTCCTAAGCGTTCTGCCCTCAATCTGGGAGAAATATAGAGTGACTTTACATTTTCTATTCCAAAGCTGCTGCCATTTTGCCCCATATGCACTTCTCCAATATTTGTTTTTGGGGTAATTCTCGCTTTATACTGCCAATAAAAATTCCTGCTTAAGAAATTCCATACATATTTCTCCAAAGCACTGCCATTAAAAAAAAGTGCCGCCTTATCATTATTATGTCTAATCTGATTGATACATTCCTTAAAGCTGTCCCGTCCCTCATCAAACGCAGAAAAGGCACGATGTTCTAGATCTACATTTCCCAATACATGTACACTAATCATCCCATTAAAACTGCTTTTAAACTCCGTATCTTTATCGAAGATTTGAGCAAATTCCTTTGCAGCCTCCGCTTCACATTCTTTCATTTCTCTTTCTGCTTTTCGTGCTTTTCCCAAACATAAAGAAAATGTATCATCTTTTACACCCGTTATGACAATCACATTATCCCCTCTTAATTCACACAAAAATTCGACTTCTGAAACATCTATGTACTGGTATAATATTTTTTTAACATTCTTATCTTTTACAGGATATGCGTTATATACTTTTTGTTCTGTAACCAGTTTACCAACATCAAAAACTGTTTTACAAACTGGAGTATCAACACATAACATTCCTCTTATAATATTTGCTTCTTCATTCAATAACATATTGTTTTCGCCTTCATATCATACTTACTATCTATATCAACATAATATAGCAGTTCACTCTTCTTCACTTAACATCCAGATTTGTTTAAGCGGTATCTCTGCCCTAATCGCCGGACTCAGGTTTTCATAGTTTTCAAACAGTTCCCTGATTACATCATTGGAATCCCACAAGCGGATCCTGAAAAACTGTTTTGCTTCTTCCCTTGCCACACTATCCTTGAAGCCACTCCATGATACCAGCAGACCATACTCCGCATTTACGTTATTCATGACACCTCCAAGCTGGTCTAATGTGGGGCGGTCTATCGGTGCATCCTGTGATTTTACCTGAACACAAATTTTAGGCGAACCAAAACCCATCTCTCCTCCGGCTGCCAGCAAGTCTTTTCCACCGTCTGCCCCCGGCTTGCTATGATATACTGTAAAACCTTTTGCCATTAATATTTCTTCAATCAGATCTTCCATCTTATATCCCTGAAACTTCTGAATAATATACTTTGCGATGGAATCATAGATTGCCTCCTCCAAATCCGTCTGGGAATCGGAATCTGTATCATCTGCATCTCCAAATGAGACCACATTTCTTGCCGGAACCTTCCAGTTATTTTCCGACATTGCACGAATCCGCCTTTCAGCATCATTTCTGGTAATCTTACAAACCGTCATAAATGCTCCAAAAGAATATAAAATATCCTGGTCAAAATTATTTCTCGGAATATCCTTTGCAAACCAGTCTACTGTTCTGTAATGATAGTACGGACTGCCGTTCTCCTCTGCATACTGATATTCTCCCATTATCTTCCCAATATGTATCGTATTGGTACGCTTGCTAGGCAGAACAACCCAGTCCCCAACTTCCACCCGATGAGCAATCGGATAAATCTGGGACGCCCAGTTCTTTAAGGTATTCATCTTTTCCGAAGGATATACCTCCTGTAATTTTTGCAAAAGCCTCTCCCTGTTTTTATATTGGTTCAAATCAATATTCAGATGGTTCCATGTAAGATAAATCCTGCCATCTGCCAAAAACTTTTCTTCAAACTGTCCTCTTTTTCCTGCTCTGAATAACCAGATTCCCATTGGTATCTCCTCCTTTTTATCAATTGCTCTGCTTAGGTAATTGGGAACGCTCAATTTTCCCTGCTAATAACTGTATCTGACATATAATCAAAACATTTATATCCCTGCATCTCCTCTTAACTACTTTGTTTTTAGACGTTTACAAACGCCACAAGCCGCATAAATACGGCATGTTTTTGTTGCAAATTAAAATATCTCCTCACGGTTTATGGTATAATAGAATTACTATAAACTAACTACCAATCCCCGAAAGGAGACATTTATATGATACCACATAAACAATTAAACTTGGCAGATTTTTTTGAAGATTGTCAAAATATTTTTGAAGAAGACAAACCACAGTTCCTTTCTTTGCTTGAGAAACACATTGATCTCTACAATTACATTCCTCTAAGGAAATCATAAAAGACGGATTGTACTGGTTTCCCCGCCTTATGCGTTGGCAGACCTTAAAAGGTGAAGTTTCCCCTGTGTTTGAAGATAACAGGATTGAGGGCTACTATTACCGTCTGAAATCCTTTATGGATATCCAAAAGAAATGATACAGCCGGAAATCAAGCCGGAATTTCCATTCCTGAAAACTCCCTTAAAACAAGTCCTCAAGCCTTAAAATTGGTCAAGCATTTTTTTGCAACTTTCTATTGTTTCTTTTGTTATTCGCTCTATTTCTTCTTCTGTATGAATATAATAAAAGGATGGCGGAAACAATCCCCAACAACTACCACCCATGTACTCCCACAAGTTGTCCATTTCCCATAGTTTTATTTTGATCATTACTTTGTGTTTCATTTTTTTCAGTGTGTTAGTACATTTCCTTGCAACTATCATTATCCGCATTAGCCTTTATTCCTTTCTTTTCTACTATGCTCCAATTCCCACTTTTTCCGCAAAGTATTCTCTTTTTGCCATAATTGCTTCCTAATCCTGCCAATCCTTTTCAAGCTTGACTATTTCACTTTCCAAAAACTGAAGTTTTATTTCTATATCGTCTTCGGAAGTGGTGGTAACCGCAAGCTGCAAGATTTCTTTTTCGTTCCACCCATTAACTTTTTCATAACACTTTGCCAAAGCCAACAGCCATTCCTGTTGCTCGTCCTCGATCATGTACGTGATTTCATAAAATTTCATTTAATGCTTTTTCTCCTTTCAAACTATGCAGCATATACATTTAATTTTTCCTACTCTCTTAGTATATTCGTCTTTGCGAAGATATTCAAGTATCAGAATATGTTTTAGTCTATTGTTAAAGATACTATTGAAGGGGGACTGAATGTGATTGATTATTCCCCATTTTGGGAAACTTTAGAAAAATCAGTTGAAAACTGGTATACTCTGACGAAAAAGCATCGTATGTCAGACAGTACGCTCAACCGTTTGAAACATAACAAAGATGTAACCACTAAAACGCTGAACGATTTATGCCGAATATTAGGCTGCGACATAAAGGATATTGTCCGATATATTCCCTCTGACAAAGACCAAAAATTATAAACTGGCGATAGCAATTTTCACTGATTGCTGTCGCTTATATTTATTTTCTATATGATTTTCCCTTGTCTGCTTTCTCCGTTCTTTCTTTTCCTGCGTCAAACTAAAAGCACATATTCAATTTTGTTCCTATGTCCTCCTATATTCGCTCTTGCGAAGATATTTAAGTATCAGAATATATTTTATTCTATTGTTAAAGATACTATCGAAGGGGGCGTAAAATGTGATTGACTATTTTCCGTTTTGGGAAACTTTGGAAAAATCAACTGAAAATTGGTACACTTTGACAAACAAACATCATTTATCACATAGCACACTCCACCGTTTGAAGCACAACAAAGATGTATCAACTAAAACGTTGAATGACTTATGCAGAATTTTAGACTGTGACATAAAAGATATTGTCCGATATATTCCTTCTGACATAGACCAAAAGTTATAAACTGGCGATAGCATTTCTCACTGGTTGCTGTCGTTTAAATTTATCTTTAACATCATTTCTCTTGCCTGCTCTCTTTGTTCTTTACTTATCCTTCTTGGTTTCGGTAATTAACGTATGATTTCGTCGCATAATTAGAAATTACATCAAGAAAGCGCATAAAAACCAACAATCCTGAAGTGCCAATTTTGTATAATGAATGTTCGGAAATAATCAATGTTGGCTATGTTATTGCTAAAATATTAGAACAACTGAAAAAAATGGTCTAATTAGTGAATATAGTTCTCTAAGCATAGATTTTACTATGAGATTATATTTGGCAAGAGCTGGGATGGAATATTTTGACACCCACAACTTGATAGAAACACTGCATCCATAATTAAACAGACGTATTATTACCAGAATTGTAGTGTTAGAATAATACAGGTAACAATAATATAAACACACAGAATATTCAAGGAAATAATATAGATAAATTGAAAAAGATGATGTTGGACTTTTTGAATTCTCAAAATATGCAGGACGATGAATTAAAAGAGGAAATGCAATCTATTTTGGAGGATATTGAAGCTATTAAGGTATCTGAGAAACAAAGTGAGAAATGAAGATGAATAAATTAAGTATAATCGCCACTTTGGGAATCACTGCATGTAAGTTGGCTCCATCTTCGGCTAATAAAACCAGTTCATCATCAAAATATAATCAGCTACATAATCTTGAATACCATTTGCCCCATAATAAGGATATTTTCCTTCTTTTCCATTAAATGCAGTTATCGGAATACGCTTAGAGTCCAATATTTCACAGCATTCTTCCAGCAACATTTTTCCCTACAAATCCAAATCATCCTTGCAATCAGAGCGTATGTTCGCCATAATATATATGGTGCTACCATACTTGGTAGGCGGTTAGTCTTCTACGGAGGAATGTGCCCCCCTTTTACATAGAAATCCATTATATGGAAATCTGCATTCAGAAGGATTTTACCAATGCAACCATTGCAAGCCTCATTACAGTTATCAGTCTATGCATTAGCTGTTTCGGTCTTGGTTATACCATTGGTAGAAATAGCAATTCACATAAAAAATAACCGCCTCAAGCCTTCATAACTGAGCGGTTATTTTTTAACTAAACATTATCCAGGCTAACCGTCTATCGGTAGCACTTCCTATAAATAGAATAACATTCCTCTCCATTTCTGTCAAGACACCATATTTTATTATCACAATATGGTTCCCCTACAAATCGTAATTTATTGAAATGTAATTCTCAAAAGGCAAAAATCAAATCCTTGCCGTATGCTTTGCACAATTTCTACATAGACAGTTTTTTCAAAAACAAGCTCAAATAATTTTTTGTTATATCCAGCAGTGCAGTGACACCATGTTAATGAATTTGAATTTTTTGCTTTTTCTAACATAGGACATTCACAAGAAAACATTTTTGTATATAATTGATTATCTTTAATAAACCAACCGGCACCATTTTCATTCAGAGCATTGACAAATCTATGCAAATCCTTATCCAAAGAGAGATAGAGTTGTTTCAAGTTATTTGCTGTATCTTCTAACCTACCATTTTCATTACAATAGCACTCTTGGCGAATGTTTTTTACCGTTTTTTTATCAAATCTATTTTCAAGAATAGCAGATAGCTTTTCTACCCACTCGGCTCGAATGTCTGGTGTTGAATTTATAGATAATGGAATTTCCTTTATTATGCTTTCTGCAACTTCCCTTGATACATTCTTTTCCAAACTATGTTTCAACCTCATTAACTCATCTATTTCTAATGTCGGAGAAACTTGCTCTGGCATAGAAAAATTTTTCATATTCTTTCTCCTTAAATTCCGATTTGTAAGGTTCTAATATGGTATGAAGAGGAGGATTATTTTTGTATGATGTAATAAACATAAAAAAGAAGCGAGTACGCCGCTTGAGTCAAATTGACTGTACGGTAAAAAACCGCTTCTCTAAATGTTAAGATAGCATAGAAAATAAGAAAAGTCAAGTATCAGAAAGCGCAATTTGGGGTTAGGGAGAACAGGGAATATATCACAACACCTTTCTCTGATTATCATTCTCCAATAGTTTTTCCAATTCAGGCATTTGCCTGTTAATTTCCTTCTCTAAATCCTTAATCAGACTCTGTGCATATCCCCCACCGCTCATATTCAGTCAAAATCATATCTGCACTAGTATCATCTACTAAAAAGCCATAAACTTCTCCTTTCGTCACAATATGGATCATAGTCTGTTCTATTATATCCCCTTTGCCATAAAACCCCGGCACCTTAACATTCCGCACAACCTTTTTTACCCTTAAAATATCTTTATTTAAAACAACAAAATAACCTTTTAAAGAAAAATAAGTGGTGTAATGAAACCCGATATTCACAAAACCTCCCACTGCAACAATCACTGTACCCTGCATAAAATCTTCATTGACTTCATATAAATCATAGCCAAGGTTTTCAATCATATGACGTAACTGTTTTACCGGATTACCTGCCATCTGCTTTATAAAATATATGCCCACTACAACCGTAACCACAATCCATAGCAGAAAGAGAACAATAATTGGGATACCATCATACTGTTTCCAAAGCAACAGACATACAAGCAGTGAACACAGATATATAATGCCACCTGCCACTATCTCTAATTCTATCGCAAATTTTTTGCACATCTGAAACATATCCTTACTATGCTTTAATTCTTTCTGTGCAGTTTTCCTCCGCTTTTCTGTTATTCTTCTTTGTCTATCCCTATTTGAATCCTTTTGTTTTTCATTGGATGTCCTATCACGTTTTAATTGGATTATTCCATATATTCCAAAGAACAGCATAAAAAACATTGCACTCAAGACTATAAACCAATCTCCTATATCATAATCATTCCATCCGTCTCTTATCCCGAAATAAATCGTTGCACCGCCAAATATAAAAGCAGTCAAAAAACATGAAATAATCAATCCAACCGCTTTTCTTCTTTCGCTCTTCCTATCCTCTTTCAATCTTTACCCCTCTCTCTTTAAATATGCAACCCCTGTAGTTCAAATGCTGTTTCCTTCACAAAAGACCAGAGACTTGCTCCCTGGTCTTTGATTTCCACTAAATTATTACGCTTCACTCCTGCTTCTTAAAATAAGCATCACACTGGAGCCATCAGCACTTTTCCTGTCCCGCGATATACATTTACCAGTCCTTCGCCACCTGCCGCAGAACCAATCAATGTTTTAGTAGAACGCTCTACTGTAAATGCAAGACTTCTGCTCCATGCAATAGCAAACGGTCCATCTACCTTTAATTCATCATCCTTTAATTCAATCTCAATCAGTTCTTCTCTTGGGCAATTGCACTCCAATACTGCATATCCCTGACCGGTGAGACAGCTGTTAAACAGTCCTTCTCCCCCAGCCACAGCAGAAGATAGCGTTTTTCGGGCAACCGTCTTAATATCAATGCCAGCATCACAGGCATAAAAGAGTCCGTCCTCAATCACCATACCATCCCATGATCCTACATCCTCAATAATAATATATTTATAAGTCGGTTCCAGCACCAAAACACCATTTCCCTTGTATAACGGCTTAATCGCAGACTCATTGGTCACCTTGGAACTCACCAGCTTCTTCGCAAAATCACCAACACCCTTCACATTCGTTCCGCTTTGCACCTGCCCGGCTGTCCACTGCATAGCTCCCCGCTGAATAATAGCAGAATGGTCATCATCCAGATCAATCATAACCTGACGTTTCCTGATATTCATCTGTGCCGCATAGTAATTCTGCATAGCTACAGACGGATTATTACTCATATCATGATCATACTCAAAAACCGTAAAATTCCCCTTTCTCTCAATAATCTTTCTTAGATTCGATTCCTGCATGTTTGTTTTAATCATATGTATATCCTCCTTTATTTGGTAAGCAATTTTGCAAAGCAAAATTGTTTATCTGCCATCTATGACCTTCAGTGTGCCTGCTCCTTCGTCTGGTAAATCAGTACATCCCCGGTCATAATCTCAATGCTGTCCACGGGCACGATCACCGCTCCACTGCGGATAAATGCCACAATATCAATACTGAATTTCTCCTCGGCTGATTTCACTGTCCTTCCTGCAAAGGGACTTGTCTCATCCACAGTAACGCTCACGGTCCCTCTGACATTTCCACCAGTATTATTCTGATTCTGTAATTGGGTATACTGCTCCACAAAACCTGCGGAAATGATACCGGTTGGTATTGCCACTGCACCTACCCCCAAAAAAGAAATGACCATCGCCATGATCCGTCCCAATATGGTAACCGGATAAATGTCCCCATATCCAACAGTCAGTATCGTAGACATGCTCCACCAGATTCCCGAAAAAGCATTTTGAAACACCTCCGGCTGGACCTCATGCTCTGCACTATACATGCAAAGGGAAGATGCCATCATCAATATCAGAATAATAAAAACGGATGAAATAATCTGATTCTTTTTCTCAGACAGAACAGAAGTAATTACATTGAAAGAATCATAATAAGCATTAATCCGAAACAAATGAAAGATTCTCACTACCCGAAGCATCCTTAGAGCAATAAATCCTGATAAAAAGAAAAACGGTAAAATCGTACACAGGTCAACAATCCCATCAAAGGAAACAAGAAACCGCAGGATTGCTTTTCCTCTGTTTTTTTCCGGATACAGATATTCCGCTGTCCAGATTCGCAGCAGGTACTCTATTCCAAATATCATAATGGTGACCATTTCCACTAATCGTAAAACTTCGGCATATTCTGCTGCTGCGTCAAAAGTCTCTATGAACAGAACCGCTATATTGACAAAAATAACTACTACAATAAACAGATCAAAAGCACGGCTAACAAAATCCTCCCGCTTTCCAATCTGTATAATATCAAAGATACGCTTCTTCTTTTCCCTGCTTATAAACTGTTTCATAATCTTTCCCTTTTCTTAAACCCGTTTGACATTACATACAATCTGCAAATATTGAGTCCATGCTAGTGCATCTATTTAGCCATTACCATCATCAAGACAATTATCTCATTCTGATTTTTAATTTTAACACAGAACCCTTAAATCAACCACAAGAATTTGCAAGTCCGCAGGAATCATAACCTTACAAACGAAAACCGGATTTTAAAAAATACTTATGGAAAAACAACATATTTTTTGATAGAATAACTTATATCTGAAACTTTATCATTTACTGCCCTTTATGGGGTTACTGACTGGAAACGGAGGCGCATATGAAAGCAAAAGTATATTTTACCAAAACAATCACTCCTGATAAAGTACTGGAACTTTACAAAATGAACGGAAAAGCTTTAACCGGCAAAACTGCCATCAAACTACATTCCGGTGAAGTTGGAAACCAGAATTTCTTAAAACCAGATTTTTGGAAGTCGGTAATCGAGCATGTTGGCGGCACGGTTGTAGAATGCAATACTGCCTATGACGGTGAGCGCAATACGACGGAAAAACATTTAGTTACCATTGAAAAACACGGCTGGAACAAATACTTTGATGTAGACCTGCTGGATGCGGAAGGTCCTGATTTAGAGCTTAACATTCCAAAGGGAAAACAAATTCAGAAAAATTATGTCGGAAAGAATCTTGCAAATTATGATTCCCTGCTGGTACTTTCCCATTTCAAAGGACACCCAATGGGTGGCTATGGCGGTGCCTTAAAGCAATTATCCATCGGTATTGCTTCCTCTTATGGCAAAGCTTATATTCATGGTGCCGGTGTTCCTGAAGAAATCTGGACTGCTGACCATGATTCCTTCTTAGAATCCATGGCGGATGCAGCAGCTTCTATCACGGATTATTTCAAAGAAAATATCGTATACGTAAATGTCATGAAAAATATGTCTGTGGACTGCGACTGTTGTGCAGTAGCAGAAGATCCCTGCATGAAGGATATCGGAATCCTTGTTTCCTTAGACCCTGTTGCCATTGATCAGGCATGCATTGATCTGGTATATGCATCTGATGATCCGGGAAAAGATCATTTAATTGAGCGTATTGAATCCCGTAACGGCATTCATACAATTGAAGCCGCGGCTGCTTTGGGATTAGGCTCCAGAGAGTACGAGCTGATTACGGTATAAGAAAACTGCCTGTCATATCAGGCTATATTATGTCAGACACTGAAAAACACAGACATATGCGGTTACATTTTACGCTATGCCTGTGTTTTTTGTATTATTTTATAATCTGGGTATGTTTCATATTTTTCTTTCCGACTTTGGTAATTTCCACCTTTACTCCATCACAAGAGAATCCTTTCATCCCCCATTTTCAAAGTAAAATATTTATGCTGCTTCTACAATAATTTCATTAATGCTGACATTCAACAGTACCGAAATCGCATACAAATTATCTAAAGATGGCAAAGTCTCTCCTCGAAACCAGCGATAAATACTATTGGTATTGGTCATTCCCAAATATCTGCTCAATGCACGAACTGTAATTCCATGTTCCTTCCTTAACCTTGCAATATTTCTACCTGTTGCAGAAATATCAATCAACGGATATTCCATTTTTTCACCTCTTTTCTCTACTGGATTTTACTAGTACGTGTGATGAGATTTTCTGCTGCTCTGCCAACTGTGCTACACACGTTTACCAGCTCGGGAGGAATTGAACCCACAGCATTTTGTGTATAAAATAGATATTCCTCCATATAAATCACTTCACTAAAATCGTGAAGGCAGGAATCGAACCTGCGACACATGGCTTATAAGGCCACCGCTCTCACCGCTGAGCTACTTCACGTTTTCTCCTCTATCTGAACAAATCTTAAAAATCTTCCATAATGCAAAAAAATACCACACATCGAACACCGATATGTGGTAATCATATATTTCTATCATTAAGAATAGACATTTATGATATATCGTTCTCTCCACAATTTAACGGCACCCGAATAAACCCAGTCATTTGCTGTTTCTGAAACTGAGCTATCTGTATGTTATTAAATTGCTGTATAGATACTAAATATAACATGATTTCTCTTTCCTTTCATACAGGTTAATCACCTGCAAATTATTGTATCGTTATATTAACATGAATCTTAATGACCTGCAAGTAACGTTATAGATTACACTCTTGCCTAAACGGACTATCAATACAAAATTCCGTCATAATACTGCAGCAGAAGCTCTGTCACACGGTCATAGCTGGCAATTCCATCCTCTACACCGTATAATTTCAAACTAACATCTGTCGCTTTCTCACTGATCTGTGTTATATTATCTACATTAAGAAAAGACTCTTCACCTCCGCAATAAATCTCTTCCTCTGCTTCCTCACTTAACCATTGCATATTGTCAACAGTCGCCAGATAATTTAAATCCACTATTTGATCAGATAAAAGCAGCTCAAGATATTGGTCATCTCCCACACTTTCAAGATACGCATCTTCAACATAAAGATAAACGGACAAATATCCGGAATACTGAAAAAAGATATCATCACTTCCTATACAGGCCAAATATGCGATAAAATTTGCCTCATCCTCGTATATATATCCCTTTAAATGTGCATATTCATGGCAGATTACCGAAGGATACTCCTTCATACACATTTCCCTATTATAATTGGCCTCCAACGAAAAGGGAAACAGAGCCGAAAATCTTCCGTATGTATTTATCCATATCGGAAATATATGCACCACATACCAATCACAAAAGCCATGAAACCTTCCTGCCATATTCAGTATAAGAATAAGGATAAGTCCACATACAATCACTTTCCAATATATTTTCTTTAGCATATTTCCTCCTCGTATAGCGATTACTTTTCCATCTCTAAATTATATCCCCCTAACTAGAAAATTTGACATAGCAGATGTGCGATTGGGCAAGTAGTTTCACCTGATTATCAACTAGACAAAACACTAATCCTGACAGATCAACTCCTCCCACTCAGCATTTCCATCCATATAGCCAAAGGTTTCCCGGTCCGAAAAACATTTCAGCAGATTATTGCGAAGCCTCTTCTCAAACGTTTCCGAAATTTCCTTAAATTCCATATGCGCATACAGCCACGAATTGGCAAAACCTCCTATTGTCGGAATGGAATCCCGTATCTGCTTCACAAGCAAAAGTGTTTCCTCTGCATTCTGTTCCTGTACCACCGATTCCAGCCTGCATGAAACCTCGCTATATTTTCCCATTTCCAAAAGACATGACAAGCTGCTTTCTTTCTCAATATATTTCCGTGCCTGTACCATATCACCAGCTTGGGCAGACAACATATACAGACTATGAAACACCATATTCAAAACCTGTCCTTCAGAAAATAATATTTCCTCATAAGCCTTATATGCTTCCTCTATCCGGTTGGTCTTACTGTAAATGACCGCCTGTATCCGTTTTCGCTCTGTATCTTCTTCAGAAAAATAATGCAGGTATTCCTCTGCTTTATCATACATTTCCTTTCTTATATAGTATTGGATCAGCGAATTAGCTGAGTTTCTTTGTACCTTTGCATCTGTGCTCTCCAAGGCTCTTTGATACCATCTAAGAATCTGTTCTTCATAAACGTCTGCATTTTCAACTTCGTTCGTAATGTGTCTGGCATCCAGAATCAGTGCCATCTGCCAAATCAATTGATGGCAATTGGGATATTCCTGTATCCTGTTTGACACATATTGAAATACCTCCTCATAGCTTTCACGCTCAAACCTTTGGTCAACCTCCATAACCAGCCTGCCAATCTCGTCCCCTGTCAACTCCTCATGAAATGATAAAAGTGTTTCCAATGTAATTCCAAGCAGTCTGGCAATGGGAGCCAGTAACATGATATCTGGCTGTGCTACACCTTTCTCCCATTTATTTACAGCAGGGGCGGTTACTCCCAATCTTCCTGCCATCTCTTCCTGTGTCATATTTCTATCTTTTCTATACTTACGAATCACTTCTCCAATCTGCATAAGGCATCCTCCTAAACATAATTTACGTAAAATCTTTTACTAAAACCATCCTATCAGAAAATGTCTTCCTGCACAATTGAAGGGAATTTAACTTTTATTCAAATAAATTAACCATGTGTTAATGGCAGATAACCTATACTATCTGCATATTTACTGTCCATGTACATGCATTCTTGACAATTCCGGCTCATTATCACCCTGAACATACTACAAAATTCTTCTTTTACTAAACTTCGTCATCTTCCAAGTTACTATTCCCGGAGGAATATATCCATTTGATTTTATATTGTTTTCCGATAATATTCCCAATATTATTCACATAATCTTCCAATAATTTCTGTGCCCTCCTCTGGGCATTGGATAATAGCGCCGCATCTTCTGATGCACTTTTCTCCATATTGCTTTGTGCCGCCCGAAAAGCGGCTGTCTGATCCTGTGCATCAATATCTGCTGATTTTTTATCAATAATAAATGATTCTTCTGAAAGTGTATTCTCATCTACCTTACACCCCAGCACTCTTGCCGGAGGTACTGTTATCGTTACCTGTTCGTCTTTCACTTCTAACTCTATCAATGATGCATCAATTCCTATCGTCACAACTCCGGCATATTCAATCCAGAAATGCTTATCTTTCTTCCAAAAAAGAATTCCCTCTGCATCTTCCTCTTTATACCTTGCAACATTATGATAATAACATTCCATTGTTGCCAGTTCACAGATTGATTTCATTTCAGATACCTGCGGTTCCATGACTATTGTCTGCTTTTGTGCATTCCCACAAGAAGAACACAAAGCTGCCAGCAATATTAAGGATAATATAATAAACTTCCTCATTTCTTAACCTCCTGACTCTTGTAACCAAATTTGCTTTTCAAACTTTGTTTGCTGCGATAGTCGCAAATATATATACAAGTCATCTACTCTTAGCCCGTTATTCACACAAATTGGTTGCCTGCCTTGCAGATTTTCATAATCTACTTTGCATTACCTGACTTCTAAGGTATACTCTTCATCCAGCTGTTTCAAAAAAGGGGTGATAAGTGCTTCTATTATATTTTTTGCATTCTGCTCTGCAAGCTCATAAATCCTGTTTTCCCTTGCACTTTCATTGGTGACATCCTCTATCGCTGCCTTGTATGCCTCCTGTGATACAGTCTCTGTATTAGCCCTCTCATTTTCAAAAATATAATCCAATGATGCTATATCTACATTTATATCATTTATTTTAATCTCAGGAATCGTAACAGAAATCTTCTTCAGCTCATTGTCAATATCAACCTCTACCTTTTCAAAATCAATTCCCGCTTTTACCTTTGCTTCATAATATACATAATAGTCTATTTTTTCCGGATGCTCTTTGTTCATGACTTCCGTAATGCCATTATAAACCGCCTCAAACGTAGACAGCTCATCTACATCAATCACTTTTTCCAATGTAGCCTCCGTAATGATTTCTCTGTTCGTTTTCCTGCCAAAACGACCATATAAAAAGACAATTCCTATCAGCACTGCTGTCAGAATCACCAGCACACATACTTTTTTAATACCGGCAGGTATCAAATATTTCCTTTTCTTTTCATCATTTCCGATATCCATGGCTTCTCCCCCTACTATTTTTCAATATCTGCCTTCCGGGAATGGCTGTCACTTTCCACCAGTCCATAATGCGCTGTAAACACTTTTTCATATTTGTTTAATTCCTCTTTGATACGATGAAGCGTCTCTTTTGCCTGTTTTCTATCCATTGTATAGGGATGAAGCAAAATACGACCTCCCGCTGTTTTAAATGCATCTCCGGTAAACAGATACTTCTCATCCACCACATACATGGCTGATCCCTTTGTGTGCCCTGGAGCCGGAATCATGCGTACCTGGTGTTTACACAAGGCATCCTGCTGATGCCCATGTGTTTCATCAACACCTCCCCCGCTCCAATTGGTAACTGCCTCTATCATCTTATATTCTGACAGATATACAATTTTATTGGAATCACTCAATTGCGGCAGCCTGTTTTTCTTGAAAATCTGCCGGTAAGTGCTTCCATCTATCATCTGTTTTTCCTGTTCATTCATATAAATTGCTGCATTCGGGAACAAAACAATAGACGCCACATGATCATAATCCGTATGGGTCAGAAAAACTGCCTTTACCCTGTCCCCATCAATGGACATCCGTTTCATTTCCCGCTTTACCGCCCCTGCATCAGAGCCGGCATCAATGACTATCCAGTCTCTGCCTTGGGGAATAAAAAATAAATTATTGATCCGGTTTTTAACTGTAATGATATCCGTTCCTTCTATTTTTCCACTGGCTAGCGGATGCATCGTACACATAGGAAACACATAAAGAAAAAA
Source organism: Lachnospiraceae bacterium (assembly GCA_029063085.1). Classification (GTDB taxonomy): domain Bacteria; phylum Bacillota; class Clostridia; order Lachnospirales; family Lachnospiraceae; genus CAG-590. The sequence goes on from JAIDOW010000071.1 coordinate 89,075, forward strand.
TAAAATGACTGCTGCCACTAAAAATATTCCAATTAAAATTTCAAAAAGCATATTACAAGTCTCCTCCTTACAGGTAAACTCTTATTTCGTTATTACAATCATATGTCACCAATTTTCGTAGAAAATTAATGACCTGCTTGTGCATCAGTGCAATTCATTATATTATGATAAGATACCGCCTTAGAAAAAGCAACCTTTTAATGACAAGCATCACCAATTAAAAAAACGCAAAAAATCATATCCTTCTCATTTCTGGTACTTTTGAAAAGGATATGATCGTAAGAACCTTTTTAGAAATTTGTACAATAAAATAACATTTGTATATTGATTATCTTAAAGTCCATCAATTACCGCAGTAAATCTGTATAGCCTGAGAAACAAACTCTGCGGTTCCCGCTCCACCGGCACGGTCAATATTATTCGTAAACTCACCGCCACCTGCATACATCTGTCCAAGGCTAAACAAGATATCCTTCGAGCATTTGTAAAAATGTTCCGTAATATAATCCTGTAATTTCCTAACATGCTCTTGAACATCAGCAGATTCTGGTGCAGCATCCTTTAATTTCCCAAAGTCTGCAAATAACTGCATAAAATTTCCCATTACAGCCTGATCTTCTTCTTTGCTCCTTTCTTGAGACTTTTGCTCAAATTCCTTGTATTCGTCTGTTTTTCCCCATTGCTCCTTTGCCTGTCTGGCATATTCCTCCATCTTCTTTGTGTCAAATACAGAAAAATCCATTGTATTCACTCCCATCAATTGTATTCCACGGGCAAAGCAAATCAAATTCTCCAGATGCTCTTTTTTCATTGTAAGCAGAGTAATCTGCTGTTCCAATGCCTTATTTTTGTCAAAATCCGGTCTGGATAAAATTTGTTTGATTTCTTTTAAAGGAAATTCCAGTTCTTTTAACAATAAAATCTGTTGCAGCATTTCCAGTGCTTTTTCATCATACAACCGGTATCCGGATTCCGTATACATAGCCGGTTTCAGTAATCCGATTTTATCGTAATATTGCAGAGTGCGTATACTCACTCCGGTTAATTTACTCACTTCTTTTACTGTCATCATTGTCATTTCCTCCACCGTGTAAGTATACCATAAACTATTACGCAACGTCGGAGTCAACATCAAATTTTATAATTATACATCATAATATATTCTTCTTCATTTTCACCTATAATTTCAAATCCAATTTTTTGATACATTCTGGCAGCATAATTCCTTTTTTGTACAGATAACGATGCCTTTTTATATCCCCGTTTTTTAAGCTCTTCCAACATTCTTTTCATCAGTTCCGTTCCAATTCCATATCCCCGATATTCTTTATATAAGGAAATGGCAAACGATGGAACACCATCTTCGATATGCCCATAGTCATTCATATCACGCACCCAGACAGCTCCTATAATACGGTTATTCACTTCAGCAACAAAGCACAGGTCATCTTTCTTATCTCCAAAATCAGCTACATACACCTGTAGCTCTGGGGTGTATATGATACTTCTGCCTGGTGCTTCCATCCCTTCTGGAATAAAAATCGCCTCATACAAAAAATCACTTAAAACATGCCTCTCCTGTTTTTTCAACTCTCTAATCGTATAGTCCATGATAAAATATCTCCGGTTCACAAATATTTTTCTATTGTTCCCTGCTCTACAACCTTTTTCCCCAGTAAAGTAATTGCCTGCTTCGGACAAATGTTTATACAGCGATAACACATTGTACATCTATCCTGTGCCTTAGCCAAATCGTACTCAAGACTCAAATTCTTCATTGGACACAGCTTTGCACATTTTCCACAGCCTATGCACTTTTGTGTATCAATTTTTATTTTGTTCGTGTATCGCTTCGTTTTATTATAAAAATACAGCCGCTGTCCCAACAAGCCTGCTATATGACATAACAAGCCGATTCCCTCCTGTGGTGGATTTCCATCTTTTATACGCCGGACTGCATTGTCAATCTTTTTCTCTGCTTTCTTCACCAGTTCTTTATTTTTTTCTACAGAACGTTTCAATGCCTTTTCATCCGATATACTGTCTGGCATCCTCAAGTGTAAGCCGCCTGTAATCTGTGCACCATACCTATGCAGTCTGCGGGCCAGAATGCCTGCTCCATCCCCGCTAAACAGTCCCATCGTTGCAATCACAAAGATTTTTTTACCCCGCCACAAATCCTGATATTCGTCTATAAAATCCTTTAACATTTTAGGAATATTGCTATACTGTACAGAATAACTGAAAACAATCTCTTCGTTGTCTTTTATATAACCGGCTATGTTCTCATTCTCTATGGCAGAGATTTTCGCCATCTTATCATATTTGCCCAGAAAAACCTCCAATGCATATCTGGAATTTCCTGTTCCGCTAAAATATATTCCAAGCATTTCATATCCCCCTACTCGTTCAAGTTGGTGTGACACCCTGATATGCCGTCTTAATTTATTCAGATTTCAAAGTCTACAGACTTAAAATTGCTGTAATACCGCCCTTTTACTGCCGTGAATTTCAATACGCAATAATCCGGATCTGTAACGCCTTCTTTATAGTACATGGTATCACCTTTTTGCCATATTCTCTCTTTTGCTTCAGGTGTTTCCAATACCTCTACCGTCCCCACCAGGCTGACACCACGAAAAAATCTCCTATCAACAAAATATATGCTTCCCTTGTTATTCCGCTTAAAATATTTTACCTTATTGGAAGATGTATTCGTAGAAAACCAAAATGTTTTGATTCCCTCCCTTTCCCGCGGACTTAACATCGCTTTTGTAATAGGGAAGCCATCACTATCTACATATGTAATAAAACTTGTTTTTGATTTATCAATCATTTTTCCAATGGTTTCTTCCTGATTTCTCATATATGCAACTCCTTTTATCTTATATTATAAAGCTTTGCCATATTTAGTAAGTCATTCTACAGCTTACTACTTCCGTTCCACTGCTTTCCTTAAATCATCAATGTAACATGACTGCTGTTTTTTCAGATACCCTTTTACAAACGGTTTCATAAAGATTTTTTTCACGGCCACATCCTCAATAAATTCAATGCGGACCACATCACCCTGCTGCGAAAAGATACCTGTCCAATGCCCCGACATATTCCCGTTATCCATATCAAATTCATACCGCTTGTATTGTTCAAAAGCAGTAATCGTAAATGTGGTAACATATCCATCTTTTGTATGTTCCTCAAACTTCTTCCCTTGATCTATGACAACAATCCTGCTAATATCGCTCCGCCATGAACAATCCTCCAATGATGTAACTATCTCCCAAATCTTTTTTATATCACAATGAAATTCCGCCTTTATATTTGAAATTGCCATTTTCATCCTCCAATCTTTTGTAACCAATTGGCTGCAATTGATTACCTACTTACATGATATCACGAAATGATTATCATACACGTGATACCTCAGATAAGTGATTTTTAATGCGGGCAATTCCCATCTCATAGATTTTCATAATCTACTTGACACTATACCCGCAAATCCCAACTTATCTATTGAACATTTTTATATAACGAATAATAATCAACTTCCATATTTTCCACTTGTTCTTTTAACCAACGCATAGAGTCGTCCAACGCCTTATTATAAACAATTGGTGCTAAATGCTCGCAAAATAAATCAAGCAGCTGCTGTTCCTCAATCATTCCGATTTCTTCTCCTCGAATATCCAGATAAAATGCTTTTATTTCGGTGGCGAGCTGATGCTTTTGCTTATCACTCAACTGAATTACTCCGTTCAAATTTCTTCTCATAATGCTTCTCCTCCTAAATATCGATCGTGTCCCCCATTCAGTTCCTGCAATAAACCAAAAGCCGCCGCTATTTGTTATATTCAAGTTCTGTAGGCAGATCATCCCAAAGTTCTGTCCTCGTCTTGTTTTTTCTCAGTTTTTCCAATATCTTTCTATCAGGGTCAGGATATACGATAAAGCTGTCAGTTTCTCCCATCTTCGGACGTATTGGAAACGCAAGCTGTTCCGTTTCTACTGAAAACTGTGCATTCACACCAGTTTTATTTCCTCTTGCGTCAAGTCTTATCCATTTTTTTAATTCTTTAATATATACGCCATTTAGACCGTGATAAATTAAGACAGGCGCTGTGTCATCATCTAATATCAACTTTTGATAACAAAAACCTGTTGGAACAGATTTACAGCGTAATAAAGCCGCCAGCAAGTACGATTTCGCAAAGCAGATTCCATGACCAGCTTTTAACACTTCCGAAGCCCTGCATGTAATCATATCTTGGTTTATATCTGCCGAATGTGAAACATTATCTCTGACAAATTCATAAGCTGTTTTAATAAAATTCAACTCATTATCCGCTTTTTGAAATAATGTATCCGCCACTTCTGCAATGGCTTCATTGTCATAATCAATCACATTGTCATGCTCTAAATATTCATCCATTTTATTCGAGTATAAAATTATATTCATATATCCTCCAATCTCACAAATGGAAAGTTGTGAAATTTTTAAAGAAGCTCCAACGCTCTTTTATATAATGGGTCTAATTCACACCCACAACTTCCACATTCTTTATCAGCCTGATTAATTGCTGATACTAAAGCGTCCTTATCAGATTTCCCGTCTAACCATTGCTGCGCTGGAACAGCTATTAAATCCCAACCAGACGCAACAAACTTCTCCATAATAGATTTTAATTCTTCCATAATGCTACTCCTCTATAATGTCATTCCATATTTTAATCATCTTAGGCAGATCTTTTCTTCATAAGCTCTTATTCCAATTTTCATCATGATTATTTCTTTTCAAATTTTATGTATACATCTCTTACATTTCATTTTTATCTAGATGATTGCGAAACTCAATTATTTCTATTCAGTTTCGCTCACGTTTTCTTTCATAGCTTTTCGTATTCTGCTTAATGATTCGGGGGCTATTCCGAGATAAGTTGCTATATGGCGCTGTGCGACCTTGCTACATATTTTGGGATACAGTTTTTTGAAATGAACGTATCTTTCGGTCGCATTTTCCACCAGAAAACCGTTTTCTCTGTAGATTTTATACCGAAGGGCATTTTCAAGAAGATATATATATGCATTTTTTATATCGTCATTTTCATGAATGATCTTTTTAATATCATCTGTATTGAAGATCATAAGCGTAGTTTCTTCAAGAGTTTCCCACTCACATAAGCTTTCATTATAACCGAACATACCTTCATCCATACAAAGGGTTCCCTCTATCGAAAAGCCTCTGGTTATATCATTTCCGTCATCATCTATGTAGTAGCATCTTATGATTCCATCAAGAACAAAGGCGGCATTCAGAGTTTTTTCTCCGATATGCTGGACAACAGTTCCCTTTTCCACTATGCGGAAAGAAGACATATTCACTATTTTTCCGAGTACCTCGGCATCAATGTTCATCTTGTATTTTGACGACATAGCCATCAGAAGTTTTACAAGATATCCCTTATCCATAAACATTCCCTCACGATGTAATAATATAAAAAACTACCGAAATAAGATTCATTCCTCCGTGTGCTATCATCGGTACTATCAGATGTCCGCTTTTCTTATAACCCCATATCCATAAAAAACCCACAAGGAATGAATGTCCCATATTGAACCAGTCAAGCATACCGAACAGAACATTAATTATCAGCAGAGAAGCAGTTTCTCCCCAGACGCTTCCGCAGAAATTTTTCGCCAGACCCCGGAAGAAAATTTCCTTGCATATTCCGCTGACAAAGCCAAGTGACAATATCATTAAGAATATCTCACCGACCGACAGTTGTCCCCAGCCCTGAAAAGCAAGCTCCGTCCTTCCTTTTGAAACAAACACTGAAAGCAGACTGATAACGGCAGATACGACTGCAAGAACAATTCCCATAAAAATATCTCTGCCAAGATTTTGTCTGTCATATATTTCGTTTTTCAGGCTAATCCCACTTTGCTTATAAAGCATTAGTGCCTGAGGAAGAAGTATCATATTTGCAAGTATCAGCACCAGACAGTATGTATTCAGATCGGCAGTTGCATAACTTGCAATATCAAGGAGATTCATACCTTCTCTGTAATTCCGACAAGAACGCAGGAGTTCATATCCCGATACGATGAGTGTCAATGCAGTTGTAATTTTCAATGCTTTTTCGGCGTTAGTTGTATTATTCATAATCATCACCTCTGTAATGATTGTAATACCTTTATTTATTAAGTACATTGACTTTTGTTAAGAAAATATAATTTATTCAGTTCGATAAATTCCGATTTTCTTTTTGTCAACTTCCAGTCAGACAAGAATTTGAGCTATTCACAAAATCAATTCATACTTCTTTTAAAACAAGCTCTATATAGTCTCTTAATTTTTGTGTAAGTAAATTCCAGTCATATTTTTGAATTGGAAAAATACTATCTTCTTCCAGCACCCTTTGTACTGGGAGTGATATTCCTGTATTCCATTCAGAATTATAGGGAATTGTCTTACATTGAATGGTATCTAAAGCATTTGCTATCGTGTCATTTACCATTGCTTTATAACTCTTTAATGCCCAATCAGAAGCTCCACCATGCGAAATAATCCCCGTAGGTACTCCGTTTACTTCAGACTTATATTTATTGTCTTTCCACCAATGCAAAAAAGTGATTTCTTCCATTTTTTCTAATATCATAATTAATTTTGCAGGAATCGGAGCATAATGCGGAGAAACAAAGAAAAGGGCATCTGCTTCTATAACTTTTTCATAAATTATATTAAAATCAGTATCATTACAGCATCTTTTACTTTTAAAACATTTTCCGCAACCAATACATGGATGTAACATATAATCTCTTAAATCCATTATTTCACACATTATTTCTTTTTCTTTTAAAATTTCTGATATTTTAGAACAAAGCATTAGCGATATACTATTTTCTTTACTATGTAAAATATTTGAAGCTGATATACATAATACTTTCATTTGTTCCTCTCCCTAAATCAATTTCTCAAATCTCAATTGGTTTTTTATCAAATGTAAAAGATTTCATAATTGTTATATTTTGTTCTGTAAATTGCTCTAACCATTGAAAACACTAAATTTGTACAAGTGAATTTTCCCTTAGACTTTCTCTTATGTTATTTCATCTCCCCTGCTTTTACGAACCCTAATAAGGGGAAGTTACCTCTTCTCTTCATATGCGTATCCAAAATTAATAGGGGGTGCTGTTACTGAAACATATACAAATTCAGTATTTCCATCATTTAATAATCCATGAACATCTTTATCTGCAAATCGAACTACATCACCTGCTTTAAATTCCTTTTCCTGATCATCTGCTAGTAAAAGCTTTCCTGAACCCTTTGTAGCGTACCAAATTTGTTCTGATGCATCATGTGTGTGTCCTGGTTGGCTTGCCCCCATTGCTAATGAACTTCTGTTATTGTTACCCTTTTACTTGTAGAATTTTCAGGATTTAACAGTTGTCTTGATACAACCCCTGGATTTGCCAACTCCTTGATATCATTTTTATCAATAAATTCCATATTCATAAACCTCCATAATTTTGTTTCATCATTCTAAGCTATATAAACAGTATACCATGCTGATTAATATAATTCCACATTTTCCCAACTCCGCACTTCCATACAAATATACTATTGGCAACAAGTATTACCAGTAGAGCCCTCTGCTTATCTACCCCGTACTGTGATTTTTTTCATCTCTTTTAAGTGCTTGTGTTGTTGACGGTACCAACGTCTTTTGCTACAATTCACTCAACACATATTTCTTAATTCTGGGATGTGTAAAGCAGATAATCAATTGCTTTGCAATTGGTTATAATAAGTAGATAAGCGGGCAAGCAATTTTGCTTTGCAAAACTGGTTACAAATTCAAGGAGGTAAAATTATGAATTTTTATAAACGGGCACTGGAACTGCGTGAGGAAACAGTCACCCACCGCCGCTGGCTGCACAGCAATGCGGAGGTGGGTCTGCATATGCCAAAAGGACAAACCTACGTCATGGATCAGTTGAGAGGCTATGGCTTAGACCCTCGTCCCTGCGGACATGGAGTAACCGCAGAATTGGGTAGAGACGGGGGCAGGACAATCCTGCTCCGAGCGGATATGGATGCACTGCCCATGCCGGAGGAAAGCGGTGAAAGCTTTGCCTGCCCAACCGGCACGGAAGCTCATACCTGCGGTCATGATTTCCATGCAGCCATGCTGCTGACAGCGGCAAAGATACTAAAAGAAAATGAATCCATGCTGTCTGGCAGGGTTCGATTTATGTTCCAGTCTGCGGAAGAAACCTTTGAGGGTGCGAAGGATATGATGGCAAACGGGATACTGGAAGGTGTGGATGCGGCTCTGGCCTATCATGTCGGTTCCGGCAGGATGCCGGTGGGCTTGTTCATGTACAACAGCGGTGGAACCATGATGTACTCTGTAGATGGTTTTCGAATCACGATTCAGGGGCGGGGTGCCCACGGTGCATATCCACACAGTTCCATTGATCCAATCAATATCGGTGTCCATATTTACCTTGCCCTGGAATCGCTGATTGCCCGGGAGGCAGACCCCAGCAAAGCCTGTGTACTGACCATCGGCAATTTTTCCGCAGGCTCGGCGCCCAACATAATCCCTGACACTGCCGTCCTCCAAGGGACTCTCCGTACCAATGACAGAGCCAGCCGTGAAAAACTGGTCCAGCGGCTGAAGGAGGTTGCTCAAAAGACAGCAGAGGTATTCGGGGGATCGGCAGAAATCGAGATGATCTCTGAAGTTCCACCACTGGTCTGTGATCCTGCCATGACTGACGAGATGGTTGGCTATATGCAAGAACTTCCGATTCCCGGTCTGACTCCTGTTCCCGACACGTCAGCCAGTGCTTCTGAGGACTTTGCAACTATTGCGGAGAAAGTACCCAGCGTATTCATGTATCTTTCGGCGGGGTATATGGATGAGCGGGGAGACGCCCCTGCCCACAATCCAAAGGTTCGGTTCAATGAGAATGTCTGTCCAATCGGCTCCGCATGTTTGGCGCACTGTGCAGTCCGCTGGCTGGAAGAGCATCAATAAATAAACACGGTCCCCCTGTTGGAAACGGTAATCATTCAGGCATTTGTACCCAAACAGCAATTTTATCCAAGCTTATTTCTTTTTTCCTCCTTAAAATAAATATATCAAATAAAAAGGAGGAGAATTATGAATACTGATTTATTTGAAGCATTTAATAACGGCTCACTGAAGCTGCCGGCAAAAACCATCCATTTTGCAGACATTATCTGGTCGAAGCACCCCACCTTTGAAGGTGTGGAACTCAAACACATTGTTACGGCTAACGATACGGATGGACAGTTCAGTTACCACCTTGTCCGTATTGCACCAGGCAAAAGCATTAAAACCCATATCCACGAAACACAGCTGGAAACGCATGAGGTAATTGCCGGTTCCGGTATCTGTGTCAATGAGGGCATCTCTATTCCCTATGAAACCGGAACCCTCTCCATCATGCCCGCCGGCCTTCCCCATGAAGTCCACGCAGGAAATGATGGCCTTTATCTCTTTGCAAAATTTATTCCGGCATTGTGCTAATATGATGAATAGCTAACACCCCCGTTGCTTACAGCGGGGGTGTTGGAATAGGTAGACAATTAAACAATTAACACATCTATTCATTATCATTCTGTGCACCAATAACCTTCTTATACTCACTTGGTGTCAGCCTGACGATTTTGCGAAAACACCGATCAAAGTGGCTTTGGTCACAAAACCCAGTGGCATAAGCCGCTTCGGTGATGCTGATTCCTTTTTCCAATAATTTCTGTGCGTTCCTGACCCTGCACTGTATCTGAAACTGGTGCGGTGTCAGACCGCAGACAGACTTAAACTGCCTTATCATATGGTATGGACTTAACCCCACATTTTTTGCCATATCTTTAATTCGTAATGTATTCTCCGGCATCTCTAAAATTATCTGCTTCAATTCTTTTAAGCAGGTATCTGCATTTTCTGATTCATCTTCTGTTTTATCAGCAAATATACAAATACAGATCATTGAATAGGTTATCCCGTTTATCTGTTCCACTGCATGGGGAGTGTCCGGCAAAATATAATAATACTCACCCGCATGATATAAACAAGACTCCTCATTACATATAATACGAACTGCTCCCTCTAAAATATATCCCAGCACAATATGCCTCGCATGTGTATGCATTGGATAGGACTGTGTAGAATTCTGATAAAATATGTACTCAAAGCCATCGTCCTTCCGGTAATACATAATATTGTTTTCCATATTATTTTTTCCATCTCCAATCCCCTCTGAGGTTTATTTGCACTTGCCAAACTGGAAGTTGTATGATTCGACAGTAACTTTACTTTCTGTTTGGCTTTCTTTTGATTCTCAACAGTCTAATAAAATCATTAAACAAAGAAGTATCCACTGGCTCAAACATTATCCATTTCCCATCATGGTAAGTTTGAGCTGCGTCATATATTTCTTGAACTTCTTTTGAGTAATTTTCTCTATCTGTTTCAAATTTTAACCGTTCTTCTTTCCCTAAGATAATCATAAAACCCACACAGTTTTCTCTTGCATATAATGCACACAGCGTTTTACCACCCCGACGATATTTATATTCATATTTCCATGCTTTACCGCCTTTATTCCATGAACAGTCCATGTCATATTTTTCATCAATTAAAGCACATAACTTATTCCATACATCATATAGAGATTTTCCGAGTAGAGACGCCATTCTCTCTTCGTTAGGTATCGTATCAAGCATATTAGACCTCCTATATAACTTCCAATTGTATTTTTACAAAATCTAAGGGATTTAATAACTGTTATATTTTGTTATCGTATATTGCTCTAACTATTGAAGATACTAAATTTGTGCAAGATGAACTTTCCCTTAGACCTTTCCTTTTTCTTCTCCCCTACTGTTACAAACCATAATAAAAGAAAAATTGTGGGAAAAGAAAACTTACAGTTCATTATAACACAAAATGATTATGGCGTAGAAACTGTTTTCTTTTTCCTACTCTCCCAGACTTTCTGCTAAATAATCCTTTTCTAATTTGAGTCTCATTCCACTCCATGTCATCACAAACACTACTCTCTATTAAAATAAATCACTTCTGCTTTTGAATAAGCTCACCACATTGAAATCACAATTTGTACTGCATGAAATTCCCATTCTTCACGAATCCAAAATCCGTATACAGCAACACTCCCATATCCGATGCAGTAATCTGGACTGTACCACACCCATATTCCCTTGCCTCATTTACCACTCTGGATAACAGTTCCTTTGCAATTCCCTGTCTGCGATATTCCTTCGATGTAAACATGCTGGAAAGCAATCCCATTTTCCCGCTTGGGCACCCAAAATAAGGCGGTTTCTCAACAAATGACATTCCACTTGTACCGATAATCTTCTCACCGTCTACCGCAAGCCATGCTACAAAAGTCCCGTCTTCCATATGCCGGCTGTAATAATCCTTCAAAGCAGGCTTTAAGTCTATATTTTCCTTTGCACCCTCTTCCCGCAATTGGTTAATTCTCATTTCAATAAATATAAATAAATCCTCTTTTGTTAATTTTCTGTACTCTACTGCCATATAGATGCCTCCATTCACCATTTACTGTCTGTTTCATTAATTTCTTTACTGATTATTCTATATATTCCATTTAACACGTTTCGTTCACTTCCCTATAATGGTTGATATGAATTCCAATATGTCCGATTCCCAATATAACTGTGGCTGCCATCAGCAATGGATTTTTTCCATACACGCCCAGCAGAAAAAAAGCGCATACCGGCAAAGTGGCTCCCGCTACCGGAACACCCAGAAGACTGCTGTAAAAATCCTTTAATGTCTTCGGGCTTTTAAAGTAACGAATCCAATAGCACTCATACAGAATCATGATAATAAAAGATGTCAATAACCACAACGACCACACCGAAATCCCTTTTATATTATAATCCGAAAATATCAGAACCAGACAGCATAGCAGCATCTCTCCGGTTCTCTCAAAAAACAGCAGCACTTTATTTTCATTTACTACATATTTTTCATAATCCTGCGGCTGGTTCTTTGTCCAAAATATATTGGGTATAAAAAGCATCAGCAAATAAATGAAACCTATATAAGAAAATCCAAAATTCATCTTATGCACCCCCTCTTCTACATTTTTTTCGCCAAAATCTCTTTTTTTGTCAATCCACCAAACATCGCAGCAAAATCATCAAATGCTGCATCTGCCTTCAATCCAAGACATGAAAACAGTGCCATTCTCATTTCTATATTGATATCATTTAACAAATTTCCTTTATACTCAAATGACTTCTTCTGTATAAGCTCTGGATAAATTCCTACAGCTACTCCACCATGTGGAGAACGGTAATCTTTCAAGTATTCCTGTAGTTTCTCGGAAATCCTTTCAAATGGCAGTATCGTTACTGCTGTTCCCCACTCGACATATAAGTGAAAAGACTCAGGGTATTCTGCCATACCATCCGACACAAACATATCATATGTATGCACAGGCAAATCCAGACTCACATTCTCTATCCGATAACAGACAAGGTTGAACTCAATATCATCCTCATTCAGTTCTTTATGCCCCACAATTGTATGTGTCCCCCAAATAATATCATTGTCACCACATATAGTTACTCTCCCTAACGGATATTGTGCCAATTCCTCTGCTGACAAATCTGGATTATCAGTTCTCACATCATAGTATCGAACCATAATCGGAACCATCATAAGTGATTGCAGGCTGTGCTTTTGGGGTAATTCCTTCCATTTCTGAATTTTACGGATTTGTCCGGTAATCAAGCCATAACAATAATGAAAACGATCAGCTTCCACCCTGAAAATATCCCCTGTCTCATACTTCACCGTTTTATAACTGCTATGTTTCAACCGTTCCATACGCTGAAAATAATCCTGCGGACAGCTTTCCATATAATATTTCATAAATTGGTGAAAATCTGCATCATTCCGAATTTTATTTATCTTTTCATGCTCCCCTGTCGCAATCCTCTGATTATTTCTCTTATTACATATAGACATGCTTGTAGAAACAATGTTTTGCATATCTAAATGAAAATGAAATGTACACCCCAATGGGGTAATTGCCAAAACATTCGTTGCCGTTACCTTTTTCTTCTTTCCACGATTTGTTAGCGGTAACAACCATTCCCGGTTTTCAGTTGACAAATTCGTGTCATCTTCCTGAATACTATGATAGGTAATCCTATTATCAGGAGAAACTACCCTTTTTTGTTCGACAATTACTTTCTTTATTACATTTCCTTCCCAGAAAACAGTAGTCCTTTTGTGCCAGAGATTCGTTTTACTATAAAACTGCGTAATGTCCCACTCTTCCATAATAGGTTCTAATCCAAGATACCTGCGTTCTTCATTTGTTATTTCAATATAGTATTCTTTTCCAAACAATTCATCCCATTTTGTACTCATGTTCTTACTCCCTGGTTAATAAACCCAGAATTTTAACCTGCATTCTAAACCGGAAAAATCAATGTCCTTTTATATTACCTTCAAATGGGGCTGCTGTATTTAGATAAAATAAATAATTCCCATCATCTGTTTTATCCAGAAAACAACTCCATTCCCTCCAAATCCAGGTTCATAAATTCCATCTTTTACATTTTATGATAAATAGAATTTCACCCTACCATTTATAGTTCAATATCAATTTGATATTCATCATCAATATGGGGATTTGTATTTTTCAAGTAATTTTTGAGCAAGTACTGTTTTCCCTGTGTGAGATGCCCCCGTTATCAAAATAATCATTCCATTACTCCTCCAATCCTATCATACTGCACTTTCCTTTTTCTTTTCCATTGCGACTCCCAAACAAATTTATTGTGATTTAAATTTCTTTAATCATAATCAATTCCATTGGTTGATTGTATTTTGGAATATCAATAATAAATCCGCCACAATCTTTATATCCCAACTTTCTGTAGAAATGCTGTGCCTCTTCGTCAACCTGCGTAGAAGTCAGCAACATTTCGTATCCTTTGGATTTCATATCCTTTTCCCAATACTCCATAAAACGCCTTCCGTAACCCTTATTTTGATAGTTCCAATCAATAAAAAGCATTGTACAAAATGGAGTATTATCCCAAAAAAGATTATATCTCAGCAATCCTATCGGCTTGTTATCTTCCAATAAAACATAGCCCCTTTGGTCACGAACCTTATTCAAAAATTCTTCCTCCGGCAAATGCTTATCAAGACTGTACCAAAACGCTTTATCATTTATTTGCATATATCTAATTTCTAACATGATAAATTTCTCCTTGTATATGGCTGCCTACAAATGGTATTCCAAACTTACAATCATACGGCTCAGCTTCCACATAAGCCTGGTTATAAACCACTGCTTCAACAAATTCATACCATTTCAAATCCCAATATATCATTTCCCTTAAACTGACTTTTGTTCCTCACCATTCTTTTACATTTTCTCGCCAAAACCTTTTTAAGACACCCACAATACCTTGTCATTACAAAGGGAGATGGTATTTTCCTCCTGCATTAATTCAAACCGGACACCCCTTGCATATCTTGGTCCAAAAGATATATTCAGATATACCCAATAATTATCTGTATCAAAAGAAAAATCGAAATATGCTTCGGAATAATACATCCCACTTCTCTGCTCCAGATTCCTCTCTCTTGTCATATCTGTTTCTTCCAGACACCCATTTTCATAGAGCCACTTTTTCTGAATATCCGTAATTTGATATCCTATTTTCTTCATCTCGCCCAATCCATAAGCTATAATAGCTGTTTTCGGCGGTTTTCCATAGTTGATACCATTTGGGAGAAAATCAACTTTTTGTTGTTCCAGCTCAAATAGTTCTATGCATTTTTGTATCACCAAATCTATGATTTCGGAAGTGCTTTCCATAACAGTCCTCCTAAAAAATTAATAAACTTATATACTATATAAAATCCCAATCAGGATTCATTTCATCGGTAGTCTTCCAGTCAATATTGTATTTTTCCTTTAAGATTTTCTGCTTTTCTTTTTCAACAAACATGCTTCTTCCATATCGAATATTCTTATCAACTTAAGCTTCTGCTTCTTTGTTTACCATATCCACAATTGATCTGTACTCTTTGGTTTCTTCACCAGGATCATGTTTTATTTCTATCCTACCACCCTCTCCAACAAGAAATTTATCTAAACAAAAATATCTTTTCCATTTCATTCTATCCCAATCGTCATCTATTAATAAAACATAAACATAAGCAGGTCCCAATACATATGTAATAAAATCGAAATCCATATATTTTTGCTTTTTATAAATGTCCAGCTAAAAATAATACTCAGAATAATAATGCTCAGAAAACCCATAGTTTGTGTAATACGGTTCTCTCAAATACGCCCACTGCCGCATTGCCGCTCCCCCTTAAAGTCAAAATCGCTATTTTATGAACACTATTTTACTATATTCTACATAGAATGTCAGCATTTTTCAGGTGTTATAAACAATCTTGTCATCTGTCATACATACTATAATTTTTTATCAAATTTTCTTTGCTATGTCTTTTCTCCTGTCAAGTTTTATATACCTGATAGAAAGATGCGTTTAATGAAATGATTCCCAAAATCAAAGCGGCAGACTGTATTGTATTTGCATCCCCATTATATTTTGGGACTGTGTCCTCCAGAATAAAGGCATTTATTGAACGTTTCCCCGATTTCCCGCTGTGTGTAATGTCCGAAAAAGTAAAGGAAATTGATTTTCCGGTTCTTCTCCAGCAGAGAGAACAGAGCGGTGCATGGTTTACAGTCGCATTTTATAATCTAAAAGGTCGGTAGTACCTAGGCTATCACCCCTTCAATTATTTTTTAATGACTATTTTCAATTTCATAATGCACTATCTACACTTAAAAACTTTTGAACTAAATGTGAAAATTCTTCTGCATTTGTTGATATAGCCGGATGTCCTCCTTTATTGAAAATATAAACTTTTGCATTAGGAATAACCGTTGACATTTGCTTGTATTCCTCTTCAAGATTGGGTCTACACATTTCGTCTTTTTTGCTTCCAACCAATAGGATAGGCACTTTTAATTCGTTTAAAGATTTATGGAATAAAGGACGTTTTTCTTTCGCACATTGCAACAGTGCTTCGGTATCAAGGTCAACAACTTTTTCCCAATCATCACCTTGACACCATTCGTAAAACTGTCTCGCATACAAATCGTTTTTTGCCCTTGTTCTTTCTGAAAGCAAATTATCAGAAAAATTATCATTAAGTGTCCGTCCGTCAAAACTATCAGCTATAATCGAATGAATTAAATCTGGACGTTCTAAAGCGGCATTAACAGCTACCCATGCACCGCCACTCGTTCCAATCAAATCAACCTTTCCACAATTCAAATGTTCAATAAGCGCAATCGTCTGTAACGCTTCATCATACCACATATCCGGTGAAAATCTCTTGATTCTGTCTGATTGTCCGTTGCCTAAAAAGTCAATAAGAATACATCTGAAATGTGTAGCGTATAACGGCATAAGAGCTTCAAACATTTTGGAAGAAGCTGTATTCCCATGTAAAAAAATAAGAGGTTTACCTTGTCCGTATTCTTCATAAAAACAACGTTTCTCTTTATAATTAAAATATGGCATTTTTATTACCCCCTGATTTTGTATATTGAGTTAATTATATCATGCAAATCCTAATTAAAAACCTCATGTTCTTTCTTAAAATAAAAATGTGCCACGTATGTTTCGTGACACATTTCTAAGTTACATTTTTTCCTGCCTAAGTATTCTTTGTATGCTTTTCTCCGTCAAAAAATATTTTTCCGATAACCGTTTTATAGTCATTCCATTTTGATGTTCTAAACAGATTCGGGAATTACGTGAAGCTAAAGCTTGTTTGGTATCTGTGTTTTCGCCCCAATGTTTTTTATTTATCTGCTTTTTAGGAATATAAATTACTTTACCGTCTACATATTCTTGAATTTGTTCGATTAACTCCTTCGGCAGTAGATTTGTTAAATTCTGATAGTCCATTTTGAACCTCCTAAATTATTGCTTTAGGATTAGCAAAGGTTACTATCACTCAAAAACCTTTTTACGTGCAATAGCCTTTGCTATGCACAAAATTTAATTCCCATAAATTGACGCTCCTTTCTACTGGTCAAAGATTTTCTCTACCGTCCTCGTATTAAGTTCAATAGAAAGTCTGCATTTATATTATATACATTTCAGCAGATAATAGCAATCGCCTTTAAAAATAGGGGAATGAATAGGATTCCATAGCCTGTTATGCACATTTCCATAATGCTTGTCTTTTGGTCTTTATACTTGTACTGCATTTTGAGTTATGCTAAACTGAAATCCAGTAACCAGACATTAAGGTAATATAACATATGTCACCAATTTTTGAAAAAATTGGTGACCTGCTTGCACATCAGCGCAATTCATTATAACATACATTTGCACAACAAAGTCAGTTAACCAATCGGGAGGGATGGAAATGAAGAATATTCTGGTCATACAAGGCGGTGGCAGATACAAAGGAAATACAGAACAGTTAATCGAATTTTTCGTAAAAGGTGCAACCGAAGCAGGACATTTTGTTGAGGTGATTTCTCTTATCAAAAATGAAGTAAAGGGCTGTTTGGGCTGTAATGCCTGCCGCTATGGAAAACCGTGCATTCAAAAAGATGCGTTTAATGAAATGATTCCCAAAATCAAAGCGGCAGACTGTATTGTATTTGCATCCCCATTATATTTTTGGACGGTGTCCTCCAGAATAAAGGCATTTATTGAACGTTTTTATTGTATTGCCAAAGAAGATCCGGCACCACCTCTCGGTCGGTACGAAAAATATCCCATTAAGGATTGTGCCCTGCTTATGACCTCAGCAGATGATTTTTTCTGGACATTTGAACAGGCAGTATCCTATTATAAATTTGCACTGATAAATTACATCGGATTTCAAGACAGAGGTATGCTCCTCGCCGGTGGCTGCGGTGACACCAACGGAAAACCCAAAATTGGTGAAACACAGCATTTGGCAGAAGCATACGAGTTTGGAAAGAACATTTATGATGATTAACGTTTGGGATGGCTATTTACTGTGGCAGCTCCATTTCATCATTCATTTTCACAAATCCAAACTTTTCGTACAACGGTTTCCCCATATCCGTTGCCTCAAGAGAGATTGCTGTGACACCTCTTTCTTTTACATCTGCCACCAGCAGCTTTAATGTTTCATAGGCAATTCCCTTTCTGCGATATGTAGGATTTGTGTACATATTCATGATATATGCCTTGTTGCCACTGGGATTATGATAGGTTGGCATTACCCGGAAATAGCTTACGCCCCCTGCTCCTACAAATCTGTTTTCATCAAAAACAAGATATGCCGTATGCGTACCATTGGACAATGCCTCCTTATAATAGGCATACGACTGCTCTTCTACCTCGGTCATATCGACTGTTTCTGCCAGCTTATTTGCTGCCCTCAACACCTCGATTCTTGACTGAACTAATATATCTATGTTCTCTATTGTTGCCTTTTTATATATTAATTTCATTTCACTTCTCCTACAACTCTAAACTGTTCTCCTTCAACAGGAAATCATAAATACTCATTGTTGTAATTCCATCCTCATCTCTTGTAACATTTATAACATCCTTAACAAGAATAATCTTCTTAAAAGAATCATTTACATTCACAAGTGAAGCCTTCTCCTGCATCCGCTTCTCTTCTGTCGGCATACTAAATGCAGACTGAATGTAATAGCGCTTGCTCCCCAGATTCGCTATAAAATCAATTTCCAAATAGGTTCTCTCTGTTTTCCCTTCCTGATTGAAACCTCTTTTTTCCACAACACCTACATCCACAGAATAACCTCGGCTGCGCAATTCATTATATACAACATTCTCCATAATATGTGTTTCTTCAATTTGCCGAAAGCCCAATCTTGCATTTCTAAGACCTACATCCTCGAAATAGTATTTCAAGGGAGTGCCAATGTACTTTCTACCCTTTACATTATAGCGATTGGCTTTGTTTATGACAAAAGCATCTTCCAAATACTCAATATACTGTCTAATCGTATTTGCACTAATATTTGACTGTATTACACTCTTAAAAGTTGCCTCAATCTTAGGCACATTTGTAAGTGAGCCAATTGCAGATGCCAAAACATTAACCAGGTCTTCCAATTCCTGAGACTTTTCTATATGATGTCTTTCAATAATATCCTTTAAGTAAGTTTCCTCAAATAGCCTCGTTAAATAATTTATCTTCTGTTCTTCCGTCTTCATTGTCACAGTAAGCGGCAAACCTCCATATATGACATACTCCGCCCAGCCGTGATACATATCGCCTTCATATGCCTGCATAAACTCCTTAAAGTTTAATGGAAAAATATGAATTTCATCCCCTCTGCCTCTAAATTCTGTAATAACATCCTTTGAGAGAAATTTGGAGTTGCTTCCGGTTACATACATATCTGCATTTTTAATGTGAAGCAATGAATTCAATACTTCCTCAAAATCCTCTAACAGCTGTACCTCGTCCAATAAAATATAATACTGCTTATCATCTACAATACAGGATTCTATATACTCTAAAATAACATCTGGATTTCTGAATTTCTTATCTTTTCTTTGATCCAATTCAATGGAAACTATATGTGCTTCGTCAACGCCTTGTTCTAATAAATATTTTCTAAAAATCGTAAAAATCAGATATGATTTTCCACATCTTCTTATACCGGTCACAACCTTAATCATTCCATTGTGCATCCTGTTAATTAAGTCATTCAAATACTTATCTCTTTTTATATCCATTCCGCAGCCCCTCTGTTGAACATTTTTGACATTATTGACACTTTTATTCAAATTGATTATATATCTTTACGTATTAAATATCAATCTTTCATTGAATATTTTTGACATAATTGACAGTTTTATTCACAAGTTTACCTGTACTTTTTGAAAAACATAAAACTTCCCAATCCCCTCATAACAATCTTTTTGCAGGTTTTTCCCATATTTTTCTTTCATTCTTCATCCTGTCCAACAACATATACTCTTTCTCCCTCTATTGTCGTAGTATAACCATCCAGACCTTCCACTCCCATTTCCACTGACGACAACAAAAATACCTTTCTCTCTATCGTATGCGTTGCATAATCCCATTCATCATATGCCGTCAAATCGGTTACCTCTATGCTGGTATCTGCTATACAAGACCTTACAGGCTCCACAAGTCTCTCCAAAAACTCCTGATTTAAATAAGCATCCAGACTACTCTGCTCATAGTATGAACCATACTCATAATGCCCTCACAAATCACTATGCTCTTTATATTGCATTAATTCCGGCAGCACCTGTTCTCTTAATAATAAAACTTTTCCATCATAGTTATCAGAAAGTACCAGATACGGAACATATTCCCCCTGCTCCTCAAGATATACCTTCTGTACCTGCCTCTTTTTTGCAAGAGCTTTTAAAGTTTTTGCCTCCCTAGTGCCACATACCATTAGCAATAAAACAATGATTGTGATTAGACCCATACAGGATCCCCATTTTATAGTGTTCATGATTTTTCCTTTTCTATATTTTATAGTGGCAATGATTATTCTTCCCAATTCCCTAAATAGACAAGAGTTAATTTCCTGCCACAAAATGGACAGTTTTCTACATTAAATTTTCTCGTATACCTAAGACATTACTTTAACAAAATATCTATTTTTTCTAATCCATATTGAAAATTTAAAATGGAAAAAAAATGTTTTGCCTCTTTTACCATTTCTTGAATAAATATTTTTTCGGAAAGCACTTACTTTTATCTCCTACTTCAAAAATTAACCATTCCTCATTTTTATTGGTCATTTTAACCTTTAGAGCTTGATCCGGAAAGTAAAATTCTACATACTCTTGTTTTTTTAATTGAATAAAAGCATTAATAAAATATAACCATAATTGATCCACTAAATCCCATTCATTCTCTCCTAGTATTTTCTCCCCATTATAT
>JAIDOW010000072.1 GCA_029063085.1 Lachnospiraceae bacterium
CCACTATACATATATATATATATCCAATATACCATTCCAATTAGAATAATCCCAATTGTTACAATTTTCCTACTCTTTTTTTCAAAAAAGTTCGGTATATATGCAAGCATAATTAGATTAATCATTGAAAAAAGCATACCAAATCGTTCGCCACTATAAATAATTTTTCCCAATTGTAAAACAGCAAATAATATAATCAAATTAGTTTTATAAAAATTAAAATCAAATTCCGATTGCCTTTTTCCTCTAAGTCCTAAGAGAAGCAACAATATTATTTCTCCTGCATACAATACTGTATCTAATTTGCTATCTGTAATACTTTCATGGGTAAAATAATATATATATCTTGATTCTAAAATACCAATATTAATTAACCTCAAACAAATTTGGGGAATTAAATAAGCACCTATCATAATGCCACAAACAATGAAGATTTGTCTAAATAACATTTTACTGCTATCAGTATTTTTATGATTATCTAAATACCATTTTACGGGTAATAAGACCAAACCCATAACTGCTGTTGAATGAAACAAACATGCAATTACGATAATCAGCAAAAATCTCTTATATCGTCTTTCATCAATATTATGCAATCCTGCAAAAATAATTGCACTTGCCAAATATTGCCGCATCACATTATAAGTTGCATTATAATGGAAACAAAAAAAGAGTGTTAAAACTAACGTAACCGAAACATATTTTCTGTGTTTATATGCACCATACCAAACACAAGCTATTGTAATAAATTGCATCATAAATAAAAAAAATGATGCCTGATTCCATGTACCTCCTCCTAATATCTTTGCTGAAAAAAAACATAATGTTAAATATAGTGGTTCCCGTTCTGAATTATTAAATACAAAGTTAAAAAAACCCTTAGCATATTTAACTCCCACAAAATCAGGAACAGCATAAAATCTTGTGTCAGTACCTATTGAATAATCCCTTAATCCTCCTAATAATGCAGGTATTAATATTGATAAAAATGCAAATACAAAAAAAGCACTACGCTGTTTACTGTACTTACATGCACAATGTGCAAAACCTAATGATAATAAAAAACACCCTAAATAAATCACTTACAAACCCTCCTAAATACTACTGTTCATCAGGCACTATATTGTATTATAAATTTGACACAATCTGGATATATATTTTTCTTCCATATGTTCTTCTTGTTCAAACCGAGTAAATGTATTAAACGAAAGTTCCTTAACATATTGATCTGATTTTAGTTGTTCTATTGCCTGATTCAGAGATTCATGAGAATTTATATCACATGCAAGACCTGTTACTCCATCAGAAATATTGTCTACTGCTGCACATAAACTTGACACAATACAAGGTATCCCATATGCCTGTACCTCCAACGGAGTCAAAGGTGCATTTTCATACCCTTTTGAAGGAAAAATCAAACATCTTCCTTTATCTATCCAATCTTGCATCTCATGTTTTGCAAGCCATCCAGTAAAAATAATATCTGGATACTGCTTCATTAACGAATTCTTCAGTTTTCCATCACCGATTACAACGCCTTTTACTCCTGTTTCAGATATGGCTTTACAAAATATCTCAACACCTTTTTCCTCTGACAATCTTCCTATATATAAAAAGTAACAATTTTTCTCAACTTCCACTCTGTATCTATTTCCGAATTCTATTGGATTTTTCAATATAAACTGATATTGAATATTAGAATACCTTTTTAAAATCTGTCTTTTAGAAAACTCTGATACAAAAATATAACGAATATCTGTCATCTTTCGAATTACTTGATTCTGTCTAAACTGACGTATACAACGCCACATCTTATGATAGTAATGCCTTACATCACAATTACAAATTAAACATTGAAATGACATTGGTCTCAACTCACATATCTCATTTTTTACATAATTAAAGCAACCACCATTTGGACACACTGTAAAATAATCATGTATTGTAAGAAATAACGGAAATTCCATTTGATTAACGAGTTGAAAAACACTGCTAGACAAAACCTTTGTCCATGTATGAATATGTATTATAGTCTCTTTTGGATTTAAATCTTTAATAATGCCTTTTAACTTTTGTGAAATTGATTTATTCCAGATACCTTTTAACATAGCCATTAATCGACTTGGATTTCCAAGTAAATCATATTCATTCAAAGAATATGAAATTACACCACTACGTTTTAGTTCGTCACAAATTTCACCACTGCCACCAACGAAAATAATATTCAAATCAGTATACTTCTTCAAGGCCAAAGCTGTTTGAATTGCTACTTTAGCAGCTCCACCTTCTATATATCCATAATCGCACATTATAACTATATTTTTAATCATAGTTAACTCCAATCAAACTTGTTTATCAAAAAAGCTATTACCCTTTTTCCTACCTGCCCTATTTCCCAAAAACCTTGCACAACAATCAAATCCAAAATGTATAAAGGAAATTACATGACCTCTTTTCAATAATTCCTTTGAAACATACTTCACCATTTTCTTCCCTTCAGAATCCTGTGATACATCTTCTAATAAATCTCTATGCTTTTCCATTTCTATTCCTAAAATATAATTTCTTTGATATTGCTCTCGCAAAGAAAAATTATGAGAATGTATTACTTTTGCCTTTGCCATATAAGCAACTTTATACCCATGCTGAATTGCCTTTGCTGCATAAAACATATCTTCATTCGTTTTTAGTAAGTGTTCAAAACCACCTAATTCTTCATAGATATCTCTCCGATATGCAGAACAAACATCTGAACAAAAAAATGTTTTTATTCCATACTGAGGGATATCTTGCCTGGAACGTACATGACTTTCAGAAGGATAATTATATTCTCGTACAAGTCGTTCCATTTTTGCCGCATCCGGTCTCGCTACCTGTCTTCCGTACGCAACAGCAACCTTAGAATCATCAAATGCTTTTAACAGATTTTCTATATAATATTCATCTTGCGGAAGAGCATCCTGCGTAATAAACAGAACATAATTACCTCTGCTTGCCCGCAAAGCCATATCTCTAGTTCCACCATGGTCA
Organism: Lachnospiraceae bacterium; assembly: GCA_029063085.1. Taxonomy (GTDB): domain Bacteria; phylum Bacillota; class Clostridia; order Lachnospirales; family Lachnospiraceae; genus CAG-590. The sequence goes on from JAIDOW010000072.1 coordinate 3,031, forward strand.
AATTCACTTCTCTTTATTGAAACTACTTGTACGTCCTCAATGCCCGAACATTTTAATACCGTGTTATCTGTAGATTCCGAATCAACTACTATAATCTCATCTGGTGGCAAAGTCTGCTGTTTAATCCTATCTATTAACAACCCAATAAAATGCTCCGCATTTAATGTTGGAATAATCATACTTATAAACTTATGTCCTTTTTTATTATTCATCACACTAGTTCCTCTCTGCCACACTTCCCATGCCTATCTACTCTTTCACTATCCCACAAATCTGTTGCAATGAATTTATTATCAATCATTCAGTATATACACTGATGCTATTTTAATACTTATCTCAACTATTTTATGTGCAACATGCGACGATTTTACTTCATAATTTCTTTTATTATAAACTGCCATTTTATCACAGCAGCTCTGTATTTTATCAATTGATTACTTTTACACAACCTTTATAAGGTTATCCTATTTTCTCCCTTTTGTCAATGGAATGAACTGTAAAATCAGACTGTTCCTTACAGTTTTGTAGACTAAGATAAAAAGCAGGGAAAACCTCTGCTTTTTTTGTGAATTATTAAATCATTCAGATATGACATTTTCACTATATGTTTCTTTCCTCCAAACTGCTTCAGAAAAGCAATCTCTGTTTCATGAAGCGGGGTAAATTCATTACCGGTAGCAAGTATTTTAGTAAGTCCGGATACCTTTTTGAGACGATAATAAAGCTGTTGTACATCCTTTGTATCAAAAAATACATACCCAGGAAATAGGATTGCTTCACACATTCTCCCTTAATCTTTTTCTTTCTCTGATATAAAGGAACAAAAACCTCTTCTTCATCCTGCATGCGGCCCCCCACAATATCAAAGCGGATCAGAAATAGCTTCTGCAATCTCATAAAAGCTCATTCCCTTGCTTAACGTATGCGTTCCCACACGAATACGGCTGGCATATCCCTGTTCCACCAGATAAGAATCGAATTCTTCCGCACTGTCAATCATTCCAAGCTCCTGCAATCTTTGACAGACCGGATAGGATGATGCACCCCCTTCTATCGTAAGAGTGACCTTCTCTTTATTCTGATCCGTATCTTCTTTCTCAGTTGTGGCTTGTGCCGAATCCGATTCCTTTTGCGATGACTCCTCAGAAGTCTTTTCTTCTGTAGTGCTCGCAGCATCCTGTTTCGTACTTTCTTCAACAGAACTATCCTGCGTCGTATCGTTTTCATTTGTAGTGTTTTTTTCTCCATTTTTTTCTGATGTCTTCTCTTCTGAGCTAAGCAGTCCCTTTAAAGGAGTATCTTCTTCCACCATTCCAAGTTCCTTTGCCCGCCTAATGATTTCATCATCTGTCAGCTTTTTGGCAGAATTTCCCTGATATGCTGCCAAAAATATAATTGAAGAAAAAAGAATGCCAAGCCCTAAGCCTCTTAAAAAATATCTGAATTTCATTTTTATTCTCCTCGGTACAAATCAATGACCAGCTTGACTTCTCCCACACCAAGCCCTAACTGTTTTGCTATATCAATAATAGAGTTACCATTTTTATACATCTCTAAAATAATATCATTAGAGTTCTCATTTTCCTGAAATTCTTCTTCTAATTCATCTTCAAAATCAAGTTCTGTCTCATCCATTTCAGCAAAAATGTCTTCCGATTCCGTATCCTTTGATTCTGTTTCTTGTTCCTCTATCTCTTCCGTATATTCCTGTACTTTAACGGACTCTGCCTGCCTGTCTGGAACAGCCGGTTTTGTTTCTTCCGGTACTTCCTCAGCCGCTTGCACATTACCCGTCAACTGTAACTGTTCAGCTTCTTTTTTCATCCTTGTCAGATTGGTAAGCTGGTCAATAGCAGACATTTTAGGCATCGGCTCTTTTAAGGTTTCGTCGAGACGTCTTTCTTTTTTTAATTCTGAAATCATTTCCTTTAGATTCTTGCTTGTCTCATCTACTGTCTTTACAGTTTTCATAATTTCTTTTTGCTTGTCTTCCAGCATGCTATATAAAAACATAACCTCTTTATGATTCTTTTCTATCTCATCACAAACTGCAACGGCATAGTCACCCAATGCCATGGTTTTCTCGTTTGCCATATTAGATAACGAATCATTTGTTTCATAAAGAATATCTTTTGCCTGTTCCGCAATTACATCTTCAATCTTACGCCGGATAACCCGAAGTTCCCGTTCTGAAAATTCATAATTATCATCAACCGTAAGCAAATCGACGTTAAAAACATCCTCCTTCTTTGTCAGCTTCTCCGATACAAAAAAGCTTGCCAAAATTAAAATAATACCAATTATTATCATTACCGCTACTGAACCTGTCATTTTTTACTCCTACTTTTCCTATATCTGTATATTAATTCTCGGCTGTTTGTCTTCGTCAGATTTTTCCCGTATTCTTTTGGAATCAACGGCATCTTCTTCCTCTTTTTTATGTTTTCTTCTTTTTTGAGGATTCCGGTAAGTCCCGTTGCCTTCTTCTTTTGCATCATACTGATACTCAGCAAATTCATTGGCATCCTTTTTAATTACGGTCTCACTATTATGTTTTACTTCTTTTGCCACTTCATTCGCAGCATAAGTATTTTCATTTACCACTCTCTGGTTTTCATGCTGCTGATTGTTTCCCACTGACTCTGTACGCGGAAGAAGCATCTGCATCTCAATCGGACGTATCATAATAAACCTCACTTCTATTTCATTGAACCAGGTAATTGCGAAACTCATTATTTTCATAGAGCAATTTATATTGTACAACGAAAGTTAACAAAACAAAGTTTTGCAATTGCCTAACATTAAACTAAAGCGGCATACTCACAACATCAATTCCTTCTAAGCGGAACTGACAGCGGCTTAAAACTTCCTTAACCTGATATATCCTGTTGGAAATAGAAATACTTACTCCTGGATAAATGGTATGATTAATCACTATTTTGCCACCTCTGTTACCCTCTATCGCACGTTTCAACTGTATATATTCCTCTGACATTTCTTCAATCTCAGAACTCAGTTTTTTAATCATTTCTACAGACTGTTTTACATTTGCAGCCTGAATCGATGTCACCTTTCTTTTTTCTGCCACCATTTTCTGATAAGCTTCTACGGTTTGATTATGCTTTGCCAGCTCTGTCTGCTTTCCCTTAATTACGGTTGCCAAATCCTTATAGCGTTCAATCACCTCCGGATCCACACCTACCCTTAATGTCGTTGCCGTGTTCATTTTATTACCAAAAACACTGGCTTCAATCCTAAGTCCCGCAGATACACTTCCTCCTATTACAAACCCTCTCTTTCCGCTAATGACTATCATCTCTCCCGCATCAAGGTCAGAATGCAGACTGGAGCCTGTATTAATAGTATGCCCGGCCTTCACCGTACAGCTCTCTATAAATTTTGTTACGATATCATTTCCTGCCTCAAGATATCCTTTGCTGGCACCTTGAACACCACGTTTTAAGACGATATTACCGCCTGCAATCAATGTCGCTGCTTCTACCACGCCATTTACTTCAATATCACCGGATGCTTCTACCCTGAATCCTGCACGCACATTACCTGTCACAATCACATTACCATCATAGCGGATATCCCCTGTAGACGGATCTACATCTGCTGGAACCGTATAAGAGTTGGATACAAATACAGTATCCGATTCCAACTTGACATCTCCATCCACTTCAGAATAAATCTTAGTCTGATCTTCCGAAATAAAAATATTTTTCCCATATTTTAAAATTGCCGGTTTTACAACCGCTGGCAAAATTTCTTTTCCATATACGTTCTTTCCGGGAGTACCCTGTGTTTCAGGAATCAGTTCCGCCAGCAAATCTCCCTGATTTACCCTGCTGAACATATTTAATTCATGAAAATCCACACTTCCATCCTCTAACAATTTGGGCTTGGCAGTTGGATTCGTATCAAAATGATAGACAATCCTTGCATTCTGCCCCTGAATCACCGCTTCTCCTCTTGCAATGGGGATATCCCTGCAAAATTGTCTGCCTTTCAGATATGCACGGATTATTTTATCCGATATGCCATAAGTAATTCCAGAACGTTCCAATTCTTCCCTAATCTCTTCTTCAGTCATATATCTGCCATTTTTAGACGGTGGATAAAAACGAATCACAGCTATCATTTTGTCACTTGTTACTCTGAGCTTTACAGTCTCATTCACCTCTGCAATAGGAAAAGGCGATAAAAACAAATCCATTTCTTCTTTCGCCTGTGCTACCGCTTTATTCAGTTTCGGCACATCGTAGTTATTAACTCCGCACGTTCCTAAATATTCAATCAGCTCCTTAACATCAATTGGCTTACCACCTTCTTTTGCTGGAAATATATGAATATACACTCCATTACTCCGAATATCCAATTGAAAAAATGCATTTGTATATTTCATAAGTATTTCATCCTTTTTAATATTTTATTTTTACCCCATTAACATTTCAAAATAATTACCCAAATGCTTCTTCATTTTCTCCAAAGCCTTGGAATGCAGCTGGGATATCCTTGATTCGGACACCTCCAATACACTGGCTACCTCTTTTAACGTAAGTTCTTCATAATAATACAGCAGTACAACTTTCTTTTCTTTTTCTGTCAAAAGTTCTAAAGCTTCCATCAGCATTTTCTTAACTTCTTCCCGGTCAACGGCCTGTTCCGGTTCTAAATAAGTTGTATTCTGAAACTCCCTGACACTGCCTTCTGTTCCCTGCTCCATAAATTCATCTAATGATGCAATATTGGACACATTCGTAAGCCCTTCCCAGCTTCTGTATTCATCCAGAGAAACGCCCAGTTCATCTGCAATATCTTTATCCTTTAAATTAGCACCTTTTTCTTTTTCCAGCTTCGTGATCGCATTTTCAATCTGTTTTTGCTTCTGCCTTACAGATCTTGGTATCCAGTCCATTTTACGAATCTGATCTAATATGGAACCACGTATACGCAAACTGGCATACGTTTCAAATTTGATCCCCTTACCATAGTCAAATTTATCAATCGCATCAATCAATCCAAAAACCCCATAGCTTACTAAATCATCATATTCTACAGTATATCCCAGATACATATTAAGACGACCTGCAACAAGCTTAACCAGAGGAACATATTCTATAATAATCTGTTCACGCAGCTTTTCAGACTTCGTCTTAATATATTCCTCCCACAACTTGTTCTTATCTGTATCGCCCATTATACACACCCCACGTATTATTTATATACTTACCCTACTCTTCTTCCTCAAAAAGAACTGATTCCTCTTCCTCATCATCATACAATTCTTCGCCAGTTCCTTCTGTTTCTTCTGTATGCTCTGCATCTTCTTCATCATTTGCATCATTTGTTTTCATTAAAGATTTCTGCAAAATCTCCACGATCAGTGTAGCGATCACATAAAATATAATAATTACAACCAAAACAGTAAATAAAGAAGTATTCACATCTTTCCCCGTCTTAATATTCATAATTAATGTAATCAACCCTGCCAGCAAAACAATAAATGCTCTTACATATTGTAATTTCATATTCTATCCTCGTTTTCCATCACCGGTTCTGCCATAAATTCAAAGCTATATCCGTTCATTAAATGAAATCTTTGATATACCCCAAATCATCTATACGGAATTTGCCTCCTCCATTATATGACTTTATCCGGCTTTCCAGCACTACGGACTATCAATTTCTTAGAATTACTGTCAAAAATAATAGTACGCCCATAATCTGCCCCAGTATCCTGAGCAGTAATCCTAATCCGATGGAATGCCAGTGCTTCTTTTACTGCTTTTACATTTCTGTCTCCCACACTGCCCATCTCTGACTTACCTGACATATTAAACATAGCCGCTCCACCTGCAATCTTAGCGGATAATGAATGTCTGCTGATGCCTCTTTTTTCTAATTCTTTTATTAAATCCTCAATTCCAGTATCTGCAAATTTAGCCCGATTCATATTATTTTTAATCTCCTTACTTGATGGCAGCATAATATGAACCATTCCACAATATAATGCAGTTTCATTATATAAAACAATACCGACACAGGATCCCAACCCAATTGTAGTAATCTGGTCTGGTATTTTACATACATTTAAATCTGCAATTCCAACCCTAATTACTTTCTCCATTATTAACACCTGATTCCTAATGCTTTAAAAATTTGTTCGTATGATATCTCATCCGTGACGAACAGTAAAAATCCGTCAATCGGTCTCTCCTTATCCAAAAATTTTGAATCAATGATAAGAGCCTTATCACCAATCTGTCCAAGCTCACTGATAGGCAGACTTAAAACTGCTCCAGCCATATCCACACAAATAATTGGCGGGTCTGTCCGAATCTGCACGTTTGCCAATGTGCTGATCGAAGAAATATATGACGTCATGATGATATTACCGACTTCCTGCAATGCCGATTTATCCATCTCATCAAAATCCACAAATCCCTTCGGATAACTTCTGGAAAGCATTGTTCCGGCAAGATTCTTTGCCTCTTCTACACCTAAAATAAACAATGTCATTCCGTTTACATCTCCTGAAAAATGCGTAAGCACAGCAGATACAATGGCATCTGCACCACCCATAATATCTGCGATTTCATTAAAATCCATCAATTTTACAACCGGACATTCTATTCGCAGACTGGAATTCAACATAACGGAGAGTGCCGTTGTTGCATTTCCTGCACCAATATTTCCGATTTCTTGTAAAATATCAATCTTCATACTTGTTAATTGGCTATTTTCCATAATATCACCTACCCATTATCTAATTCTGAAATAATTCCCTGAATATTTAACAGAGAGATTAACGTTTCTTTATACTTGCCAACTCCCAGCAGATTCAGTCCTTGATCATCATAAACCGTTTTTTCAATATTCTCTTCTTCCAAAGTAACCACTTCTCTTACTTCGTCAACCAGAATACCGATTTTAGCATTGCTTTCCGGTTTTACAATAATGATTCTTGTTGAATTTGTATATTCCTTATCCTCTAATTCAAATTTGCGGCGTAAACTCATCACGGGAATAATCTCTCCCCTTAAATTGATCACCCCTGCAAAATAGGACTGTGCCATTGGAACTCTCGTAATTTGCTGCATACGGACAATATTATCAATAAAGGATATATCTATACCATATTGTTCGTTATCCAGCTTTACTACAATATACTGCTTCGATTCATTTATGATTACATTTTCCTCCATAACATCCTCCTCCTTAAATTAATGAACTCGAATCAATAATCAATGCAACTTCACCGTCACCAAGGATTGTCGCACCACTGATTATCTTGTGAATATTAATATACTTCCCTAACGGCTTAATTACAATTTCCTGCTGTCCCAATAAATTATCGATTACAATTCCTGTCTGCTTATCCCCTTTCTTCACAATAACGATAACCAGATTCTCCTGCTCTTCCTCGCTTGAAGGACACTCTAAAATCTCATCCAGACGAACCAGAGGAATAACCGTCCCTCGCAAATTAATCACTTCTTTTTGCTGTACATATTTGATATCACTTACCAGTACATCTTCAATGGTAACAATAGAATTGAGTGGTATTGCATATTTTTCATTCCTTACTTCAACCATAAGTGCCTGGATAATCGCAAGAGTAAGAGGCAGCCGGATTGTAAACTTGGTACCTTCTCCAAGCTTTGTAGATACCTCTACATCTCCACCTAAGCCCTCGATCTTATTCTTGACAACATCCAGTCCAACTCCACGTCCGGAAACATCTGAAATTTTCTCCGCAGTAGAAAAAGCCGGACGGAAAAGCAGATCAATCGCTTCCTTTTCTGACATCATCTCTGCCTGTTCCTCTGTAATATGCCCCTTCTTAATTGCAGAGGCTTTTACCTTCTCCACGTCAATACCGGAACCATCATCCTGCACTTCGATTGTAACATTATTACCGTCCTGATATGCATTTAACTCAATCGTTCCCACTTGTGGTTTTCCTATTTTTAACCGGTCTATCGTTGATTCCAGACCATGATCAGCCGAATTTCGGAGCATATGCATAAGAGGATCACCAATCTCATCAATAACGGTACGGTCAAGCTCCGTATCCTCACCAGTCATGATCAATTCCATCTCCTTGCCAAGCTTCTTTGACAAATCACGAATCATTCTCGGGAAACGGTTTACAACACTTTCAATCGGAACCATACGGACCTTCATAACGGATTCATGCAGATTAGTGGTAATACGCTCCAGATATTCAATCTGCTCATTGAAGCTTTGCATGGAGGTTTTGCTATCCTCCTGATTGCTTACAGATACCAACCCGTTCTTTGCGATGATCAACTCACTTACAAGATTCATCAAAACATCCAATTTCTCAATATCTACACGCACGGAACGGTTTGCAACCGGCTTACTGTTACTCTTTACTGGTGCCTGCTTTTTCTTTGTCTCTTCTTTCTTTTCAGGTTCTTTTTCTTCCTGTGCCTGTACAGAACTCACTACCTCAATGTCCCCCGGCACCTCATAATCCTCAATTACAACTTCTTTAATCTCAGATACATCGGCAATCACCTTTTTTACCTCTTCTAAAGGCTTCGCTGAAATTACCAGCATGGAAAAATCAAATTCAAATTTTTCATCTTCAATATCCTGTACTCCTGGTACAGACTTGATAACTTCTCCAATTGCTTCCAATCCTTTGAATACCAGAAATGCACGGGCAGCCTTCAAAATACAATTCTCGTCTATATAAACGGTAACTCCATATACGTTCATATTCTTAGTTTTCGCTTCACTAATGGCATTCCTCTCAAAATCAGCTATACTGATATGCAAAAACTTACGTTTATCCGCTTCTTCATTGGATGCAGCACTCTTTTCCTCTTCCTTAGACACTGTTTTTTCTGCCGTGTCAGATCCTTCCTGATCCAGCACCAGACAGGCATTCAACATTCCGATAATATCCTCGTTGTCATTCTCACCCTCATCAGAAGACTCTACTATACAACTTAAATATTCTTCAATCGCATCCAGGCACTTAAACACGATATCAACTAAATCCGGAGTAACACTCATCTTCCCATTACGAATCTCCGAAAATACATTTTCCATGTCATGTGTCAAACGCTGCATACGTTTGAATCCCATAGTACCAGCCATACCCTTAAGGGAATGTGCAGCCCTGAAGATCTCGTTTACAGTATCAATATTGTCCGGTTCCGCCTCTAATATCAGTACCTGATCGTTCAAAGTCTGTAAATGTTCTTTCGTTTCATCAATAAAAATCTCAAGATATTGACTTAAATCCATATTATCGCACCCCCGCTTTTCTTATTATCTCTTTGCCAATGTCCTCTAACGGTAAAACAATATCCGCCATACCATGCTCAACAACTGCTTTCGGCATACCATACACAACACAGGTTTCCTCATTCTGGGCAATTGTATAAATATTCTGTCTATTTCCAAGCTTTTTAATCCCTTCATATCCATCAGCTCCCATTCCGGTAAGCACCACGCATATCACTAAATCTATACATATCGATACTATACTGCTAAATGTAATATTGGCATATGGTCTTAATCCATTAATGGGCTCCTCTTCATTTTCTTTAAAAAAGAGTCCTTGCTTCCGGTTCTGTGCCACCTCTAAGTGCATACCTCCACGAGCAAGATATACATGCCCTTTGTGAAGGGGCTCGCCATCCACTACTTCACTTACGGAAATATCACTCATATCATTTAACCGTTCTGCCAGTGTAGCGGTAAAACCTTTGGGCATATGCTGTACGATCACAACCGGTGCATCCAAATTCTTATCCAGCATAGGAATTAATTTATGTAATGCTTTAGGGCCTCCTGTAGAACTAGCAATTACAACAAGCTTCTTAATAATGCTGTCTGCCATAAATTCACCCCGTATTCTTTAATAAAACAATTATACCAGATTATTTCTACACATAAGTGTATAATAACATTATACAATAAAATCATAAAAAAAGGAAGAGCTGTATTAAGACAGCTGCTTCCCTGTTATTAAATTTATGCCAGACCTGTACAAGTGCTTACCAATAGAGAACTTCTTATCCATTCTTTCTTGCTTCCCTTGAACGTTTTTTCCGCTGGGTTTCAAATATAAAACGAACAATCTTTTCTCTGGTTACCCTGTCCATTCTCCAAAATTTAACACGGCTATCGTATATTGCAGAATTATTGGGACTACGCTCCGCACGAAGCAAAACTGCGTGTGCATACATCACTTCTGCCTCCTCACCAAGTGAAATATCAAACCGTACCTGCAAAAGCGTATGTCTAGGAATCTCAAAAGGTGTTATAAAACGAATCCCACCGCCGCTCAAATCCAATATCTCACCGTTTTGCCAGTTCATCACCATTTCATCTTCATCATAAGGCACATCCTCTTCGAGCAGATTCCTCTCATCTGCTTCAATAATCCGGTATATAAGGGGCAAATGGCAGCTAAGTCTGTAATATTCCCGTCTTTGTACCTTTTCCAATTCTGTCATAAATGCCAGTTTTAATAAATATAAAGATTCCTTTTTGTAACGTCCGGTCACTTGTACCTGACATCTTAGCATTCCGGATTTCGAGTAAAAAGTGGCATAAAATTCTTCTCCAACATTTAATGGAATTACTTTTCCACCCTGTATCGGCATAGAAACAAACATATTCCCTTCTGGTGCCTCATCCAGCACCTGACTGGCATAAATTTTAGGTTCCCCTCCTAAAGATGCCAATAGTCCAGTCTCAATTTTTTCCAATTCTAATTTATCACCGATTCCAATTTTATTATTCATAGATCCTACCCATTGTTTTTCCTTGTTCTAATAAAATTTAATAATACTTTCGCAATACCTATCTTTTTTGTTTCCTCAAAATTTACATCTAACAAATTATTACATATGCTCCTTATCCTGACAGCAGGTTCACTGTTTGGAGCACTGATAAAAACCGGTTTCTGTTCAATTACCGCAGCCGCAATCTTTTTATCCTGTGGAATATATCCTATATACTCTAACTGTATATTTAAAAACTTGGATACCACTATTCTGATTTTGTCATAAATCTCCTGACCTTCTCTGGTACTCTCCACACGATTCGTAATGACCTTGATGGATTTCTGTCCCCTGTCAAATTCTTTCTTGCGATTAACCGCCTTTAACAAAGAATATGCATCCGTAATTGATGTCGGCTCCGGAGTAACTACTAACAATACTTCCGGTGAACTCAGCACAAATTCCACCACAGAATCCGAAATTCCCGCACCGGTATCTATAATAACAATATCATAAAGACTATCCAGCTTTACTAATTTTGCTATCAGCTTCTTCAAGCTCTCCTTGTCGAGATTTACCAAATCCTGAACACCCGAACCTCCGGAAATGAATCCGATTCCCATAGGACCCTCTGTAATGATCTCTTCTATCGACTTATTGTTAAATATCAAATCGGCAAGATTATATCTGGGTCTTATCCCCAGCATTACTTCCACGTTAGCAAGACCAAAATCTGCGTCCAGAATCACAACTTTCTTTCCCATTTCCTGAAGCTGCAACGCAAGATTAACTGATATGCTGGTTTTGCCAACACCTCCTTTTCCACTGGTCACCGCTATTACCCGGGAGGAAGAAACCTGCTCTTTTAATAATTCTACTTTTCTACGCAATTTAGCCGCCTGATCCATAGCCGTCGCCTCCTCCTAATAGTTGTTTGGCGATGATCTGAGAGCTCAATATCTCTATATCGTCCGGAACATTTTGTCCGTACGATACATAGGATAATGGCATACCAGTATCTAATTTAATATTTAAAATATTACCAACTGCATCTGTTTCATCCAGTTTGGTAAAAATCAGACTATATTCTGAAACATCTTCATATAAGGATGTTATCTTCTTCAAATCCCGATACTTCGTAGTCGCACTCAATACAAGATATGTCAGAATGCTATACTTTGAAAAAGCATCAAACAATACCTTTAAATCAGTAAACTGCTTTTTATTTTTATGAGAACGCCCTGCTGTATCTACTAAAATATAATCATACCCTTTGTACTTGGGAAGTATCGTATCTAAATCCTTTATTTCATAAACCACTTCTACCGGAATTGATAAAATACCAGCATAGGTCTTAACCTGTTCCACCGCTGCAATACGATAAGTATCTGCGGTTAAAATAGCAATTTTTTTCTTTTCTTCCAAAATAAGCTTAGAAGATAATTTCGCAATTGTGGTAGTTTTACCGACCCCTGTGGGACCCACAAAAAAGATTACCTTCGGTTTTTTATCCTCTTCATCAAAAGATATCGGTTTCATTTGCCCTAATTTTAAGACAATTTTTTGATAAACACAGACTAACATATCATCCAGAGTACGGATATTACCTGTTTGCGTAATTTCATCTATTATCTGCTTCGCATAAGTATATGATACTTCATTTTCAGTAAGCTGGTCGATAATCAGATCAATCGATCTGTTTTTCAGACTATCCTTTTCGGATACTTCCTCACTATCTGTCTTTTCACTATCTGTTCCCTGTACTTCTGTATCTTTTACAACAGATTCCTTCTTTTCCTTACTGGACACTTCATTGGTTTTCTTTTCTTCTTTTTTCTGATTCTCAATCTGTTCTTCTAACAGTTTGGCAAGACTATTTAACTTTTCCTCTAATTCCTTAGCCTCTTTGGCACCTTCTTCTTCCTGCTTTCGTTCTGGATGAAGCTTTTCATCAATCTTTGCATTAAACTGGGAAGACGCTTTACTCTCTGTCCTGTCTTCCCTGCTCTTCTCTTTTTCATTTCCTTCATCTACCGCAGCAGTTACTTCCACCTTCATTTTACGGAACATCTTAAATATTCCCTTCGGTTTAATCGTTTTAATGTTCATGACGATGGCATTATTACCCAAATCTTCCTTTGCCATAAGTATTGCTTCATTTTCTGTATTTGCTTGAAACTTTTTAATTATCATTTACCGTCACCACCCCTATTGATTGTAATTCTACATTGGATTCAATCTCATTATATGATACCACAATCAAATCCTTAAAATAATCCTTTGTCAGCTTTTTAAAGTACATTCTTACAATAGGAGAAGTTATGATAATCGGTGCTTTCCCCTGATTTTCCAATTTTTTCATCTCTGTTTCCACAGAATTCAGAATTTTCTTTGTAACAGCAGGATCTAATGTAATATATGCTCCCTGCTCTGTCTGTTTGACAGAATTCATGATATCCTGTTCAATCCTTGGATCCAGAGTCACTACGGTAGTCATTTCACCGTCAGAAAAATATGTGTTGGAAATGGCACGTTTTAACCTTTGTCTTACATATTCCGTCAACACATCTGTATCCCTTGTAGTTGCGGCATAATCAGCCAAAGTTTCAAAAATAGTGACTAGATCTCTGATAGAAACTCCTTCCGAAAGAAGATTCTGTAATACTTTTTGTATCTCTCCAGCACCAAGCAGCTTAGGCACCAGTTCATCCACTAATGTAGTATTATTTTCTTTTACATTATTAATCAGATTTTGTACATCCTGTCTTGTCAGCAGTTCATCTAAATGTGACTTTATAATCTCCGTTAAATGTGTTGCTATAATGGAAGGTGGATCCACTACAGTATAACCCATGGATTCTGCACGTTCACGCTGTGCTTCAGTAATCCAGATAGCCGGCAGATGGAAGGACGGTTCAAACGTAGGAATTCCCGTAATCTCCTCTTCAACATAACCCGGATTCATAGCCATATAGTGATCGAATAAAATCTCTCCCTCACTAATCTGTATTCCTTTAATCTTAATAATATACTGGTTTGGATTCAACTGTATATTATCTCGTAGTCTTATAATCGGTACTACTGCACCAAGCTCCAATGCGATCTGCCGTCTGATCATAACCACACGGTCTAACAAATCTCCACCCTGATTGACATCTGCTAATGGAATAATACCATAACCAAACTCCAATTCAATGGGGTCAACCTGAAGCAGAGCATTGACATTTTCATGTCTTCGAATCTCATCTGCCTGTACTTCTTCTTCCTGTACTTCATCCTCAATTGCCGCAATCTCTTTAGAATGCTCTAAAAGTCTTCCAACTACGATAGTTCCCAGTCCCAGAGCCAGATAAATCAGGATTCTGCCTTCATTACGGAGAGGGGTAAATATACCCAGAAAACATAGTGTACCACCAACCATATATAATACTTTTGGCACATGAAAAAGCTGACCGATCATCAGATCGCCGATATTATCTGACTTAGAAGCCTTTGTAACAAGGATACCTGTTGCAACAGATATCAGCATGGACGGAATCTGCGAAACCAATCCGTCACCAATCGTCAAAATAGTGTATCTTGACAAAGCTTCAGACAATTCCATATTCTGCATCACCACACCCATGACAATACCGCCTACAAGATTGATTAAAGTAATGATCAGACCTGCTGTGGCATCTCCCTTCACGTACTTGGTAGCACCATCCATGGAACCAAAGAACGCTGATTCCTGCTGTATCTTCTCCCGTCTCTCCATTGCTTCTTTATCTGTAATGGCTCCTGTATTCAAATCCGCATCAATAGCCATCTGCTTACCAGGCATAGCATCCAGAGTAAAACGTGCCGTTACTTCTGACACACGCTCTGAACCCTTGTTGATAACTACCATCTGCACAATTACTAATACAATAAAAATAATTGCCCCGATAACAAGATTACCTCCGCCAACAAAATTACCGAAAGTCTCTACTACAACTCCCGGCTGACCTGTTGACAGAATCAGTCTGGTTGAAGAAATATTTAATGAAATTCTAAAAATGGTTGAAAACAAAAGAATAGTGGGAAAACTTGACATATCCAGTGTATTCTCTGCATACAGACAATTAAATAAAATCGCCAGAGCTATAGTTAAATTAACAGTAATAAATAAGTCCAACAGCAGAGATGGAATAGGAATAATGAAAAAGATAACGGCTAATAACAAGTACAGTCCTACAAATAAATCTCCTCTAAAGCTTATCCGTTTCATATTCCTTTTTCACCTCCTGTCAATCTAGTTCATCTCATTCTGCGTTTAATTTATGTAAGGTCAGCCGACCTTATTATGCAGCTGGTATACATATGCCAGCACTTCCGCTACCGCCTGATACAACTCCGGTGGTATCTCTGCTCCCAAATCTACATTATAGTAGAGCATTCTTGCCAATGGTTTATTCTCTACAATTTCTACCTGACTCTCTTTTGCAATCTCTTTAATCCTGCCGGCAAGAAAATCCGTTCCCTTCGCCACAACGATCGGAGCTTGTCCCTGCCCTGATTTGTAAGATAATGCAACAGCAAAATGGGTAGGATTTGTAATGACAACATCCGCCTCCGGTATGGCAGCCATCATACGCCGCTGTGCCGCCTGCATCATACGCTGCCTCTGCTGCCCTTTTACTTTGGGATCTCCTTCCTGATTCTTAAATTCGTCTTTTACTTCCTGTTTTGTCATTTTATTATCCTGCTTAAATTTCCATTTCTGATACATAAAATCCAAAGCACCGATTATACAAAACAAAGCACATATCTTAATTCCCAACTCCAGAATAATATCATACATCAATAACAGACTCTGGTTTAAGGAAATATCATAAATTAAATAAATTTCATGTATATGATCCATGACGACATTATATGCCAGATAAGAAATCACAATAACCTTTACAACTGATTTTAACAGCTGTATCAATGTGTTCAGGGAAAATATCCTCTTAAATCCACTAATCGGACTTAGTTTGCTGAATTTGGGGTGTAATGGCTTGGTAGTAATTTTAAACTGAAACTGAAGGGAATTACTGTAAAAAGCCACAATAAATCCAAGTCCTAAAAATGGCAATATCACAATCCCCACACTCATAAGACCTTTTACTAACAGATAAGAAAATCCAGCCACATCTATCCCGTTCTCAACATACCGGGGAATCAATGTATAAAAGTCATCAAATGTCTTTAGTAAATGACCTCCGACAAATTTTAACGCAAATTTCAAGCAGAGAAATAACGCTATGAGAGTTGCGGCTGTAGGAATCTCAGTACTTTTAGCAACATTACCTTCATTTCTTACATCTTTTAATTTTTTGGAAGTTGCATCTTCTGTTTTTTCTCCTCCCGGACCTTCCTTAGCAAACATCTGAAGGTCTAATGGGAGTAATATTTTATATTCATACTTCATCTGTACAAACACTCCATACTAATAAAAGGCTTTTAAGACTTCCATTATAATTTCCTGCATCTGATGATACACAAATTCTGTAATATTGGGAAGAAACCCTAGTGTAACGTATATAATGGCAAATCCAGCAAATATTTTCATCTGTATACCAACCACAAACATATTCATCTGTGGTGCCGTTTTTGCCAAAACACCTAAAATCACATTTAGCAGCATAATTGTGATTAAAATTGGCATTCCAATACGGAGAGCAATCACAAAATAATCTATCATATACTGTATCACGGTATCATAAAGCTTCCCGCTATCAATCGTTACCCTGCCAATCGGAATCAGCTGAAAAGAATCCGACAGTGCAGACAATATAAAATAATGCATATTGGAACACAGCATTATAATCATAACTAACATATTATAGTATTCTGCGGTTATCGTTGCATCCGTATTGAAGGTGGGATCAAAATTAGATACCATGGAAAATCCCAGTTCCCGGTCTATAAATTGTCCGGCCATACCGATGATAGAAATTGCTATACTTGACATAAACCCCATGCTTAATCCTACAATCAGTTCTTTCAGTAAAATAACCGTATATTCTAAAAAAGTAGTATATCCAAGAGGCACATAAGGATATATAGCAAAGATTGCATATGCAACTGCAATACCAAGAAAAATCTTCACTCTTCTGATTGTATTTGTATTACCAAAAATGGGGGCAAACGCAATTGCACCCATTACTCTGGAAAAAATAACCAAATAGTATTCAAAATGGTAGATTGAAAAAGACTGCTCAATCATAAGCTACCCCACATAGGTTGAAAAATTTTCAAATAGCCTGGTCATAAACTCTATTATATTGTCCATAATCCAGCCACCACAAAGAATCAAAGTAATAAATATACTGAGAATCTTTGGTACAAACGTTAACGTCTGCTCCTGTATTGAAGTAACTGTCTGAAAAATACTAATCACAAGACCTACTGTCAAGGATATCAGCAAAAGCGGGGCAGAACATTTTATAATCAGCCATAGTGCTTCTCTTGCAATATCCATTACGATTCCTGTACTCATTCTTACACTTCCAATCTATTCTTACATCGTCAGTAATGAAAACTCTTCACCAATTCTCCAATAACCAGATTCCAACCATTTGCCATTACAAACAGTAAAATCTTAAACGGCATGGAAATAGTTGTTGGCGGCAGCATCATCATACCCATTGCCATTAATGTAGACGCTACAACCATATCAATTATAATAAATGGTATATATATCAGAAATCCGATAATAAAAGATTTCCTTAATTCCCCCATCATAAAAGCAGGAATCAATACAGAGTTTGGAATATCCGTTATTTCTTCAACCGTATCAATCCTTGCCAAATCCAAAAAGAAATTGATATCCTTTGGCTCAACATTATTCACCATAAAGTCTCTAAGCGGCTGCATACACGCCTTAAGTCCTTCTTCCTGTGTGATTTCTCCTCTGGATAACGGTCCAATCCCCTCTTCATTGATCCTCTCTATCGTAGGTGTCATAATAAAAAGAGTCAAAAACAACGCTAGCCCTATCAAAACATTATTGGGTGGCGTCGATTGTGTACCAAGAGCTGTCCTTAAAAAATGGAATACAACAATAATTCTGGTAAATGACGTCATCATTACAACGATTGATGGAGCTAATGATATTACAGTAATAACTAAAAGCATCTGGAGTGTACCAGCCAGTGTGCCCTCGTCGTTTTTGGTATCGACAGTCACTCCCATTGTAAATGGTACACCTTCCTCCAGATTAGTTATTTGTTCATTCTCATCATTAATTGTATCGCCTGCGGTTCCTGTAGCCTGTACATGATATCCCACACACATAACAGAAAAAATAATCAGATAAGCAATTATAAACTTTTTAATATGAATATGTTCCAATATCCATCTTATTGTTTTATTGTTATTCATCTTGTTTTTCATTTTTTATTTTATTCAGTATATTTTTAAAGTTAATCGGTTCCAATGATGCTTCACGCGCTTTGATCTCTGATTCATCCAAATGGGCTAATACAGATACCTGATCCTTGCAGACCGCAAGTGCCAGATATTGATTGCCAATCTTCACAATCTCAATCAATTTATTATTAGATAGGCGGAACACCTCGATTACTTTTATATTACTGTTCTTATTTATGACATTGGATTGATAGCTTCCAGTAATTCTCGCCGTCATATAGGCAAGAAAAAGAACAAAGAAAAATAACAAGACAACACAAATCAACTGCCCTATACTCTCCAAACTGGAAGACGACTTCGATAAAATCATATTATCCAACTGCCTTCTGAACTGCCTCTAATACACGTTCCGGCTGGAACGGTTTTACAATAAAATCTCTGGCACCCGACTGAATACTCTCAATTACCATCGCCTGCTGTCCCATTGCAGAACACATAACGATACTTGCATTCGGATCAGATTCTTTAATCTTCTTAAGTGCCTGAATTCCATCCATTTCAGGCATGGTAATATCCATCAATACAAGATCCGGCTGGGTCTCAGCATACTTTTCAACGGCCTTCAATCCATTTTCTGCTTCCCCTGCAATTGTGTAACCATTCTTTACTAAAATGTCCTTGATCATCATTCTCATAAAAGCTGCATCATCACAAATTAAAATACTCTTTGCCATAATTATATTCTCCATTTCATAAAAATACTTTATTCTTTAATGATATCAGTTATTCTGACACCAAAGCTCTCTTCAATTACGACTACCTCTCCTTTTGCAACCAGCTTACCATTTACCAAAACATTAATCGGCTCACCAGCAAGCTTATCCAATTCAATAATTGTTCCCGGTGCAAACTCTAAAATCTCTTTGATAGATTTACTGGTCCTTCCCAGTTCAACTGTAACTTCCAGCGGAACATCCATAATCAAATCCATGTTTTCCTGCTGGGTAATCGGGTTCACAGCTGCATTAAATGGCTGGAACTGAACCGGCTGTACATTTACATCCTGTACAGGAACGTAATTATATGGCATCGGCTGTCCCATCTGCGGTGGCATCTGCCCCATCATCGGCTGTCCCATCTGTGGCGGCATCTGATTCATCATCGGCTGTCCCATCTGCGGTGGTGCCTGACCTGCTGCCGGCTGTACAGGACTGGCAGCAGGTGGTGTTTGCGGTGCTGCTGCCGGAGCTGCCGACTCCGGTTCCTGACTGGAAATAAACTTGGTATATAACTCCTTTGCCAGGTCAATTGGATACAACTGCATGATACTGCTGTTCACCAACTCACCAATCTCCATTTTGAAAAGAACCTTTACAAAAGAATTATTATAGAAAGAACCTACCTTTTCCTCGTCTATTTCGTCAACCAGACTTACCAAATCCGCTGTCGGTGGTGAAATATCAACCATCTCTCCCAACATTGTGGATAACGATGTAGCAGAGGAGCCCATCATCTGATTCATCGCTTCACAGATTGCACTTAAATGTAATTCTGACAACTCATCTACAAGATTTGTTCCATCTCCTCCCATCATTAAATCTGTTATTACTTTAACATCATCTTCTCTAAGAATCAAGACATTATTGCCATCAATTCCCTCTTTGTATGAAATTGTTATAAAAACACATGGCTTTTCATAATCGGCTACCAATTCATCCCATTTACTTATTGTTACTGATGGTGTAGTAATCGTTACCTTCTGATTTACCAGCGAATATAATGTAGTTGCTGCCGTTCCCATACAGATGTTTGAGATCTCTCCAATCGCATCGCATTCCTGTGCGGTTAAAGTACTACCGGAGGCAGAATCTGTGGCGGCATCACTATCATCACCGGCTGTATTGCCAAGCAATGCATTTATTTCTTCTTGTGATAACATCCCATCCATGTCCCTACTCCTCTCTTATAATTTCTGTTACCTTAACGGCATATTTATCTCCACCAGCACCAGGTAACGCTTTAAATTTAACAATATTACCTACATAAACATCCAACTCATTATCTACATGGGTATTCAGTCTAATAATATCGCCAATTTGCAAATTAATAAAATCAATAACTGAAATACTGCTCTTTCCGAGCAATGCCTTTATCGGTATCTGTGCCTTATTAATTGCAGTCTCAATATATTCATCATAAGTCTGCTCATCCTTGTTCTGCATCGTAGAAAACCAATATTTTGTATTTAACTTATCCATAATATCTTCCAGCGTCATAAACGGAAGACAGATATTCATAAGACCTTCTACTGTACCGATTGCAACATTAATTGTGACAATTGCTATCATCTCACTTGGTGAAATAATCTGTGCAAACTGTGGATTCGTTTCAATCCTCTCCAGCCTTGGCTGAACCTCAATTACATTTTCCCATGGTTCCCTGAGAAGATCTACCAAAACCACAAAAATTCTTTCCAAAACAGACAATTCAATCTCAGAAAAATTCCTCTGCTTTTCAAGGGGATCTCCCATTCCACCAAGCATACGGTCAATAATCGTAAATCCCAGATTGGATGCCAATTCAATCAATATATTACCGTTAAGTGGCTCGAAGTTAACAATCCCGAGCAACACAGGATCCGATAACGCATTGGAAAATTCAGAATATGTAACTGCTTCTGAACTCATAACATCAATCTGTACATTTTTCCGTAAATATGCCGGTAAATTACTAGAAACCAGTCTGCCAAAATGCTCAAATATAATCTCCAACGTCCTCAAATGTTCCTTTGAGAACTTAGCAGGTCTAGCAAAATCATAATCTTTAATTTTAACCGCCGGTTCGTCATTCACTTCATCTACATCTAACTCACCGGAATTTAATTGTTTCAGCAACGCATCAATCTCATTTTGAGACAGCACATCTGCCATATTTTCACCTCCAATAGCCTGCCAGTCTTTTTTATTCGGGAACCATCATCTTCCCCATATCATATTGAATAAAAATTACTGGGACGACTGGGTCGTGAACTTACTAAATGACACTCTATATATACATTGTGTCCCATATTTCTTTTGAAGGCTGCTAAGAATCTGTTTTTTAATTTTCTCCTGAGTCTCCTGATCTGCCACTTCTGCATATGTGTAATTCTGAATAATGTTACGTGCTTCATCAAATACTGCTCCTTGTGCATCTGCCAGAACAGCATTCAAATCGTCATACTCCTTTGATGACTTATCCATTTCTAAAGTCAGACCAACCTGCACATAACCATTCTTTCCACTGCCGTCATCCTTCAGGTTTACAACCTGTGCTTCTACATTATATGTTGCAATATTTTCCAACGCAACTGATGGCTGACCATCATTACTCTCCAATTCCAAATTCAATGCTGATGCAATCTGCGTAATCAGATTATTGGTTTTCTTCGCAGATGGCATACAGACAAATACCAGCATAACGTTTAAAATCAAATTCACAACACAGAGAGCTAAAATAATGACTGTAATTAAATTCTTTTTCATGACCTTCTCCTATCTTTTTGTTTGTGTATCAGAATTCAACTGATTATATATCTTAATAGATACCCGGCGGTTCTTAGCCCGCCCTTCTTCCGTCTGGTTAGAGGCAACTGGACGGCTTTCTCCATATCCAGCAACCTTCATATTAGCTTCTATTAAATTAGCATTTTCCATAACGTATTCAAGCACCTTGGTAGCTCTCGCAGTGGACAAATAACGATTGCTTTCATATCGGGAATTATGAATCGGTACATTATCGGTATGCCCTTCTATCTCAATCACACAATCCTTGTATCGTTCCATAATCGTCGCTATCTTTTGCATGAAAATCTTTGCATCCTGTCGAATCTCCGCCTGACCAGCATTAAATAAAATAGCTCCGTTCAAATCCAGAGAAACATATTGCGCATTATAATCCAATATAACTTCATTATCAATACTGTAGGACTCTGTCATTTGTGAAATCTCATCATACATCTCTTCCGACTGTTCCAAGCCCTGTTTTCCCAACATTTCTTTCAATTCTTTTTCTGTCAACGAATCTTCTTTGGTGTTTTGGGTAATTCCGCTTTCACTTGTCAGATCCTCCGTATTCGGTTCCACACTATCAGGCTGATCAGATTTGTCTTCTTTCCCATCATCAGCACCAGTAGATGATAAATCCTGATTATTTCCCTCCACCTCGGAGGATACTCCGATATATTCTAATACCGACTCAATTCCCGGAAGCTGCGTGACACCTCCCGATACGATCTGTCCCTCCACTAAAGAAACGGCTCCTGACTGGAAAATACTAAAACTCATATTATCAAAAGATGCTGCAATCCTTTGAATCTTTCCCTCATCCATCGTAGAACTCGCAAACAGTAAAACGAAGAAACAAAGCAACAGATTCATCAAATCACTAAATGTAGCCATCCAAGCCGGCGAACCTTCCTCAGCAGGTTTTTCTCTTTTTTTGGCCAATCCTACTCACCACCTTCATTTAACTGATCTCTCACACCTGGGGCAAGGAAAGATTTTAATTTCTCTTCAATTACTCTCGGATTCTCTCCTGCCTGAATAGATAACAAACCTTCTATCATAATTTCCTTCAACTGTATCTCTTCGTCATTAAATATTGTCAGCTTACCCGCAACCGGTGCACTCAGCCAGTTTGCAAGTACGGAACCGTAATAAGTTGTAATCAGCGCAGTCGCCATAGAAGGTCCGATAGAATCTGGATCGGATAAGTTCTTCAGCATCAGGATCAAACCAATCAGGGTACCAATCATACCCCAGGCAGGTCCCATCGCTCCAATCTGTTTCCAAAAAGCAATGTTCGTCTGATGTCTTGTATCTGTATTGACCAATTCTGCCTCTAAAATGCCTCTTACCAATTCCGGATCCGTACCGTCCACAATCAGCAGGATTCCTTTTTTCATAAAAGGCTCCTCCAGTGCATTCGCAGATTCCTCTAATGCAAGTAAGCCTTCTTTTCTGGCAACGTTAGATAAATCAATAATCTGCTTAATGGTTCCTATACTATCTAACTGCGGCACTTTAAATATAAGACCAATAGATTTTAATCCGGCTAAGAAACCCTGCATCGGTACACTCGCCAGTACCGAACCAAAGGCTCCACCAAAGGTAATTAAAATCGATGGTAAATCTAAAAACCAAGGCAATGCCGCCCATCCAAAGTCACCATTTGCCATACCAAATATCATTAGGGCAAAGGCTAAAACCAATCCAATTATCGATGCAATATCCAAAACTTCCACCTCTCCAATCCACAGTAAATTAAGGTTTCCTATCATTCAAAGAAACCTTTCAAAAAATCACATGTTAGTATTATAGCATAAAAGTGTAATATATTCTACAAAAATTTACAAAAGTGTATTATATATTTTCTTCCTATAAGATATTACTAAATTTGTTACCTCTTGTCTACTCTCTTTTACAAGTATTTTTTTTCCTGTAGTCAAGGAAATAACTGTATCAGGAGTTTCTTCAACAACTTCAATAATATCTGCATTCAGAGTAAATTTAATATCATTCATCTTTGTTAACTCTATCATAGATCCCCCTCCTTCACAAGGAAAGATGCACCACAATAATATATATGATGCATCTTCCATATTACTTTATCACAAATCCTAAGGTTTTGTATTATCTCTTAAGATTTACCAGTTCTTCAATCAGGGTATCAGAAACAGTGATGATTCTTGAATTTGCCTGAAATCCTCTTTGTGTTACGATCATTTCTGTAAACTCCTGGGAAAGATCCACATTAGACATCTCAATAACGCCCTGTGTCATAGTCTCACCCGCATTGACAATATCCAGACCCACACCGTCAAATTCACCAGAAGCTTTTGTCTCTTTATAAAGACTGTTACCAATTGCTTCTAAACCTGCCGGATTTATGAACTTGGCTACTGCGATTTGTCCCAAAAGCTTACTGATACCATTGTCATAAACACCATAGATCATACCGTTTGTATCAATCTCTACGTCTGTAAGAGTACCAACTTTACGACCTGCACCTGTAGTATCCGTACCACCCTTCATCGTCTCTACCTGTGATTCGCCACCCTTAGTAGAGTACATGGTAAGTGGAGAACAATCTAACTCTATGGAATCAATCCAATCTGCCTGATCAGCAGCAGTGTGATCCTGGAACACATTTCCTTTTGTAGGATCTGTTGGTGTAATAGTCAGTGCTGTTGTCTTTACTCCTGCTACACCACCCATACCGACAAACTTACCTCCATCAGGATCAAATTTGATCGTAGTATCTGCTAAAGTTGCCGTATATCCATTCTGTAAAATGTCTACGTTGTTGGCATCCTTAATGGAATCAATGGCAAGGTTATACAAGCTGGGATCATTTGCATCCTGGGTAATCTTAAATTTAACAGTATACGTATATCCCAGATTATCGTAAATAGATACGGTAGTTACAACACCGTCTGCCGTTTGCAGCTTTGGATCGATAGCAGCAATATTACCATTCATATACATCTTTGATGTCATTTCCGGAGGTGCTGTTTTGTTCTCTTCTGCCTCTGGTCTTAATGCGGATACCGTATCCCTTCTAACACTTGTCGGATCGTCCGGATCTACCTGCCATCCCATTACCAGTTCACCGCCACCGGTAGTTAAATTACCGGCATCATCCGTCTTAAAAGCCCCTACTTTAGTAAAATAATTTGTGCCTCCGCGGTTGACAATAAAGAAAGAACTTCCATTAATCATCAAATCATACGGATTATTCGTTGACTGTGCAGAACCGCCTTTATGGGATGCTGTAATAGTCGCTACAGTCGTACCCAGACCGATCTGCTTCGCATTAGTACCTCCACTGGTAGTTGTTGCACCGGTTGCACTTTGTGTAGTCTGGTACAAAACATCCTTAAATAATACCTGGCTGGACTTAAATCCTACGGTATTTACATTTGATATATTATTACCTATAACATCCATTTTTGTCTGGTGTGTCCTAAGACCTGAAACACCAGAATAAAGTGATCTCATCATAATTAACTGACCTCCTACTTTTATTCTTACTGATGGTCATCCCGTCTGTCATTCCGGGATATCTAGCCTCCAAAAGGTCCGGCTATACAATAACTGCCCCATCAATATTCGTAAACACATTGCTATCATTATTTTCCTGATCCATTGCCGTAATTACTGTATTATTTTTCACATTTACAATAAAAGCAATGTTATCCATCATAACCAGCGACTCATTAATACTTTTTTCCTTGGCCTGCATAACACCCTTGTTCAAGCGGTTCATCTGATCATCATTCAGATTGATGTTCCGGCTGGCAAGTCTCTCATTTGCATGCTTTGAAAATATCACACCCGGCAGATTTTCTTTTGCACTGCTGGTCTTTTTCAATATTTCCTGAAAAGAAAGCCCCTGTTCTGTTGTAACATTCTGCCAATTAGGTTTTTTGCCATTATTTAAGTAGGCGTCTTTTACCTGTTCAATTGACATAAATGAATTCTGTAAACGATCCATGTTATCGCCCCTTTTCCTTAAGGTTAAGCTGATACAGTTCCGTCTGCATCACTGCTTTTGGGAAACCTGCTGACAAGACTTTTTTACTCGTTATCCTCGTTGCCGCCTTCGCCATCTCCTTTATCTTCACCGTTTTCTCCGCTGTTTTCTCCACCTTCTTCTTCATTTCCCGGATTCTTGATCAAATGCTCCAGATAATCAATACTAACAATAGAATCCAGATAATCTGCCGGATAATACTGGTCATTAATATGGAAATATGCCTTTCCCTCACTCATAGTTACATAATCTACCAGACCACTCACCTGATTGATCTTGCCAGCTGAATCAGGGACATTTAGTATTACATATTGTCCTGCCATATTCAATGCCTGGTTTGCATTAAATGTTGCACAAAGATTCTCCAACTGCTCTACCGTTGAGAACTGTGCCAGCTGAGCCATATACTCTGTGTTACTGGTTGGTTCCAATGGATCCTGATACTGCATCTGGGTTACCAAAAGCTTTAAAAAAGCATCTTTATCCAATGTACTGTTGTTTTTGGAAGTTACGCTATTAACTGCCTTATCCACTGATGTTGTATCAATTCCTATTCCTGCCATACTCTTTTCCTCCTTTTATTCTTTTATGATAGATACCGGTTTCATACCGATATTCTTTCCTATTATGCCATATAGCTGACACTGCTTCCGGAAGCCTTCATTTTTTCAACTTCAGCCTCTTCTTCGATAGAAATCTCTTCATCTGACTCTGACAGATTCATTTTTCTTCTGTTTCTTCCTGTACTTCTCTGTTCATTTGCCATCTGCTCTTCGTTTCCACGCTCGAAGCCGGTAGTTGAAACCATAACTTCTATCGCTTCTACTTTCAGATTCTGATGCTGCATTGCATCCTTCAGATTGGTAAGACCACCTTCAATTGCCTGTTTTGCAGCTTCTGTTTCCGCTACAATTCTGGCCGTCATAATGCCGTCTTTAGAAATAACCTGTATCTGGATTTTACCTAAATGCTCCGGATAAAGCTGTAATTCCATTGAAGATGTATCCTGATTCATATTGACACGAACCTGTTCTACAATCTGTTCAATCACATCCATTGCTCTAACAGGTTCTTCTCCCAAAACAGCAGTCTCATCTATCTGACCTACTGCATCGTGAATTGCCTGCAAAATTGGATTTTCAAAAGCTTTGATATCTTTTGTCATGGTCTCTTCCAAATGATCTGACGTATGTTCCTGCATCTGACCAGAAGCACTCTGATTTTTGGCAAATAATGAATCCTGCATTCCCTGATCATCTTTACGTGAAACGATCACCTCTGGCTCTTTTTCCATATCCGCTTCTTCTGATATGAATTCCGAAGGATCATATTCTTTGTCCACAGCTAGTTCCTTCCAATCAGGTGACTCTAAAAGAATCTCTTTTCCATCTGCTTTTTCCATAAGTTCCAAAACATCTTTAAGGTCCGATTCTTCCCAGCCATTCTCCTGTAATATCCGGTTGAACTCTTCCTCAAACTGCTGCCACGCCTGATTCAGATTTTCATCTGTAAGCAAATCTGAAACATCTGCCGATTGAAGTTTTAAGAAAAATTCCTTTAAACCCATAGGGGTCATTAAATCGGAAACTTCCATTCCCAAAGCATTTAACTGTGCTTCCACATCCTTAGCAGACAAACCTAACTGCTGCATTATCATCTGCAAAATATCACTGACTGCTTCAAGAGCTGCTGATATCTCTTCATCGGTCAGGTCTTCACTTTCTTTGGTGACATCTCCGGTCATAGAAACATTTTCCATTCCCGCATCATCTGTTACTGTCTGTCTTTTATCTGTGCTATCTGTTACTGATTTTTCCGGCTCTATACCGTCTGCTGTAGCTTTTTCTGATTTTACTGACGAATCTCTCTGAGCCGCAAGATTATTTACTTTGGAAACATCCTGCCCATTTTCTTTCATAAATGCATTTTTATTGGCATCCGCTTTAGACTGGGCAAAAATATTCGCAAAACTCAAAGAATCTGTATCCTTACCGGTCTTGGAAGTATTCTTTTCATTACCGGTCTGCATTCCAATCGTCATAAGATTAGACGCATTTACTTTTTCCTTTACCTGCATGTTTTTCCTCCTTTCCTTAATAATATATATTATCAAGTGGTTATGGCATAAGCTTCTTAGTTACATTTGCCGCAAAATCCGGATCCATCTGATCCATTATTTTGGCTCTCTTATCTGCTTTCATTGCCTCTAATATCTCTGCAACCGTATCCAGATCATTTTTCATCTTTTCCAACACGGCAGCAGCTTCTGCCGGCTTCATATTTTCATATGTCTTGGCCAGCTCTTTAATATTGGAATCTGTTGACTGGTTGGAAAGAAGCTGTTTATAAATAGCTTCTGCATGAGCTGCATCGATACTCTCATACCACTTAATATATGTATCGGCATCTGGAGCGTTTTCTCCATAGACTACTTCATTATAAAATTGTTCTTTTTGCTGCTGAAATTCATTCTGACCATCTTCAAACACTTTAAGACGTTCTACCTGCTTTGTTAAGTCTGCATTTTCCTCTTTCAGCGATTTGTTGTTTGTATTTAATTTGCTGTTCTCTTCCTTCAGCTTTTCAATCATTTCTTTTGCCTGGGAGAGTGTTGCAATCTCGTCTCCTTTTTCATTTTCCGCTGCCTCTTTCTCTAATTCCTCAGAAGACGGTGCCGGAAGAATTTTATTAATTCCCGGAACATCTTTCAATATAGGTCGCAGTACGGAACTCCCGAATCCCCCTATATCAAACTTAATCAGAGCGGCAATAATTGCCAGCCACACAGCCACAATCAAAATCACAAAAAAGACAGATAAAATCTTACTTCCAATATTCTCTTCATCATTTGTTCTCGTTTCTGACCTATTACGCTTTGCCATAAGACCCTACTCCTCTTCGTCTGCATTTTTATTATACTGGTAACTGACCAGTTGATCAATCTCTTTCATTTCTTCCTGATTCAATTCCTGTAAAAAAACTTCAAACTGGTTATCCTTTAATTTCTCGTGTATCTTTCTTTCTTTTGTAGCCTCATTCATCAGTCTGGCCGCTTCTTCCAGTTCCTGCTCAATCTGCATGATTACCATCTTCTGGTCTTCTATGTATTCATCCATCACCAGAATAGCTGTCTTGCACTGCTCTATCGCAAGGACATCAAGACGTTCAGATACCAGATGCCGGTATTCTGCAAAATATTCTTCTTTTCGACATTTTAACTGCTCCAGAACATCCTGTGCCTCATTGAGCCTCATACGGACTTCCATATAATGCTGCTTTGCCTGCTCTTCCAGTTTGTACTTGATATCCAGAATATTCTGCATACGATAGATAAATTTAGCCACAATCAAAACCTGCCTTTTAACCTGCTTGCACCTCATCGAAAATACCCGAAAGCATATTTATTTCTTCCTCAAACAGATATTTACTGTCCACATCCTGCATTAAAAACTCATTTACCTGATTAATCTTAGAAATCGCAAAATCAATCTCCGGATTGGAGCCGGATTTGTATGCCCCGATATTTATTAAATCCTCTGCTTCATTATAAGTCGCAAGGACATTTTTCAGTCTGCCGGCAGTTGCTTTATGCTCTTTTGTTGCAATTCCACTCATACATCTTGAAATGCTCTGCAACACATCAATAGCCGGATAATGGTTCTTATGTCCCAGTTTTCTGGAAAGCATAATATGACCATCCAAAATACCTCGTGCAGTATCTGAAATCGGCTCATTAAAATCATCTCCATCTACCAGTACTGCATATATTCCCGTGATAGAACCCTTTTCTGAATTTCCTGCACGCTCTAACACCTTGGGAAGCTCGGAATATACAGAAGGGGGATAACCTCTTGTAACGGGCGGTTCCCCGGACGCAAGTCCGATTTCCCTCTGTGCCATGCAAAAACGTGTCATATTATCCATCATAAGAAGAACATCTTTCCCTTTATCCCTAAAATATTCGGCAATTGCCGTTGCTGTTTTGGCTGCTTTATTACGAATCAATGCCGGTTTATCCGATGTAGCAATCACAAGAACGGAACGTTTCAGTCCTTCCTCACCAAGATCACGTTCGATAAACTCCCTGACCTCTCTTCCCCGCTCACCAATCAGTGCAATCACATTGATATCCGCCTTTGTATTCCTGGCAAACATCCCCATCAAAGTAGATTTACCAACACCTGATCCTGCAAATATCCCTATTCTTTGTCCTTTTCCGACAGTAATCATTCCGTCTACCGCTTTTACACCTAACGGGAGCACTTCTGAAATCATCTTACGTTTCAGAGCATCCGGCGGGGGTGCTTCAATAGGATATGTATCATTCAAATGAAACTCAGTGCCGTCAAGCGGTCTGCCAAGACCATCCAGAGCATGCCCTAATAATTCCTCTCCCACAAATACCTTTAAGGGTTCCTTGGTGTTTTCCACAGTAGCTCCAAGTCCAATTCCCTCCACACTTTCAAAAGGCATCAAAAGAACACGGCTATCCCTGAATCCAACCACTTCTGCCATAACTTCCTGTGTACCGTCTTTCGAAGTAATCTTGCACAAATCATTTAATTTACAGGCAGGTCCCACTGACTCCACAGTAAGCCCCACAATTTTTGCCACCTTTCCAAGCTCCTTTACATATGAACGGTGTGCCAGAGAAAAGTATGGCTCATAATTTATATCCAAACAAATCACCTATTCTTTAACCATTAATCTAAGTGCCTTAATCAGATTATCCATCTGAACATCCAGACTGATATCAACAATTCCATTATCCGTTTCAATCAGACATTGTCTCGCTTCAAGCTTCGCATCCTCAAATACCTCTAATTGTATATTAGGATTCAAAGCTCCGTAAATCTCATCTTTTCTTTCTGATATTTCATTATAATCATCACTGGATACCTTGATCACAAAATGCTTGCTATTATCCAAGTCTCTCATTGCAGAATTAATAATGTAGAGCAATACATCGCGCTGCTCCTCAATCACTACACCAGTAAGATGAGGAATTAACTGACATAACAAATCAACCATCTGTTTTTCCGTAAATTTTACCAATTCCTCTTCCGTTTCCTGTAGTTTGATTTCCATTTTGCGCCTGAGCTGCTCCAATTCAGCTTTTTTCTCTTCTATCTCTTCTTCTGCGGACTGTAGCCCCTCTGCATATCCCTGCTGATTCCCCTCTTCTATCGCCTGTTTTTTTAAAGCCTCTATCTCATCATATGCCTCTGCACGAAGCTTTTCCACTTCATCATGTGCACGGCTGATAATTGTTTCTGCTTCACTTTTTGCAGAGACCAGCACCTCGTCTGCCATTTGACGCAGTTCTTCAGATGAAGCTTCCGACGCTCCCGGAATATTGGCAGTATCCATCGTCAGTACATCATCATCAAAATCTTCTCCCGAAAGCTCCGCATCCAGAATCATTGCTTCTGCCAAAGCCTCTTCCACACTATCTTGTCTTCTCGCCAAAGCCAGCGTGTCATCCAGATTCTTAATAATCTTATTCTCATTAGCATCAATTACAAGTGTATTATCCTGGGAAAATGCTATAAACCCCGATTTAATCAGATTAGACAACGATCTCGTCACCTCCACCACGAGAAATAACAATCTCTCCAGTATCTTCTAACTTCCTGATAATATTTACAATCTTCTGCTGTGCTTCCTCTACATCCTTCAGTCTTACCGGACCCATGTATTCCATATCTTCCTTGATCATAGTAGACAGACGGGAAGACAAATTGCTGAAAATACAGTTCTGAACATCCTCATTCGCATTCTTAAGCGCCGTTGCAAGCTCATTATTATCCACTTCACGCAGAACCGTCTGGATTGCACGGCTGTCAAGAGTAAGAATATCTTCAAATACAAACATCTTACGTCTAATTTCATCTGCAAGTTCAGGTTCTTCAACCTCTAACGTCTCCATAATATGTTTCTCTGTACTACGGTCAACTGTATTCAAAATAGAAACAATGGCATCTACACCACCCACAATGGTGTAATCCTGATTGACCAGCGAAGAAAGCTTCTTTTCCAATATTTTTTCCACCTCTTTGATGACATCCGGACTGGTTCGATCCATCAACGCAATACGTCTCGCAACATCAGCCTGCTTTTCCAACGGAAGTGCACCCACCACTGCTGCCGCCTGACTGGACGGAAGATATGCCAGAATAAGGGCAATTGTCTGTGGATGCTCATCCTGTATAAAGTTAAGAAGCTGGGACGGATCCGCTTTTCGTACAAATTCAAACGGTCGTACCTGTAAGGATGCTGTAAGTCTGCCTATAACATCCTTCGCCTTATCTTCTCCCAATGCTTTATCCAGCAGATCTTTTGCATATCCGATACCACCCTCGGCAATATACTGCTGAGCAAGACAGATTTCATAAAACTCCTCCATCACACTTTCCTTCACATCAGGAGATACACTTCTTGTATTTGCAATTTCCAGTGTCAGGGATTCAATCTCGTCTTCTTTTAAATGTTTAAAAACAGTTGCGGATTTTTCCGGACCCAAAGAAATCAATAAAATAGCTGCTTTCTGGATTCCTGACATTTCTTCATCGTTCATTGCTTCTCCTCCAAACCTATCTATTCCTTATTCCCATTCCTCATTCAGCCAATTACGCAGTAACAATGCAACCTCTTCCGGATTTTCCTCCACAAAACGCTCAATCTGCTGTCTGGTAGCTGATTTATCACTAAATTCAATATCCTCCAAGCTCTGATTTTCCTTAGTAGTGGCCAATAATGCTTCCACAGAAAGTTCCGGTTCCAGTTCCGTTATCTCTACCGGTTTCATACCCTTGAATACTACAAAACAGAGCAATGCAACTATTAAAATTGCAAGGATAAACTGAAGATAATTCGTTGCCATCTCCGCAGCACTTGTTTCCTTCGGATAAAACAGCGGAACTTCATATGCATGAATCCCTATATCCTCCGCAGCAATTCCTGTCGCTTTCTCAATCAATGTATATAATTCCTGATCGATCTCAACAGCCTTTCTCTCATCATTTTCTTCCTGAAAAGCCTCAAAACTGGTTCCTCTTAGCTGACCGGCTTTTTTCATCTTTGCTTCATCATAAATCACATACCGGCTAAGAACTACCGCTATAGACGAATTATCTGTATTCACTCTGCCGATTGCTTTTTTGGTTGTTGTTGTTTCAACACTGTCGTTATATTCCTCTTTGATTACATTCGCACTGCTGTTTCCGGCAGAACCATTCAAAATCTCATAGTCATTTACTGTACCATCATTCGAATCCGTCCCAGGAATTCCCGATGTGCCATCTGTATTTTCTGCATTATAATAATAATAGCTTGTTTTCGGTCCTGAATCATCTTCCTCATCTTCGGTATAATGACGTACATTCTGAATCTCTTCTTCATCCAGTGTCAAATCCAGATTAGCAGTTACTTCAGCATCATTATATACACCCGAATTTACCAAAAGACTTCGTACCCTGTCTTCAAGATTCGTTGTAACTTCATTTGTTATCTTCATTGTCTGTGCTGCCGCACCCTTAGCTGTCGAAAGATCGTTATCACCGCCAAACAGTAAAGCTCCGGTCTGGTCAATAATCCGAACAGAGTTGGTTGTCTTATTCCCAAGAGAAGTCGCCACCATATTGGCAATTCCCTCTACACTCTCAGCAGAAAAATCACTGGTTGTAATCAACAAAACACTTGCTGTCGCCTCTTTATTTTCAGATAATAATGAATTGGTGGAATCCGGAATGGTAATCTGTACAGATGCCTGTTTCACACCTTCTATCTGTTCCAGATCACTGCTAAGATCATTTTGTGTGACAATCTTTTCCTTTAACTGCCTTTCACGGTCTGTCGTTGACATACTGTTATTAAACAGCCAGTCCCTGTCATTATTCTTATTCGTGGCAATATTATTCTCTCCCAGTGCCAGTCTTGCAGCAGCTTCACTTTTCTCATCAACCGTAAAAGTAAGACCATTGCCCGATACCGCAAACTTGATTCCTTTTTCATTCAGTATCTCCTGTGCCGACGCTGCATCTGTCGTGTTGTCGAAAGTTACCAGTTCCACATATTTCGTACGGTTAAGCATTACAATAAGAACTACCAGTATAAAAATGACAGCCGCCGAAATAGATATAATTAATGTCTTTTGTTTACTTGTGAATCGATTCCAAAATTCGACCATACTTGTTTGAATAGATTTTAATCTGTCTAACATACTACATACTACTCCCCAACGGAACGCTTTCTCCGTTTATCTGTTTTAATGTATTATACCTGCATATTCATCAGTTCTTTATATGCCTCAAGTGCTTTGTTTGTAACCTTAACTGTATATTGCAGGGCCGTGCTTGCTTTAAACTGAATATCTGCGAGATCATGAATATTGTTTGAATATCCAAGTGCAAAATTAATCTCTGATTCCTCTGCTGCCTTTTGTAAACCGTCAGCTTCCTTATACATATTAATTGCGGAGCTCAATAAATTATCAAAAGCCTCCCCATTATCCGTTGTAACCTTAGATAAACCATAATTCTCAATCAATGCATTTTGTACATTGTTATTCTGAATTGCAGAAACTGCCATTTGTGACCACCTTTCTAATTTCCATAATGTATTTCCTGAAATTTTGTATTTATCTTAATTTCATATTTGTTGCCGGTTAAACAGCTAAACCTCTTACAACAGCTGCGTAACCCTTGCGGCATTCACTTAATACCTATAATTAAATTACTGACCAGCTCATCGCCTTTGGGGATTACTGCTGGAACAGTTCTAACCCCTTCATGGCAACCGCCTTTGCTGCATTAAATGCTGTTGCATTTGCCTCAAAAGAACGACTTGCATCAATCAGGTTTGTCATTTCTGTAACGGTATTTACATTCGGCCGCATTACATATCCATTCTCATCGGCATCCGGATGATCCGGATCATATACCATTGCCCCTTCTGTAGTATCCTCCACAATGGCCGATATCTTAACTCCCTTTGCATGATACGTCTCTAATCTGTTACTTAAAATATGATCAAAAGATGCATTGGAATTCTCCTGAAACACCACAGTCTGGCGTCTGTAAACCCTCCCGTTCTCATCTCTGGTCGTATTTACGTTAGCAATATTCTGGGAAATTATGTCCATTCTGGTACGTTGTGCCGTCATTCCTGATGCTGAAACATGTAATGCATTAAAAACTCCACTCATATACTATCCCCTCCCTTAACTTGATAATACTGTCTTATATCTTGCATATTCCTGCCCGATCAGGGATACCAAAGTATTATATCTGATCTGATTCTCTGCCAGCATAGCTTCTTCGGTATCAACATCTACATTATTACCATCTAAACGATAGGACAGTGTAGATGAATCTGTATATATCAATCCACCAAAATCCGATAAATGCGTATTTACTTCCGCAACCCTCTCTTCTAATGGATTCCCCCCTAACAATGCCTGCTCCAAATAGTTTTCAAAAGAAACATCTTTTCTTTTATAATTAGGTGTATCTACATTTGCCAGATTATTTGTGATGATTTCATTTCTTGTGTTTGCCGCATCGGCTGCTTTGTTTAATACATTGATATAATTATAAATATTCGTATTAATCATATGCATTCCTCCTTCTTTTTCAGACATAAAATATTCTAAGATACACTCTATATAGCAACAGCAAAGGACTTATGAGTACGCCCACAAATCCTTTTATAACCACAAAATCCATTTTTATTTATGTAATTTTCCTAATTCTTCAAACACCACTTCATTCAAAACCTTGATATAAGTCCCTTTCATACCGGAAGACTTTGTCTCTATCACTCCGGCACTTTCAAACTTACGAAGTGCATTGACAATGACAGACCTTGTAATTCCAACTCTGTCTGCAATCTTGGAAGCTACTAAAATCCCTTCCATTCCGGAAAGTTCATCAAATACATGCATGATAGCCTCCGCTTCAGAAGCTGATAATGTTCCGATTGCAGAATGTACAATCGCAATCTTTCTGACTTCCTCTGCCGATTCTTCATTAACGCTCCGCATCATCTCCAAACCGACAACAGTTGTGCCATATTCACTTAAGATGATATCATCAATCGTATACTGCTTATCTTCTTTGTACATGAAAACAGTTCCCAACCGTTCTCCTGCAATATCAATTGGTGAAATAATCGCCTGATATTTCTCCAGATTATCAAATTCAAATCCCAGTGTCGCCAGGTTCACATTCTCTTTGGTAGATAATACTCCCAGAAAACGCTCATTCAACATGGGATCGATAAATCCCCCTACATCAGGGACGATCAGTTCCGTTATCTCACTAATATCCGGACGATTCTTGATTCCCAGAACCTTCCCTTTCTTACTGATCACTAAAATATCGGACTCTAAAATCTCACTTAACACCTGACAGATATCATTAAAGACAACCTTATGAGAACTGTTATTATGCAAAAGCTGGTTGATTTTTCTTGTTTTATCTAACAACTGTACTCCCATAGGCTCCCTCCATCCACAAGTAATTCTAACACAATTAATAAGTAATAACAACAATTTTCTAAAAAAAGAAAATCTGGAAATTCTTAGCTGTGCTCTTTTTTATTCTCCTGTACATATCCACACTCTGCATTACTGCACACTAATTTGTTTCCTTTTATCAACATAATACTGCCACATTTCTCACATTTTTCAGATGATGGACGCTGCCATGACATAAAATCACAATTCGGATTATCAATGCATCCATAATATTTTCTGCCTTTTTTTGTTTTCTTTAATACAACATCTTTTCCACAGTTCGGACATTCCACTCCGATTTTTTCATAGTACGGTTTTGTAAAATGACATTCTGGGAATCCGGGGCAGGCAAGAAATTTACCGTGAGGACCATATTTAATCACAAGATTTCTACCGCATTCCTCACAAATCTCTTCTGTCACCTCATCCTCTATTTTAATATGCTCTAATTCTTTATTGGCGGCAGATACGGCTTCGTTTAAATCCGGATAAAAATTGGAAACCACCGTTTTCCAGTCAATCACACCTTCTTCAATCTTATCTAGCAAAGACTCCATATTAGCCGTAAACTCTGTGTTCACGATAACCGGAAATCCTTTCATCATAATCTGGTTGACCGCTTCTCCCAATTCCGTCACATACAAATTCTTGTTTTCCTTTACCACATACCTTCTTGCAAGAATAGTTGAAATCGTCGGGGCATAGGTACTTGGACGACCAATCCCTAACTCCTCTAATTTTTTGACAAGGGAACCTTCCGTAAAATGAGCCGGCGGCTGGGTAAAATGCTGCTTATCAATAAATTCCTCAACCATAATCTCAGTCTGCTCATCAATATTCTTAAATAAGTTCCTCAACTCATCATTTTCGTCTTCTATTGCATAAACTGCCATAAAGCCATCAAATATAAGTTTCGTAGATGCCGCACCGAACTCATAACCCTCCGCTTCCAGCTTAAGGGTTTCCCTTTCATATTTTGCAGCCTCCATACGACTTGCCAGAAATCGGTTATAGATAAGCTGATACAAACGGAACTGGTCTCTCGATAATGCTTCTTTTAATTTAACCGGAGATAATGTCACATCAGTAGGTCGAATCGCTTCATGGGCATCCTGGATTTTTTTCCCATTGTCCGTTTTTTGTTTTCCTGAACCCACATACTCTTTACCGTACTGCTTCTCAATGTAATCAATGGCAGAAGCGTTTGCCTCCTCCGAAATACGGACAGAATCCGTTCTCAAATAAGTAATAAGACCAATACTTCCTTTTCCTTTTATTTCCACACCTTCATACAGCTGCTGTGCGATCCTCATTGTCTTTCCTGTTGCAAAATTCAGCTTCCTTGCAGCTTCCTGCTGTAAAGTCGAGGTTGTAAAAGGAAGGGGCGCTTTTTTCGTCCTGACTGACTTTTTAATCTCTTTTACTTCCAGCCTTGCCCCCTTAAGCTCTTTTAAAACCTCTTCCATTTTTTCTCGGGAATGTATCTCTGCTTTACCTTCCGGTGTCTTCTGAAGCTTGGCCAGAAATGCCTTTTTACTTCCTTGAGGTCTGATAGATGCTTCCAGCGTCCAATACTCTTCCGGAATAAAACTGTTAACCTCTTCTTCTCTGTCACAGATCAGGCGCAGTGCAACTGACTGGACACGACCTGCACTTAATCCTCTTTTTATCTTTACCCATAAAAGAGGACTGATCTCATATCCCACCAGCCGGTCCAGCACACGTCTTGCCTGTTGTGCATCTACCAGATTCATATCAATATCCCTGGCTTCCTTTAAAGAACCCTTCACTGCATTTTTTGTAATCTCATTAAACGTAATTCTCTTGTACTTTTTATTCTCCAGCTTAAGGGCTTTTGATAAATGCCAAGAAATTGCCTCTCCCTCGCGGTCAGGATCTGTTGCGAGATATACTTTATCCGCTTTTTTTACTTCCTTCCGGAGTGCAGCCAATAATTCTCCTTTCCCGCGAATCGTAATATACTTTGGTTCAAAATCATTTTCTACATCAATGCCCATCTGGGATTTGGGTAAATCCCGGATATGTCCGTTAGAAGCAATCACTTCATAATTGCTCCCAAGAAATTTTTTGATTGTTTTTGCTTTTGCCGGTGACTCTACAATTACAAGGTTCTTTGCCATAATTCGGCTCCTTCCAATATTCATTGATAGATTTTATAACTTAATTGCATAATAATTTCTTGCCGTTTCTACTATTGCTCCCCTTACAGACAGCCTGTTTAATGCGACACATACCTCCTGTGGGGCAATTTTCGCTTCATAAATGATATCATCCAAATATTTTGGTTCAATTCGCAAACAACTATACACCATTTTTTCAAGAGGTGCAAGTGACATTTTATTCACTCCTGCTTTAAAATCATTTGCTTTTCCTGATTTTTGAACGTTTTTCCTATTAATTTGAAGAATTTCCAAAATGTCTTCCACCTCAGTTATCATATGGGCACCCAGCTTTATCAGATTGTTACATCCTGCACTGGTCTTATCTGTAATCCTTCCCGGCAATGCAAAAATTTCCCTGCCTTGTTCCAAACCCTGGTCTACCGTAATAAACGTACCACTCTTCTCCATTGCCTCTACCACCAAAATCCCGTCAGAAAGACCGGCAATCAGACGATTTCTCTGGGGAAACAATCCCGGTGCCGGCAAAATACCAAGATTATTTTCAGACAAAATTCCTCCGGTTTTCTCCATCTGCATAAAAAGCCCATAATTCTCCTCTGGATAAATCCTGTCAATTCCGCATCCCAGCACACCCAACGTATAACCATTCGTTTCCAGAGCACCGGTATGTGCCATTCCGTCTATCCCTCTGGCCAGACCGCTGATGATCCCTATCCCGTATTTTGAAAGCTCCCTTGCAAAAAAACGTGCCATTTCGCTCCCATATCTGGTACAGTTCCTCGCTCCAATCACTGCAACGTTTTTTTGATCTTCCGTTGGAAAACCACCTTTTAAATAAAGAGAAAAAGGGGCATCCGGAATATTCCGAAGTTTCTGGGGATAACATTGCATATCACGGTGGATAAAAGAAATTCCTTTCCCTGCAAGCTTCTGATAACTATGTATGATGTAATCTTCTCTTTTAGACATGGAAAATGCCTCTTTCTGTTTTATGTTCCGAAAACAGGCAGATACCTTTTCTTCATTTTCCAAATAAACAGCCTCCGGTGTTCCATATATATCCAACAATTTCTGTATCGTTCTTCTGCCGATTCCGTTTATATTGGTTAGCCAGTACCAGTAATAATCCTGCTTTCTCATTTAGTTCCTCCCCCCTGATAAAAATTAGTCATCCGGTAAGAAAGTGCCTCCCATATATGATCACATTCCACAGCTTCCGAATGATCCAAATCGGCAATTGTCCGTGCTACCTTCAATACTTTGGCGGCACCTCTGGCAGACAGCCCATATTGTAAAAAAATTTCCTGTCTAAGCTTTTGTTCCTTTTCACCAAGTTTGCAGACTTCATCCAAAAGCTTGGACGGTATCTGCGAATTAAACAGGATTCCATATGGCTCAAGCCTTCTTTTTTGAAGCTCCTGGGCTTTCATGACTCTTTGCTTGATCATTCCTGAACACTCTTCTTCCCTGTTCCCATATAGCTCCTCATAATCCAGCTTTTTCACCGATATATTCATATCTATCCGGTCTAACATCGGCTGTGATATTTTTTTCAGATAACGGTCAATCTGGGGCTTTGTACAATGACACTTTTCCAGATCCGGATAAAAGCCACAGGGACATGGATTCATGGCAGCCACCAGCATAAATTCACAGGGAAACGTATAGCTTCCCTGTAACCTTGATATCGTAACCTTTCCATCCTCCAACGGCTGACGAAGCATCTCCATAATATTCTTTTGAAATTCCAAAAATTCATCTAAAAAAAGTACGCCATGATGTGCCATACTGATCTCACCTGGTCTGGGATTCTTGCCGCCACCGATCAATGCCTGTGCCGTAATCGAATGATGGGGCATGCGAAACGGCCTCTTTCTGACCAGTCCCTCTTCCGGCTCCAGCATCCCTCCAACACTATAGATTTTGGTAAGTTCAATGCTCTCCTCGTAAGACATCTCTGGCATAATAGTCGAAATCCTTTTTGCCATCATGGATTTCCCTGCCCCAGGAGGACCAAGATACAATATATTATGCATTCCTGTCACTGCAATCTCTGTTGCTCTTTTTAGTGTCTTCTGACCTTTTACATCCGCAAAGTCAACACAAAAAGAGTCGGAAACCGATTCCCTTTTCTGATGTACGGTTTCCGGCACCATATGATCATTCTGTAAAAGATGCTCCACAACCTGCCTAAGGCTTTTTGCTCCAAAAATCTCCATATCCGGAATAAAAGAAGCCTCCCTCCTGTTACCATAAGGAAGAATAACTGTCCTGATTCCCTGCTTTCTTGCAAAATCAACAATTGGAAGAATCCCTCTTACACCCCGGATATCCCCATTTAATGACAGTTCCCCAATGAACAGAATATCCTTTAATTCTTCTACCGGAATATAACCATATGCTGTAAGCAGTGCGATACTAATGGGTAAATCGAAAGCGGAACCTTCCTTCCTGACATCTGCCGGGGACAAATTAACCGTAATACGCTTTGGTGGAAACAGATATCCCGAATTTTTCAAAGCGGTTCTCACGCGGTCACTGGCCTCACGGACTTCAGAAGATAAAAAGCCTACCATATTAAATACAGGCAGCCCTTCATTGACATCGGCTTCCACTGTAATGAGCCTTCCCTCGACTCCATGCAGTGTGCCGCTCAAAACTTTACTATACATGAAAACTCCTATTCCATCTTCAAGTACGAACAAAATTATTATATCGGATGCATATAAAAAACGCAACGGGAATATCCATTACCGCTGCGTTTTCATATTATTTTCACATTTTCCATACTGCCTGCTGTCTTTAATTTAATAATTTTTTCAATTCATCCATAAAAATATTAACATCCTTAAACTCCCGGTAAACAGAAGCGAACCGCACATAAGCTACCTGATCCAAAACTTTTAATT
This sequence comes from Lachnospiraceae bacterium, assembly GCA_029063085.1. GTDB lineage: Bacteria > Bacillota > Clostridia > Lachnospirales > Lachnospiraceae > CAG-590. The sequence continues at coordinate 44,327 of JAIDOW010000072.1, forward strand.
CATCCATGACGATTTCCCCGACAACAGTACTTTCAACTTCTTTTTGCTCCAAATTAAAAATCTTAGTCTCTATACGGTCAATGCATTTTTCAATCTCATCTACCGAAATCGGACGTTTATGACAGGATTTAATTACACCGGATTCTATTTTCGAACGGTCAAAAGCCTCCCTGATCTTGTCTTTCTTAATAATGATCAATGGTATTGTCTCCACCTTCTCATAAGTGGTAAAACGTTTTTTACAATCATCGCATTCCCTTCTTCTGCGAATGGAACTGTTATCATCTGCCGGTCTTGAATCAATCACTCTTGTGTTATCCTCTCCACAAAATGGACATTTCATATGTAAATCCTCCTCTTAATTTGTAACCAATTTTGCTTTGCAAAATTGATTGCCTGTCAGCAATCATCTTTCATAACAGCCGCCTCCAAACAGACATCCACCAGTATAATATCCGGTCCAATCCTGACTACATCACAAAAACGAATGTAATATCTGACACACTTCCCAAAACAGGAAAAAAAGTGAATGGGTGCTGGTACAATCAATGCACAAATCTGACCGTTACAGGGATCAAATTCAATATCTGCCACACAGCCAATCCGTTTGCAGTCTTTACAATTAATTACCTCTTTTTGTTTTAAATCCAGAAATGTCATAACGGCTCCAAACCATTCTTATAACAATATATGCTTAAATTCAGTCAAAAAGACATAGTAATTGTGCTTTACATAATATGTTTACATCAGCATTATACACGATAGTTTCCAAAAAATCTACTAAATTTATAAACTTTTTGTGAAAAACTTTCCTCTTTCGATTTATTGTGCTAAAATACAACCTATGCCTATATCTCGTATGCTATAAAGTAACGGCATCTGTCATTGAATAGGAATAAATATTATTGAAAGGTATAAACATCCATGGAAAAAGAAAATGACAACATGAAATCAAAAACAGATACTGATGACAAAAATACAAGTAACATAAAAGAACAGGAAGAGAACCTATACTCAGAAAATGCCCTGGAATTGTCCCGTATGTCCTTTAAGGAAAGGCAATCCTATAAAAAGCAGCTGCAAGCTAAACGTCTGGCATCTATGGATACCAAGGAGCGCAGAAAGTATATTCTGTATTATTATAAGTGGCATTTTGCAGGAGGTATTTTTCTCATTTTATTTTTGTACCTTCTTGGACATACCATATATAAGGCAAATCTGCCAAATGAACTAATCGTCGCCATTACCAATGACGGACCAAATGCCGTGGCGGAAAGTTATATTCCTGATACCTTCCGGAATTATTATAATCTGGATTCCAAAAATATTATTCAGGTCTTTACCGATTTAACGATTGATAATTCCGACAATGTTGCTATCCGGCAGTCAACACTCACTGACTATGAAAAAATGATCGTATATATCACTTCCGATAAACTTGACGCAATCATTGGAAATGAACAAACTCTGAATTATTACAAATCAACCGGTGATATCGCAGTGATCGATGCCTGCATCGACAAAGAACTATACAGCCAGATTGAAAAATATATTGTAACAGCTTCTCCTGATGATACTTATATGAATGAAGGAAAGCCTTATTCTGCCGCCATTGATATCAGCGGTACGGAATTTGCAGATAACTGTAACCTGTCCTATGATAAAGTATATCTGATGATTCCCAATAACCGCTATACGGATAATACTGCCACAATCCGTTTGATCAGGATGATTTTTGGTCTGTAATTCTAACGAATTACAGACCTCTTTAAAGAATAATCTTGACCGGACACTTTTCCTTGCAGATACCGCAGTGAGTACATTTTTCCTGATCGATATAAGCAAGGTTATTTTCTACAGTAATCGCATCTGAAGGACAATTCTTCGCACACAGTCCGCAGCCGATGCAGCCTGCCTGACAAACCTTTTTAACCTCTATTCCCTTATCCTTTGAACTGCATTTTACATGACACACTGCATCCACAGGCATCAGTTCAATCAGGTGCTTCGGACATTCAGCCACACATTTTCCACATGCCTTACATCTATTAGGATCAATACGTGCAATACCATCTACAATCTCAATCGCTTCAAAAGGACATACCTTTTTACAATTTCCAAAACCGATACAGCCATAAGTACACGCCTTTGCTCCACCGCCCGGATTATTCATTGCTGATTTACAGTCCTCCGAACCTATATACTCATAGTTATCCTTCGCATTTTCACAGTTTCCAGCACACTTTAGGTAAGCCGTCATTCTCACGGCATCCCCCGCTTTTACTCCCATAATCTCACTGATCGCCTGGGCACAGCCTTCCCCTCCTACCGGACATCCGTTTACCGGGGCTTCTCCTTTTGCAATGGCAGCTGCCAACCCATCACAACCCGGAAAGCCACAGCCGCCACAGTTATTTCCAGGAAGACATTCTCTTACAGCAACCTCTTTTTCATCCACCTCAACTGCAAATTTTTCTCCTGCAACACTAAGCAGAATCCCGATAATAATACCGGTTCCTCCAACAATTGCCGTAGCAAGTAAAATTGATGTAATACTCATAGCACTCCCCCCTCTACTTAATCAAACCTGAAAATCCGAAAAAGGCCATTGCCATCAAACCGGCTGTAATCAGTACAATCGGAGTTCCTTTAAAAGATTCCGGAATATCATTGTATTCAATCTTTTCCCTGATTCCTGCCATTATCACAATAGCTATGGTAAACCCTACTGCTGTTCCAAAACCATTGACAACAGAAGTAACAAAGTTATAGGATTTCTGCACATTAATCAGCGCAATACCAAGAACCGCACAATTCGTTGTAATCAGAGGGAGATACACCCCTAGTGCAGAATATAAAGAAGGTATCATTTTTTTCAAAAACATCTCTACAAACTGAACCAGTGCTGCGATAACCAGAATAAATACAATAGTCTGCAAATATGTAATATTGAGTTTCTCTAAGACAAAAGTATAAATAAGACTTGTCACAGCAGATGCAATGGTAATGACAAAAATAACTGCACCGCCCATTCCTGCTGCTGTATCTACCTTTTTAGAAACACCTATAAACGGACATAATCCCAAAAACTGGCTTAATACCACATTATTGACCAGTGCTGCACCCACAGCAATTAAAAATAAGTTCATCTTTTACGCCTCCTTCGCAATGTACGGTTTAATTTGGCAGTTTCCCTTTTTGCCCTTACCCTTTTTTGACGCTCCATCGCTTTCATTTTTCTCTTTCCAGCTCTTTTCATGCGTTGATACCGTTTCATACGTACCCGCCTAAGCCGCTCAAACCGTCTGATTCTGCGTTTATGTCTTTTTAAACTTTTATATTTTTCCTGAAGGATTTTTCTGTTTTTCTTTGCGGGCATTATCAGCTTCCTCCTTTTCCCTTGCAACACTTTCTGCTGTAAAGAGTTTACCCTTACACATACCGTTCGTACAGACCTCGCATCCATTTTCCTTTTCGCAGAACAGTACCCCTTTTTTCACATCATCTTCTTTATATTTCCGTACCTTATTCTGTACTGCCACAATACAGGCCAGTACGAAAAAAGCGCCTGGTGCAAGAATCAGAATCGTAACTGGTTCATAACTTTTCGGCATGAACCGTAAACCAAAAATACTGCCGTTTCCAAACAGTTCCCTGAAAATTCCAATAGCAGTCAAGCCAACGGTAAACCCAAGCCCCATACCGATACCATCAAACATGGAAAGCCATATATTATTCTTAGATGCATAACTTTCTGCACGCCCTAAAATAATACAGTTTACAACGATCAGTGGAATATAAATTCCCAGACTATCATATAAGGAAGGCACAAATCCTTCCAATAGAAACTGTACAATCGTTACAAAAGAAGCAACAACTACGATATATGCCGGAATACGAACCTTATCTGGTATTACCTTTCTGAGTGCAGATATCATCATATTGCTTAATATCAAAATCACTGTCGTGGTCAGCCCCATACCCAGACCATTGATAGCAGAAGTAGTTACTGCCATTGTAGGGCACATACCCAGCATCTGTACAAAGGTAGGATTTTCCGTGACCATGCCACATTTCAAACGTTCCCATGTCTTATTCATTGTCCTGCCCCTCCTCTTCTAATGTGCTGATATAGAAAAGTCCTGCATTTACACCATTCGTCACTGCATTGGTAGTAATCGTTGCTCCGGAAAGTGCATCTATCTCATTCTCTGCCGCAGCACCACTCTTTGTATATACAAAGCTTGCAGTATTTTTATTTGCGAACTGTTTCTTAAAATCATCTTCTGTTGCCTTCATGCCAAGACCTGCTGTCTCACTGATGGATAAAAAAGAAATACCATTTACCGTTCCATCTGCCTTGACACCCATAGCAAACTGAATATCACCACCATATCCTTCATGATTGGTAACAGTCAATACATACCCTGCAAAGCTTCCGTTTTTATCTATTACCCGCATTACCTCATCAATCGTGGCATTAAAACCCTGTTTCTTAAGCGTATCTTCTGTTTTATCATTTGCTTCAAGTTTTTCAAAAGAAGAAGCTTCCGCAAACACTTCCTTGTATGCCTCCTCCTTTGCCCGCTGCCGCTCTTCCTTAATCGGTTCTTTGGTAACCTCATAGACCAATCCTAATAAAAGACCAGCAATCAGGGTAATCAACATTAAGGAGACTGTATTTTTGATACTTTCACTATTCATGTTTTACTGCCCCCTTTCCAAAAGCTTTTGGAACGGTAATACGTTCAATCAGTGGTACTAACAAATTCCCGATAATAATCGCATAAGACACGCCTTCTGCGGAACCGCCAAAAATCCGGAATAAAAAGGTCAGCAGTCCCAGCAAGATACCAAATAAAATCCTGCCGTTGGGTGTAATCGGAGATGTTACATAATCTGTTGCCATAAAAAATGCTCCAAGCATCAATCCACCACCAAACAAATGCGCCATTAAAAATGATATATCAATCCCCCGCCCCATTGCCAAACCATACAACAGTATGAACACGGCAAAAGAACCCAGATAGAAAACCGGAATCCGATAATTGATAATTCCGGTAACAAGCAGAAACAGACCACCAATCAGCAGTGCAACAGCCGATGTCTCACCAATGGTTCCTGCGGTCGTACCAAGAAACATAGACATTACGTCTACACTCTCTCCCGCTTTTAAACTTGCAAGAGGTGTTGCTGTTGTAACCGCATCATATGTAAATGCTGTCATCCGTCCTGTGAAAGAAATCAGTAAAAAGCATCTGGCACCTAGTGCCGGATTCATAAAATTCTGCCCAAGTCCTCCAAACAGCTGCTTGACTACAATAATCGCAAAAAAGCTTCCCAATACCGGAAGCCAGAAAGGCACATCCGGCGGCAGATTAAGCGCCAATAGTAATCCCGTAAGCACAGCCGATAAATCCTTAACAGTAACCTTCCGTCCCATATTTTTCTGATAACATGCTTCAACCACAACACAGCTGAAAACAGTAATCAAAATCGTGAGAAGTGCCCTGATTCCAAAATTATAGATTCCAAAAATGGTGGCCGGCATTAAGGCTACAATGACCTGCCCCATAATATTTGATGTTGTTTCTTTATCCCTGATATGCGGGGAAGAAGAAATCTTCATTGTCTGTTCCAAAATGTCCACCTCCTATTTCTTTTTATTCGCCAGTATCTGTTTCCTTGTCCCTGCAATGATCTGGGTCAAATGCCGTTTTGCAGGACATACATAAGAACAGCATCCACATTCACAGCACTCCATACCGTCATACTTGATAAATCCCTCCATATCACCATGACTGGCCAGTAATGCTAACTTATTAGGCATCACACGTCCGGGACAGACCTCAACACATCTGCCACACCGGATACAATTAGATGGTTCTACTGCCGACACAATATCCTCCCTGAAACAAAGCAGAGCAGAAGATCCCTTTACAATCGGCACATCAAGTGAAAACATTGCCTTTCCCATCATCGGACCACCTGAAATGATTTTTCCGGGATCCTCAATATTAAATCCTCCCACCGCATCGATTAATTCCTGTGTATTCGTTCCCAGTCTCACACGGAAATTGGCAGTCTTTTCCACCGCATCACCAGTCACAGTTACAATACGCTCAAATAATGGTCTTCCCTCAATAATCGCGTTATATATAGCAACAATCGTATCGATGTTATGAACAATACATCCTGCATCCGCCGGAAGCATGGAAGAATTAATTTTCCTTCCGGTATTTGCATAGATGAGCTGCCGCTCAGCTCCCTGAGGATATTTGGTCTTTACCGGATTTACTGTTATATTATCTATATCTTTAGTAAGATCCGTAAGTTTTTTTATCGCATCCGGTTTATTGTCTTCTATTGCAATGATTCCCTTTGCATGGTCAAACAAGTTTATGACTATCTGAAGACCTGTCACAATTTTTTCTGGAATTTCCACCATTCTCCGGTAATCCGAAGTCAGATACGGCTCGCATTCCGCACCATTTACGATAATCGTATCAATTGCATCCTCATTTTTAGGAGAAAGCTTTACATGTGTAGGAAATCCAGCTCCCCCCATACCTACGATTCCAGCTTCTTTAATAGCCTCCTTTACATCTTCCCGATACATCCGGTCAAGAGGTTTGATATTCTCCCTAAAATCTACTTCTTCAAACTCCCCGTCATTCTCTATTACAATAGAATTTACCTTTATTCCTCCTGCCGTCATTCTCGGTTCAATCGTTTTTACCGTCCCAGATACTCCGGAATGAATATTGGCAGACACAAAGCCCCCTGCCTCTGCAATCTTTTCTCCGACTAATACCCTGTCTCCTTTTTTCACCAGCGGAACTGCCGGTGCACCAATATGCTGCGACAGCGGATACACACAGTCGCCCTTTGGCAGATATTCGCAAATCACTTTGTCCTTCGACAAGTCTTTGCCATCGTAAGGGTGGATGCCACCCGAAAACGTTAATAAACCCATGTATCTTACCTCTCTTTTATCATGTTAAGCAGGCATAGAAAAACAACTATCCTACACCAATTACATATTATGCAGTCCATGATCTTAACACACAATATATGAACCACACAGTTGGTTCTATTATACAACTATCAGCATATTTTTACTAGGTGGTTTTCGTGGAAATTTTTAATAGGCTGTCAGGTAAAAATTATTTATCACACTTTTTTGCAATGACTGCAAACCGCCCGTCCTTTACATGATAGGCACAGGTAGATAAAGTAATTAATTTATCGCCATACTCCACATCTACACCGGTATCTGATATTGACATTTTTTTTACATGTTCCACAAAATCCATAAACTCTTCTTCACCGCCGGCATTTACAAATTCATAATATTTAAATGCCTCCGAAGATTCGTCCAGAAGCTGTCCGTAAAACATTGCCACAACCTCATAAGTTCCGTCCTCATATATGGTATCAAAGCTAAACGTCTTATGCTTCTCATAAAAATCCTTATCCTCATACTTTAATATATCATGAAACATTTTGCCGGAGTTCATGTTATGACCATAAACAATTAAATTATCTGTGGGAGTATCTATTCTACAGTGTGCATCAATAAACGGCAGACCTGCTGCCGAATAACTTCCTTCAAAGTCCCTATGGATATAATATTCTCCCCGTTCGGAATCATCTGGTGTATACATAACCGGATAATCTATATTCGTATCCTCAATGGTAATCCAGCCCGCAAAATCATGGTTTGCCTGATAAAGCTTTTCAAACTTTTTCTGAATCATTATACCATCTGCCATTACCATCTCCGGCACATTCTCCTGTTGAGCTGCCTCTTCTTTATCTTCCCTTCCAATCATCCCCCTTAACATCGCCACATCTTTTTCACTTTTAAAACTGCCATAATAATAATATGCAAGATATCCGCCACATCCTAATGCAGACAACAGACATACTATCATCATGATCTTTATGACCGTTTTCTTTTTCATCATATTTCCTTTCCAATTTGCAGCCACCAGACTCATTGCTTACGGGAATAAAAAAGAAGCCGGAATCACTTCTGACTTCTTTTTTGTTAAAAATACTTCTTTGATCCCCACAAATTACTTTGCTTCAAATCCTGATATTCACCATAAGCCTGTTCCAAAATCTGCTTCTCATTTGGAAACTTCAACAAATGATATGCCTCATGATACTTATAATATCCGGAATCCATAAAGTACTCTTCCCTTTGAGGTTTGCTGTAATAACTGTCAGCCATCATCAGATACCAATGTACATCTTTATTGACTACATCATATGCGGTATTAAAAGTATAATTACTTTTATTCACATATTTTATAACCTGGGCACTTACACCAGTTTCTTCTTTTACTTCACGAAGTGCCGTCTCCTTGTACTCCTCGCCTTCCTCTACCGTGCCTTTTGGCAGAACCCAGCCTTCGTACTTGTTCTTATAGTTCTTATAAAGTAACAACACCTTACCTCTGAAGATTACCACACCACCACAGCTTACTGCTTCTATCATAGCTGTTCCTCCTATAATGTAAAACTTTGTAAATCGCAACTTTCCGATTATTCCTTAGTAATTCCCTGCACAAAGCTTTACGCAATAATTTGGTGTGTTGCCTAATTGGTTAAAGTATAGCAATTAATAGATAAAAAGGCAAGGTAAAGTTAAAAATTCTTCCCTATTTTCAGTTACCATTCATCTATTCCTTATCTTTCTGACAGATTATAATATGCATCAAACAGTTTTCTTGCCACTGCCGCCGCCTTTACTCCGTTGACATCTGATTCCTCTATGATAATGCTTACGGCGACTTCCGGCTCCTCAATACTGCCAAACCCTACAAACCATGAGTAGTCATGATTTCCGTTTGCATACTCTGCCGTACCGGTCTTTCCTGCCACTTCATACGATGCACCTGCAAAATAATCCGTAGCAGTACCATTTGTTACCACCTTTCTCATATACGACGTTAAAGTATCCACTTCCTCTTTAGTCAATAATGTATCATAAGAAGACGGCGAAAATTTCTTAATCCTTTTTCCCTTGTAATTCTCAATACTGTCGATCAGATACGGTTTCATCATCAAGCCACCATTTGCGATTGTGGATACGATCATTGCATTATGAAGCGGTGTGATCAAAGTATCTCCCTGACCAAATGCAGTCTGCGGAATATACCCCCTGTCCGATTTCCCGTCCAGATAAAATCTGCTTGTAGCATTGGCATCCGTATACGGCAAAGATTTATTAAAAAGAAAATCTTCCAGAGTATGTTTCCATTTGTCCACATCAAGCTTTGTCCCAATATCGGCATACGCCTGATTACAGGAATTGGCAAGTGCTGTTGACAGATCTTCTTCCCCGTGTATTTTCCTCCCAAAACAATGTATGGTGACACTATTAAAAATCTGTTCCTCTGATGAACAATTATAGTGATATTCCTCAAAATCCCTTGGATTCTGTCTCATGAAAGCCAGTGTGGTCAATATCTTAAAGGTAGACCCCGGAGGATAGAGTCCCTGAGTCGCCCTGTTTAATAATACGGAACTGTTCGTATTTTCACTGTTCGCCTCTTTCCATACATCATCAATATCATTCGGATTGAAATCCGGCTTAGAGACCATGGAAAGAATCCGTCCGGTATCCGGCTCCATCACTACAACTGCACCATTGGCACTGCCAAGCGCATCATAAGCAGTTTTCTGCAATTCGTAATTCAAAGTGGATACAATCGTATCTCCGTTATTTTTCTCCTCGCGCAGGGTATTAATTCCTCTTTCTATGATACTGGCATGACTCTCTAAAAGATAATAATTTCCCACCAGTTCAATACCTGCTTTCGTATACTCGGAATATCCTACTACATGGGCAAACATCTCATCATACGGATAATACCTTTTGTCTCCTCTGTTAGTGGCAACGGTTTCTCCATCCTGTGTCACGATATCGCCACGAATCACATCTGCTGCATAATTGTCCAGTCTTGTATTCGCTGCATTGGCGATCACTTCATCCTTATCCACGATCATAAAATGCAGAATATACACGAGCAGCCCGATCACTAAAAATGCAGCGATATAGGTTATCCCTACAATCGGTCGGTTGAGTTTTTCGTTAATCTTATCAATTTTCTCTTCTTTTTCTAAAAATGCCTGCTGGTCCGGAGTCAGTATCTTCTGCTTTAATTCCCTGCTCCCTTTTTTTCCCTTTTTACCCTGCATTTTCTTCAATGTTTCGTCTTTCTTCTTCAATTCTCTCAGCCTCTTTATTTTCAATTGTACTAATTCCCTGCATAATAGAGAACATTACCAGAGAACTTAACACCGAGCTTCCTCCATAACTGACTAACGGAATAGTCACGCCTGTAGATGGTATAAATTTTGTTACCCCTCCAATGGATAAAAAGGTCTGGAACATATAACAGATTGCAAAGCCAAACGCCATGGTCTTGTAAAAACGATTCCTTACCTTCATCGCTATACTTACAAAACAGATAAAACAGCTGAAACATACGAGTATCAGAAAAAGCGCAAACAGCACCCCAAATTCCTCCGCTATTGCCGAGAAAATGAAATCACTCTCACTTACAGGAATAACCTCAGGGGAACCCTTTGTCAGTCCTGTTCCAAAATAGCCTCCGCTCCCAATCGCAAACAGCGACTGCGTAATCTGATAACCGGTTCCACGAATATCCTCCCACGGATTTTTCCATACATTTACACGAACCATTACATGGTCAAACAGCCTGTCCTTAAACAGCAAAAATGCCAGCCCTGCCATTGCAAGACCTCCTGCAATAAACGCAAACAGATACCTTGCCTTTCCGGTTCCCACATAAATCATGCATATAAATATAACAAAGAAAATCAGTGCCCCGCCCAGATCTTTTTCCAGTACCAACACTCCCATATGAACCCCTGCAAATCCAGTTGTAATAATCACCTGCTTAAAATCCCTGCTCTTAGAAAGCATGCTTGCAATAAAAAATACAAACAGAATTTTTACGAACTCAGAAGGCTGTATCGTAATTCCAAAAATTTTAATCCAATTGACTGAACCATACTGCTCCACACCAATTACAAAAACAGAACTAAGTGCCAGTATTCCCAGTATTCCATACACTATTCCATAATTTCTCAAATTCTTATATTTGTCCATAATCATCGGTATGACGGAAACCAAAATAATAGACACTGTCGCTATTACAAACTGCTTCTTAGCAAGGGAAAAATCCAGCCTGGTCAGCATGGTGTAACCGATCAGCAACAAAAAATTCATATTATTCGTAATGACTCTGGAAGAATATGGATAAATATAGTGATATATATACATATATATGGTCGCAATAAAAATCTGTAATCCGTAAAAAATAACGATTCCCATCATATCTTCCGAATTACTAAGTGCAAAGGTCAAATAGGACAAAAAATGTATCAAAAATACATAGATTATCTGCTTATTCAGCTTCTGATCCCTTATCTTTTCACTATCCTGCCTAAATGCCGTAAAACAGGACAGGGTGTAAAGAGCCATTAATATTAATATGATATACTTCGAAACATTGATAATAATACTTGTCATCTACTCTACTCCACGGTTATAGTGACCTCTTGTCTTCTCACCTTCCATTGATGATCCTCCAAAGAAAGCATGCAGAACACTCATAACCTCTTCCTCATCTTCTTCTGTAAAATGAAGCCTTTTTACCCGGCTTCCGATCAATCCCTTTTGATTTAGATCAAACAACACCGTTGGTACTCCATTATAAATCAGGTTATAACAATATTTACAAATACAGGATACCTTAAATGATTTGTGAAGCCTGTCTTGCAGGTTAAAAACAGCACAATTTTTACGGCATCCTGCAAGCGTACTTTGCAGACATTGGGCACTTATCATAAGCTGTTTATATCCATAAACTTCTAATTCACTGATCTGCGGCATATAACAAAGTGTGTTCATCTGCTTTTGATTTAATTCTGCCGGCACTGTAATCCTGATATCAGAAAAAAGCGTCCGCATGAAATATGCCGCATAATCATTCATTGCATATAAACTATAATCCGCCACTATCTGACCACGATATTCTATGTGCTTCAAATAAGCCAGTTCATCGATATTACGAACCACGACACCCTTTATCTTTGTTATCGGAAGTTCTTTCATCTCTTTTAAGGATACGGTCCGCAGAACAGGAGGAAGAACAATATAACAATCCTTTTTCTCCTCCAATAAGCTTATTATAACTTCCTTTTGGAAATACTGCAAATCCAGATATATATTTTTAATTCTTTTTTCACATTTTACAAGGTTAAACTGTTTTAAATCTGAAACCATCACACTGGTATCTGATTCCATGCCACTGGATTCTTTTTCAAAAATCATGTCTTTCCTGATTGGCGGCTGTCTCCTATAAGCCTCCTTCACAGCCTGCTCCAGTATATTAATCGCTTCCCTCCGAAGCTCCTTTAATTCTTTTAACGGATAAAATGCCCCCTCTGAAATATTAATATCCAGTTTTTCAAAATAATATCTGGTATTTCCGATTTTTCCTACTTTATCCTGTACGACTTCTTCTGATAACGGTCTTGCCTCTGCTTTCTCCACAACCGACCCGTTACAGACGATTTTTTGTTCGCTGTCTCCTCTACGTATAGACAAAAACAGGGCTGCCGGTGAACCGGTCATTAATTCCAGCTTTCCCCATAACGGCAGCTTTTTATCCGTACTACACAGGTTTTTCAGTTCCTCCATCAATGGTTTATGAAACATTCTGGTCACACTCTGATTTTTATGAAGTTCCTGGGTTCTGGAAGCATTCAATATGATAACAGTCCCGCTTTTTCCTTCTATATTACATGTTAATGTTATTTGTTCTTTTTTTCCTTCCAATACAAAAATATCTTCCTTGTGTACGTCCTTTTGCAGCTTAATCCATATTCGATTCTTACGGATATCCACAATATTTCCAATCGTTACTCCAACATTGCCAGGAGCCTTTACCGACATCATATCCCGTCCGTTTTTACGATGATAATATCCCTTTGTAAAACCTCCCCGGTTATACACCTGTGCCATCTCATCCTTGTATTTCTCTATGTTGTTTTTAGAAAATTCTCCCTCATACCATGCATCCACGGCACTGCGATATGCCCTGACACAGGCGGCAACATATTCTGCCTTTTTCATCCTGCCTTCAATTTTAAAAGAATCCACACCTGCCTCTATCAAATCCGGTACTGCTTCCAGTCCACAAAGGTCTTTCAGGCTTAGTAAGTATGCTCCTTCCGAATCTATATGATCTCCCTTTTTATCATATAACAGATACGGCAGGCGGCATGTCTGGGCACATCTGCCCCTGTTGCCGCTTCTTCCTCCCAGCATAGAACTCATCAGGCATTGTCCTGAATAACAATAGCATAACGCCCCCTGTACAAAAACTTCTACTTCCGGTATATCCGGTCCTTCTTTCAGTCTTTTTATCTCCTGCAAAGAAAGTTCCCTTGCCGGAACGATTCTCACTACACCATAATCCTTTAACAGGCTGTAGGCATATTCCGTAGTTATCGTCATTTGTGTGGATGCATGTATCGGCAGATCAGGAAAGTTCTGATGGACATAGCACATCACTCCCAAATCCTGAACGATCACTGCATCCAGTCCAGCCTGATATAGCGGAGACAAATAATCAAACAGTTGAGTAAGTTCCTCATTACGAAATAAGGTGTTAATGGTCAGATAGACCTTAACACCATATAAGTGAACATATTCAATTGCCTGAATCAAAGCTGTTTCATCAAAATTATCCGCATAGGCTCTCGCTCCAAACCGGCTGCCTCCCAAATAGACTGCATCTGCACCTGCATGAACGGCCGCCTTTAAGGCCTCCATGGAGCCTGCCGGAGCCAATATCTCTGGTCTCATATCCATTACCCCGTTTCTTGTAACCAATTTTACTTTGCAAAATTGATTGCCTGCTTGCCCACATTGATTATCTGGCTTTCTCTGCTTCCATCTGAATAATCTTGCGTTGCAGGGCATTCACCTGTTCCTTATACTCCTCAACTAAACGCATGGAAGACTCATACTTAATCTGTGTCTCTATTACCTCATGGCGCAGATCGTAAATCTGTTTCTCTTTCTCATCATCCCTTGCCGCCAACTGCCCAGTCTCATTCTTTATCTTAAAATAATCATCTGCTATATTGATTGCTAACAGTATATTCTGATACTCTGCACTCAGTCTGCGGAACCCCTCTGAGGACTTACATTCTGCAATCTTATGATTCATGTAATTGGCTACATCCTGAAGATACTCTGTATTTTCATATCCGCTCAAATTATAAATGCGTCCGTTAATTACCACAGGAATATCATTTTTATCTGCCATAGCTATTCCCCTTTCTTTAATAAATACTCTAACCCAAAATGCCTGTATGCTGCTTCTGTGGCCACTCTTCCCCTTGGCGTCCGCGAAAGCAGTCCATTTTGAATCAGATATGGTTCATATACATCCTCTATCGTGCCGGCATCTTCGCCAATTGCTGCCGCCAGAGTATCCAGACCCACCGGCTTACCACTGAATTTCTCAATCATTGTCAAAATTATATTACGATCCACCTGATCCAGTCCAAAGGAATCCACTTCCAACCGGTCTAGTGCCTTCTTTGCAACCTCTTCACTGATATGTCCTTCAAAAGATACTTCTGCAAAATCCCTGACCCTCTTAAGCAAGCGGTTTGCAAGTCTGGGGGTTCCTCTGGAACGTTTTGCAATCTCTAATGCACCTGTTTCATCAATGGTCACTTCTAACACCTTAGCAGAACGAAGTACAATCTGGCAAAGTTCTTCTTTTGTATAAAACTCCAGTCGGTTTACAACTCCAAATCGATCCCTGAGCGGTGCTGTAAGCATCCCCGCCCTGGTAGTTGCCCCCACCAACGTAAAATGTGGCAATTCCAGACGGATACTTCTTGCAGCCTGTCCTTTTCCAATCATAATATCAATGGCAAAATCCTCCATTGCCGGATACAGCACTTCCTCCACCTGCCTGTTTAAACGGTGGATCTCATCAATAAATAATACATCATTTTCATTCAGATTATTCAAAATTGCTGCCAGCTCTCCCGGTTTCTCAATTGCCGGTCCCGAAGTAATCTTCAGATGACTTCCCATCTCATTGGAAATAATGGAAGCCATTGTCGTCTTGCCAAGTCCCGGCGGACCATACAACAACACATGATCAAGGGCTTCGCCGCGATTTTTTGCTGCCTCAATAAATACTTTTAAATTATTCTTTGCCTTTTCCTGTCCCACATAATCCGAAAGCATCGCCGGTCTGAGATTATTCTCTGTCTTGACGTCCTCCGGAAGAATCTGGGTACTAATCATTCTGTCTATCATATTACTCCATTAAATATTCCGTTTACATAATCCTTAAAACATTTTCTTAAGTGCCGCCTTAAGCAGTTCTTCCGGTTCCAGAAGTTCTGCCTCCGGAATCTGTTTGATTGCCTTTAACGCTTCAAATTCCGAATATCCCAGACTTACTAACGCCAGTACTGTATCCTGAACTCCATTCCCTTTTTCCATCCTGTCAAGACCACTGCCTGCACTTTCTTCCATACCGTCTTCTGCCGGAAACAAATCCTCAAATCTGAGTTTATCCTTCAATTCCATGATCACTCTGCCTGCACCTTTTGCACCGATTCCGTTTGCTCTCGTAATCGCCTTGGTATCCCCTGACATAACTGCCAGCGACAAATCCCTTACCGAAAGCACAGATAAAATGGAAAGTGCTGCCTTGGGTCCTATTCCATTGACACCCAGCAATAATTTAAAAGTATCCAGTTCCTCTGTTTCCTGAAACCCAAACAAAGACAACTCATCTTCCCTTACATGCAGATAAGTAAAAAACTTAACCTCCTGATGCAAACCCTTTATTCGCTCAATTACCATGCCTGACGTAAAGATTTGATATCCAATCCCGTTATTCTCAATAAAAACACTGTCTTTGAAGATTCCCTCAATCGTGCCCTTTATATATCCTATCATAAAAACCTCTTTCATGACGACCCGCCATATTTACTTTTTTGATTATAGCACATTATCATGAATTATGCTATGATAGAATTACCAGATATTGATATTTAGATACCGGCTATCGAAACTGCTAATGGAAAACCTTTGTACATAAAAATACCACGGGGATAAGGAGAACACTATGAAAATCATCGAATACAGCGATGCAATACAGCAAAATTCCATACCGGAATACTATAAAGATTTCTATCCTGACTCCCGATTACTGTTTTTTGATATTGAAACTACCGGATTTGCGGTCAAAAATACAACACTTTACTTAATCGGTGCATTATGGTACGAAAACAACTGCATCCGGATGATACAATGGTTTAATGACAACGGCAGCAGTGAAAAAGAAATTCTTGCCGCTTTTGATACTTTTTGTATGGATTTTACCCATCTGGTCCATTTCAATGGATTGGGGTTTGATCTACCCTATTTGAGACAAAAAGCAGATATATCCGGCATTCCGTTTTCTGCCGATAAAAAACTTTCCCAAATTGACATTCTAAAGAAAATCCGCTCCTATAAAAAGATTTTTATGCTGGATAACATGAAGCAGGTATCCATTGAACGTTATCTCGGAATCCAGCGAGAGGATATTTATACCGGCAAAGAACTGATTCCTATCTATCAGCAATACCTTGCCAAACCTGATACCCAAAAGGAAGATACCCTTCTGCTCCATAACCATGATGATCTGCTGGGACTGCTGAGGGTCAGCACAATCCTTAACTACAGAACCTTTTTTGAACAAATTGAAATCTTCGACCTGAAACTAAGTGTAGACAAGGTATTAACGGTAGATTTTACCTATTCACACTCTGCCTTTTTACCAAAACGCATTTCGCTGTCTGCTGATAAAATATACCTCAATGCGTTTGAACAAAAAGCTATCCTCCAAATCCCAGTCATACGGGATACTTTAATGCATTATTTTAAAGATTTCAAAAATTATTATTATCTTCCAAAGGAAGATATGGCAATTCATAAAAGTATTGCTTCTTATGTAGACCCGGATAACAGAAAAAAAGCAACAAAAAGCACCTGCTATATAAAAAAAGCAGATGCTTTCATTCCATGCTATCTTTTAGACAGCTATGATACATTCAAATTCTCCATCACAGACAAACGTAACTATCAGACCCTTGATTCCCTTTTAAACGCTGGCTGTGAAAAACAAGCTGCCTATATCCAGAGCATCCTGTCTGCATTGATTCACATTTTCTGATAAAAGAAAGAATCTGCGGCACTAAATCCAATCTCTTTTGCATGGATAATCTGTTCTGTACTTCCGATAAATAAAATCCCCTGATTCACAAGGCTCTTATTAAATTTGTGATATACCTCATCTTTGGCTTCATCCGTAAAATAAATAACTACATTACGACAGACAATCATATGCATTCCCATGGGATATTTGTCTTCTAACAAATTATGTTTTCTAAATTCCACACAGGCCTTAATGTCCGAATTAATCTGATAACCATTGCTCTGCTTGGTAAAATGTGTCTTTAAAAATTCTCTGGGCAGTCTTTCCAAACTTCTTGCCGAATAAAACCCTTTCTTTGCAAAATTCAAAACATCCTCATCAATATCTGTTGCATAGATATGTATCTGAGAAAGAGGAAAATGTTTTGCCAAAATCATAGCTATCGTATATGGTTCATCTCCGGTAGAACAAGCTGCACTCCATATATTAAAACGGTTTCCAAAACGTTTTTTCATATACGGAATAATCTGCTGCTCAAAAAGTTCCCATTGTTTTGGATTTCTATAAAATTCCGAAACATTAATTGTCAGATAACTGACAAAAGAACGCAGCAGTGCAGGATCTTTCTGCATCGCATGAAAATAATCATCAAATGCCGTATATCCCTTCCTGTTCATCAGGGATTCGATTCTCCTCTTCATCTGACGTTCTTTGTATAATGATAAATTAATATTAGTCAGTTTATAAACATCCTGTTTAAAATTCTCGTAATCGTATGCCATAATCATAAATGCCTTTCAAAAAACAAAGCCCCGCCTTATATAACTAAGACGAGGCTGCTTAAATCCCTTATTCCTCTGTAGAAACTTCCTCTCCTGCCGGAACTTCTTCTACATCATCATCCGGAAGTAAAACCTTCATGCTAAGGCTTATCTTCTTTTCATCTAATTTAAAATCAACGACCTTGACTTCAATCTCCTGTCCTACTGATAATACACTAGATGGCTTTTCAATATGTTCTTTTGCAATCTGGGATACATGCAACAATGCATCAACACCTGGCTCTAATTCTACAAATGCACCAAAATCTGTCATTCTTGCAACCCTTCCGGTTACTATATTACCTACGGCATATTTCTCTGCTGCTGTAAGCCATGGATTTGTCTCTTCAAATTTGAGACTAAGTGCTATCTTCTCACCCTGAATATCTTTGATAATAGCCTTAACGCTATCACCAACATTAAATAATTTCTTAGGATTCTCAACTCTTCCCCATGACATCTCTGAAATGTGAAGCAGTCCGTCTGCACCGCCTAAATCAATAAATGCACCAAAATCCGTTACATTCTTAACATTGCCCTCAACGGTATCTCCAACTTGAATTCTTGCAAATAGAGCTTCCTTAGCTGCCTTCTTCTCAGCTTCGATCAGCATCTTGCGGTTACCGATAATTCTTCTCTTACGAGGATTAAATTCTGTAATCTTGAACTCAATCTCCTGGTCCTTATACTTTGTTAAATCCTTCTCATAAATATCTGAAACGAGACTTGCAGGAATAAACACTCTTACTTCATCTACCGTGACACTTAAACCGCCATCCAGTACCTGAGTTACAATTCCTTTTAATACTTCTTCATTATTATATGCTTCCTCAAGCTTTTCGTTGGCCTTCTCTGCTGCCACACGCTTAACGGATAATAAGACTTGTCCATCACCATCGTTAGTCTTGATTACCTTTGCCTCGATAGTCTCACCAACCTGAACCTTATCTCTTAATGATATATTAATATCATTGGAATACTCATTCTTTGTAATAATTCCATCTGCCTTATAATTAATGTTCAGAATAATCTCGTCATCCTTAACATCAATAACCGTTCCCTTTACAATTTTACCTACGCTAATTCTGCTCTCCTCTGCCAGACTAGCTTCAAACATTGTTCCAAAATCTTCCGCCATGCTACCATGAACCTCCTTAATAATTTGATTAGGGGTAGATGCCCCTGCAGTAATACCTACCCTACCAACGGATTCAAAAGCAGCTAAATCCAAGTCAACGAGTGTCTGTATATAGTAAGTATTTGCACATTCTTTTTTGCTAATATCATATAGCTTTTGTGTATTAGAACTGTTCATTCCACCAATCACAATCATCGCATCTACCTGCTTCGCAATAGAAGCCGCTTCCTTCTGCCTCTCTTCTGTCGCATTGCATATGGTGTTATAAACGGTTATATTATAACCTTTTTCTTTGAAAATTTCAACCACCTTATTGAATTTCTTGTGATTAAATGTCGTCTGCGCCACAAGACTGATATCTTTTTTCTCAGAAATCGTCAGATTCCTGGCTTCTTCCTCCGATTCTAACACAATCGGAGGCTGATTGCACCAGCCAACAATTCCCATTACCTCGGGGTGGTTTTTATTGCCAATTATGATAATCTGCTTCCCCTTTGCACTATCTTTATCGACAATATTATGAATTTTCTTAACAAAGGGGCAGGTAGCATCCACAAGTTCTAATGATTTTTCCCTGATTATATCATATATTTCCCGCCGGACACCATGTGACCGGATTACAACGGTCCCTTCTTCCAGCTTTTCAAGCTCTTCGTCATTCTCTATGATCCTGACACCTTTTGACTGTAAATCTTTAACTACCTCCTCATTATGGATGATAGGACCATATGTATATACATTCCCTTTATCTACCTGTTCATATACCGTATCCACAGCTCTTTTTACTCCAAAACAAAAACCTGCTGTTTTTGCTAACATGATCTCCATCTTTATTTCCCTTCCGTTACTTCCTGTGCCAGACTGTAACCAATGCATTTTCCCATTTATATTTAGTCAGGCTACGCTGAATATATCATCACTCTGTCTCTTTATTTCCGCAAACAACCAGCCAAGTACCATGCTGTACGAGCATTTGATTTCTATTGAATCCGATCCCTTACTATAGAGAGAATAGTATCCACTACCTCATCAATTCCCATATCAGAGCTGTCTACCAGAACTGCATCTTCTGCCTGCTTCAAGGGAGCTATGGCACGGTTCATATCCCGTTCATCCCGCTCGATAATATCCGCCTCTATCCTGTCAAAATCCGGCTTTTCTCCCTTTTCCACTAGCTCCTTATAACGCCTGCCTGCCCGTTCCTTAGAAGAAGCTGTAAGATAAATCTTGACCTCTGCGTCAGGAAGCACATTTGTTCCAATATCCCTTCCATCCATTACTATATTATACTGCTTTGCCATATCTCTTTGCAGATCCAAAAGTGCCGCCCGCACAGGTGCTTTTGCAGAAGATTTTGAAGCCATGTTCCCTGTCTCCTCTGTACGCAGATAGGGAGTAACATTTTCTCCGTTCAGATAAACCTGCTGCACATTATTTTCATATTCAATTGCCACGGTAATTTCCTCACAGGCCTTTGAAAGTACTTCATCCTTCTCAATATCAATCTTATTAGTCACCAGATAATGGGCGATAGCACGATAAAGTGCCCCTGTATCCACATAAACAAAGTCTAATTCCTTTGCCACCTTTTTCGCTATGGTGCTTTTCCCTGCACCTGCGGGTCCGTCAATTGCAATCCCTGCCATTTTCTCTTCTCCTTTTATATTCCTATCTGCTAATACTAAGTTATTGATAAAATAACAAAACTCCTTGGATATTATCTGGATATTGTGTAAAAACAACTATATTATATCACGAGCGTTGCTCATGATCAGTATTCAGAAAAACCGCCTTTGCAAGCAAATAATTTTCTTCATTATATCATGAGCGTTGCTCATGATCAGCATTCAGAAAAATCACCCTTGCAAGCAAGTGATTTTTCTTCATTATATCATAATATACAGCCACTTCCAACAACATAAAAATACTCGCTGATCATTCACCCGTTCTTTTTTACTTTCATATCTGTTTCTGACTAACAGCTTATTCCCGCCAGATATCCCGTTGACCATGCAATCTGCAAATTAAAGCCTCCTGTCAGAGCATCTAAATCCAAAACCTCTCCTGCAAAATAAAGTCCTCCTGCAAGCTTTGACTCCATTGTCCCAGGGTCAATCTCTTTTACCTTCACCCCACCTTTTGTTATGATCGCTTCATCCCATCCCCTAAGTCCATTAATGGTAAATGGAAGGTTCTTAATTACTGTACCTAACTTGCGGCGTTCTTCCTTTGTCATTTCATTTACCTTTTTTTCTCCATCTAAACCGCTTTTTTCAATTACCACCGGAATCAAAGCCCGAAGGAGCAGTTTTTCCAGACCATTTTTTAACTGTTTGTTCTGAAAAATCCTGAAATCTTTTAAAATCCTCTCATCTAACTGCTTCTCATCCAATGCGGGCTTTAAATCAATATACAGGGTAAGGTTCTTATCCAGATATTTGTGAATATATGCACTTGCTTTTATGATAATCGGTCCACTGACTCCAAAATGGGTAAACAGCATCTCTCCAAAATCAGAATAAACTTTTTTCCCATCTGCGTATATGGATACTGATACGTTTTTTAAAGAAATACCCATCAGCTCTTTGCAGCATGTATCCTGCAATACAAACGGCACTAATGACGGCAGTCTTTCTGTCACCATATGCCCTGCTTCTTTTGCAAAACCATAGCCATCCCCGCAGGCTCCGGTTCTCGGATAAGATACCCCGCCCGCAGCTATGATAACGCTGTCGGCACATAATTCTTTTGGTATTTGTCTTCCAGTCCCCGAATTTCCTTTTTCCAATCTGACACCCTTACAGATGTTGTTCTCTATTATCAGGGATTTTACTTTTGTATTTAACAAAATCTCAACATTTCGTTTTTTTAGCTCCCGTTCCAATGCTTTGATCACGTCCGAGGAATGATCTGACACCGGAAATACCCTGTTGCCACGTTCTACTTTATATGGCAGACCGATTTCCTCAAAAAAATCCATTACCATCTGATTAGTAAAAGAATAAAACGCACTATACAAAAATTTGGGATTTGTCACCACACTGGCAAACAAATCCTCCGTATCACAGGCATTGGTAAAATTACACCTGCCTTTTCCTGTAATAAATAATTTT
Source organism: Lachnospiraceae bacterium (assembly GCA_029063085.1). Classification (GTDB taxonomy): domain Bacteria; phylum Bacillota; class Clostridia; order Lachnospirales; family Lachnospiraceae; genus CAG-590. The sequence goes on from JAIDOW010000072.1 coordinate 66,687, forward strand.
TTACCTAACTTCTCATTCTTTTCAACCAGTGTTACTTTTTTCCCATTTCTGGCTGCAAAGATTGCCGCCATCATGCCAGCTGCACCACCGCCTGCTACAATTACCGTTGACATATTTTTTCTCCATTCTTTTTATCCTTGTTCAAATATGTCATATTTATGAAACTTCGTCAAGCTTCTTTAGCACTTTATTATACATATATATAATCGCAATTTATTATATTGGGGTTATCAAAAGAATTATTGTATCAAAACACCTGCATCTTCAAGTACATGCAGCAATGCGTCTGCATATTCTCCCAGTTCCTTCTTTAATTCCCCAATGTGAGAAATCGTAACAGTATAACCTTCTTTTTTATCAGTCAGACAATCATATAATGCATCCAGATTATTTCCATAATAATCTGGTAATGCCAGTTTTTCTTTTAAATATTTATGCAATTGCATTGTATTTTTTATATTTATAAAATCCAATTCTGTTTTCACTCTATGTCCCTCATTCATATAATTTAACAAACGTAGCATAATGATCGCTCGTGTAATAAATCAATCCGTCATTTGAATACACCAGTCTTTCTGCTCCTCTTTTTAATGCTCCTAATGTGTTGATATCACATTCATAATATTTTCTTCCTGTTTTTACTGGTAATGTCTTTTCATAATTTGAATAGCTGTCTCCCCCTATACACTTATACGGGGCATAAGAAAGAAGGGAACCTCCTTCCCAGCCTAACGCCTTTGCCTGTTCTTTCGTTATGTAATTCCCCGGTAATCTTCCGTAGGTTTTAATATACTGTGCCACCTTGTCTTTACTTGTATATATTCCGTTTTCTACAAGTTCTTCTGTTTCTCCCGAAACAACCTTTACATTACAAACATAAGATTCACCATTGCATTTTGCCGTAATCACTGCTTCCCCAACAGATTTTGCATATACCTGTTCTCCATCCGCGTAAGCAATCCTTGTGTCACTGGAAAACCACGCAACCTTTGCCTTTGGATTCTTAAGTGTCAGCAATGCTGTTTTCCCATATTCTACCGTAAGTGACTTTGCACTGATAGTTGTTTTTCTTACTATAACTCTGCATTTATATTTTTTATTACCGATGTTCGCTGTGATTACTGCTTTACCGGACTTTTTTGCCTTAACCTTTCCCTTTGATGATACAGTAGCAATTGATTTTTTGTTTGACGTCCACTTTACTCTTTTTCTTGTATTCTTTACCTTTAACTTTATTGTATCTCCAACCCACAATGTTACAGACTTCCGATTCAATTTAGGAGATGCTGCATGTACTATACTAAAATCATTCAAAATTCCACTTATTAAAGCAAACACTACCAGAAAGCAGATAAACTGTTTTATAATTCTTTTGTCTCTCATTTTTCCCCTCCAAAAATAAAAACTGTAACCAAACCTAAATTATCCATCCAACAATTGTTTACAGTGCACTTCATTGTGTAATACTACATTTTACGCATTTTCTATTTTATAGTATAACATTGCATATCACGTGCAGTCAATCATTTTTCATCATATATGTATTCACCATCCATTGCACTGCAAAGCTTATGAAAAACTCAACAAATCTTACCATCTTCTAAATATATTACCCTATCGCTATACGCTGCGATTTTTTCATCATGTGTAACCATAACAATGGTTTTCGACATCTCTTTTAACAGTATCATATAATTCATTAGCTCTTCTGAATTTTTAGAATCCAACGCACCTGTCGGTTCATCTGCCAATATAACCGGATTATCCGCCACAATCGCCCTGGCAATGGCAACCCGCTGCTGTTGTCCGCCTGATATCTGATACGGATATTTTTTCATTAATGTCTCTATTCCCAGCTTTTTTGTTATATCAGCAATAACTTCTCTGCGCTCTTTTTTCTTTATATTTTTAGCCAAAAGAGGAATTTCGATATTCTCATACAGGGTATAATTACGCATTAATTCATAATTTTGAAAAATAAAGCTGATTGTATTTTTTCTTAGTTCTGTCATGTGTTTTTTTTCAATGTCCTTTATCTGATTACCATTCAATAAATAACTTCCCTCATCAAAAAAGTCCATCAATCCTATGCAGTTTAACAATGTACTTTTTCCTGACCCGGACTCCCCCATGACAGCAACAAATTCACCTTTTTTAATGTGTATGTCAATTCCCTTTAAAGCCTCCAATTCAAAATCCGTATTTCTATATATTTTTTTCATGCCCTTTATCTCGATCATAACTGTTCTCCTTTCAGCAGGTTACATGGACTTACCCTGTTAATCAGTACAAAAGAAACAACAGACGAAAAAAACAAAACAGCAAAATACACCAACACAATACCTGCATATACAACACTGTTATAAGCAGTATTTCCGTACACTATCATCAAGCCATCCCAATTCCTTATATTGATCCATGCCATAGATACGACAGCAGATGTCAAAAGCTTAAATGTATTTTCTATCCGTATAATCCGGAATATATCTTTATCCGTAAATCCATTTGCGTATAATATCCCGATATCGTGATAATCAGATACCCAGCTCATTACAGACAGAATAATTATGATGATGGCAACGGTTACAATCATGATTCCTGCCAGCAAAAAACAAAATTTGAACTCATCGTTATTATCCTTAAGTGAATTTTTTTCCATTTCATCCATCGAACAAATATCAATGAATATATCATTTTGTTCAGCCTGTTTTTCTATCAGTTCAATCTTTTGGTCAGCAAAAGCTGTTTCATCATTGTTAATACACAAAAAAACATTACTTGCAAAAGATGCACAGTCATAGGAATCACATTTCTTTAAATCAAACGGTGTAATAATATAATTGCCTAATGACACGATATTGGTGTTATTTAACAACTCTCCGTCTGCCCACACCTGATCATCAGCCAAAATATATTTCACAACATATACAGTTCCAGAATAGCTGTCAATCAGTTCATCCCCAATTTTAATATAAGGTTTCAGTTCACAGCCGACTGCTATTTCTTCCCTGCCTTTCCCATCTGTTTGAAGCTCAATTTTATTTCCCTTCTCATCCTGAAAACACAGCATTTGAATCAGATTATTGTCTATGCGAAGTATAGGAAAAATCATCGTATTCCCTAGCGGGTCAAACATGTCAGGGAATTGGGTTTTTATTTCATTTATAATTTTCTCGTCAAAATTATCTGAAAGTGAAGAACCTGTTACCTGATAAATCCCGATGTCAAAATCCTTTTTTATCTTTAACAAAAAATTCCGATATGAATCATAATAAGAAAACTCCAACGAATAATATGTAGATTTTATCTTGAACAAATTATCCCTTGAATCTCCCAAAAGCTTTCTTTCCCTGATTATGTCAGAATATGCTCCAAAATATACAATGAAGGTATTAAAAATAAGAATCATCCCTATTACCATTATTACGAGAGAAATCCAAAAAAAATTTCTTTTATTATATAAATGAGATATACTATAATATATCGTATTTGCTAAATTCATACATCGCTCCATTTTTAAATAAAGATCAGATAATCACGCTATGCTAAAGGTTCTCCACAATGCTCTTTTCGATAAATCCATATACTGATTTTGCACTAATAATCAGAATGGAAAGGATATAAATTAAAATATATAATGTTATATATTTTATTGAGAAAAACAGCCTGTATTCTACAATTAAATTCCTCATTAAAATTTGCAATACAAATACAATTACTAAAAATATTGCCATACTAACCAAAAACATTGAAGTAATAGAATAGAGCAGCCGCAAAATAATTTTCCTGTTTGAAAATCCGAAAGCACGGCAGATTTTCATTTCATGGGTTCTTTGCACCAGCCAGAATTTAATGACAAAAGAGAGGCATACAAGAGAGAATAAATATATAATCATGCAATACTCCTTTTCATTATATGACGGTGCCGCAGTTGATAAGTATGCTCCCTGTTCATTGGAAACATCAGATTTTGCCATACTGTAATTACCCTTTATATATTGGTCATATACTTCATTGACATCCCTCGTGTCACTTTCTAACGTTATGTTCAGACCCTGCCCTGAGCCTGTGATACATTTTTCAACCTGACTGCCAAGGCAGTCCATATACAGAATGATGCATCCATCAAAAATACTGCTTTTTTCCGACCCTACAACTCCAATTACTCTATATTCTTCTCCTGAAATTCCGTAATACATGTCATTCCCTTTTTTATAGGTATCCTGTACCCGGTCTTGTCCAATCAGGATAATTTTTTCCCTGTTTTCCAACATTTCCTTTGTTGCATAACAGCCAGAAACCAACGGCCACTTTTCCTCATGAGATGACACAATAATGTCAATAATTTTGGTCACATCTTCCATATCATCATGTACCATAACCCACCGAATCTTCATATTACATTTTGCGGATTCTGGTAAGCGGGGTATGTCATCAAATGTTCGCGCTGTCGCATTCATATTAAGCTCATATGTATATTGATAATGGTTTTTCTCCAAATGCTCCTTCAAAATATTGTTATATATGGAAATGCCATAATGCACTGCCAGCATGGACACAACAAAACAGGATACCATGGAAATTCCGGATAGTTTATATCGAAAGCATTCCCTAACCATATTTTTTATCTGTTCCATGATATCCTCCTTTAATGATACCGTTCAGGTTTAATTTTGCTCTGTATCTATCCCATACCGAAAGGCCAGCCTCAAAAGCATCTGCTTCCATTTCGTGCGGTATACCTCATAGCTTCCCTCTCCAAAATAATCAGAATCCTCGCTTAATGCAGTTTCATACAGATAATAAATTTCCGGCTCCGTATTATCAAAGGTAATCGTTCCATCACTGTTGTCTTCCGTAATGATTGCTTTTTGAACTACATCTTTTCCCTCGGCATCCCTCGTTATTTTCACTTCTGCACCGCCTGACCGGATGGCATATGAGTAGATAATTCTTGTGTTCACAGAACACATTAATTCCATACTTTCTACTCCCACCATTGTAGCAGAATCTTCATTGTATTCTCCGCTCCAGCCCTGTGCCCCGCACCAGTCCCTTTGAGAAAAATAGCACACCGATAAAGTACTGGCTATCACAACAACAATAATTAATATAAATATTATAATTTTACGTCTTTTCATACACAATTCCTAAGTTTACTTTGTAAGCGTTAAATTATTTCCTATTGGTCTATAATCATCATTTTTTAAATTATGATAACTTTTATAGGTGTTCCCGCCTTTTCCTGCTATGGCAACTGTTACGTGTGAAACCTTCGTGTCAGCCGCACTGTTTTTTACGGTGCTGCCTTTATACGAATAAACACTTGCAAAGGCATATACTTCTGAACCTTTGCCACTGTCCTCCGCAGTCATTGCTCCTGCACCTGATGCTCCTCCTACTTTAGCAGAATACAAATCATATTTCATTTTATAGTCACCTTTTTTCGCACTTGCTGCAAGCACACTACTTACTACAGACAAAACTAATACAGCACACAACCCTAACGCAAATAAATATTTTTTCATAACCTAAAACCTCCCAATATAATTTTTAATAGTATATCACGCCAAAAATATATTGTCAACATATTTCGTTTTGAATTACTACCTTTCAATCACGACAAACACACAAATGTATACTGATTGCTGATCATATACCACATGGAATCCTCTCTGTAAAAAACACTACAAAATCATCTTCTCCTTAATGATATTTTTGCTACAGGCATAAGTTAACGCAAAATATCCGCCATAAATGACCAAAAATACTGCTATAGTCTCTAAGACTGATGATAAGAGTCCTTCCCTTCCATAGTTACGCAACTGATACAGTAGAAAACAGATTCCAAATATAGAGTGTACCAATGCAAGTATAAGCGGTATCCCAAAGAAAATGCCTATCTGCCCCAACAGTGTTCGGTTGATCATTTTTTCATCCGTACCAAGCCTTCTTAATATCTGATAACGTTCTATATTATCTGCATATTCCGATAATTCTTTTAATGCTAATACCACGGCAGAAGACAGCAGGAAAACAATTCCAAGATACAGTCCAAGAAACGTAATGATTCCTCCGATACCCATTCCTGCATCAATAACATCAATCTTTGTATTCGAGCTCACCCATGTACTGTAGCTCTCAGGATATTCATATACATCCTGCAGCGTTACAATTTTCTCAATCTCTCTTTTTTCTTCTTTTGATTTTCCATTATAATTCGCTGCCAGATATTCATATACTGGATTCATTTCTGACACTGCCTCGTCCGGCACTACGATAAAACCATGCTCATTATAGTTTGCTGCCATAACCAAAAATCCTTCCCCGCATGCGTTACTGGCTGGATAAAGCGTGTTTCCCGATACTGTGAGCGGAATATCTGCCTGCAAAAACAAGTTCCAGGCTTTCACCATATCTGGAAGATTTGCTATCACCATATATTCATCTGCGCTAAGCTTCACCTTCTCTTTTCCTGACAAATCCATCATCCGGTTATAATCACTTACTCTTACCAGCCGTAGAACCTTGTTCATATAAAATCCCACATCGGATTCTGCTATATCCTCTCCCATTTTTTCAAATAAATCTCCAATGGTCATCCCTGGAATCCGGTATACATAGAAATTCTCCTCCCGTGTAAAATACCGGGACAGGTCTATCCCCATTGCCCCATACGTTTCTTTGATGGAAAGCGGCAGTCCCTCAAGCTGCTCTTTTGTATATTCATTATAGGAAAAGCCTCCCATTCCCAGTGCATCTGTCATAATCTCCTCCGACTCCCCATCCTCAAGAGATATTCTTTTATGGATTATGATATCTACCGGTGTCAAATGTTCCCGCATAGAGTCCATGGAATTTTTAACTGATAAACTACAGGATAATACGCAAATCGTTAAAAACAGCATCAGGCTGATCACTGACATGATACATACCGTTGTATTGATCTTGCTTGCCAGCTGCCGAAACATAAAAGCATGAAGTCCCTTGTAATAATACTTTTCGAAAATACTTACCAGCTTAAACGCAAAACCTGATATGGACCAGAATAGAAGGAATGTAGACACGATTCCCATAATAATCAAAGAAAATATAGCTTTTGCTGAATGCAGGTTTTCTACATTCCCTGTCACCTGATAGTATGCATACGCCAACATTCCTGCTGCAATCACAAACACCAGTATGCAAACCCACGGATTCCTCATTTTTATCTCTTCAGACTTCCCCTTTGCATGGAAAAAGGTAACAAGACGGCATTTGCCAATTTCAAAAGTCTGAAACAGAAGCATCACCAGATAAATAATCACAAAATGGATTATCGTCTTTTCGCATGCCGTTCTTGAAAACAAAAACCTGAACACAGTCATATCCGCAGCAAATAAATTTGCAACAAATAAGCTCATAAACTGGGACAGAACTACACCAGTCAAAAGTCCCACGGCAAGAGAACATCCTCCAATCAATAGTGTCTCCCAGAACAATATCATGGAAACCTTCCACTTTCCAAGTCCCAAAAGCAGATAAGTTCCAAACTCCTTCTTTCTTCTTTTCATCAAAAAGCGGCTGGCATATATGACAAGAAAACCAAGAATCAGGGATACCAGTACACTGACACCACTAAGCATACCGGAAAGCATTTTTGTAAAATCACCACTTTTCTGCATCACATTTAGCATAACTGCCTGGGTTTCCACAGCATTAAATACATAGAAAACAGCCACTCCAACTGTCAGGGTTGCAAAATAAACAGCATAATCCTTAAGGCTTTTCGTCACATTTTTGAGAGATAATTTAAAGAGCATCACTTACATCCCCTCCTAACAAGGTAATCACATCCATAATCTTTTCAAAAAACTCCTTTCTCGTATCATTGCCACGATTGAGTTCATGAAAGAGTTTACCGTCCTTGATAAACAAAACCCTGCCTGCATAGCTCGCAGTGAAGGGATCATGGGTTACCATCAAAATTGTCGATGCAAACCATGTATTCAAATGATCCAGCACCTCCAGTAATTGCCTGGCTGACCTGGAATCCAATGCCCCTGTAGGCTCATCTGCCAGCACCAGCTTCGGAAGGGTAATAACCGCTCTTGCTGCTGCCACCCTCTGTTTTTGTCCACCTGACATCTGATAGGGGTATTTGGGAAGAACCTCTGTAATTCCTAACTGATCTGCTGCTTTTTTTACACGTTCCTTTATCTCCTTAACCGGAATATTCTGTATCGATAAAGGCAGTGCGATGTTTTCATAGGATGTTAATGTATCTAACAAATTAAAATCCTGAAAAATAAATCCCAATTCTTCCCTTCGGAATTTACTGAGTGCCGCCCTCTTTAATTTTGTAATCTCCATATCCCCTACATAAATATGCCCTGAGGTCACCCGGTCAATAGTGGATATGCAGTTTAACAATGTTGTTTTTCCACTTCCTGATGCCCCCATGATCGCCGTGAACTCTCCTCCCGTCACCTCAAAGGAAATGTTATCTAATGCTTTTGTCAGTCCTGATTTTGCACCATAATATTTCTCTATCTTCTCTATTTTTAAAACTGTTTCCATGTTTGTTTCCTCCATCAATATTTTTAGGTGATTGCTAAACTCTGCTTTGGTTATGAATAGCTGTACATTATATCAAAAATAAAGAGTCTTGCAACTACCTAACCAAAATCTATTTACGTTCATTCATATAATTAGCAACCCGGTTCTGTATCACGCTCACTGTTTCGTCCAAGTCCTTGTCTCCGCTGAAATAATCGCTCACCTCTTCCGATAGAATAGTGAAAATCTGCTGTTCGTATCCCGTAATCTGGAAAGTATCATTAAGAAAATTTCGGAACAGTTCCACGTCCGCTTCTCCTAACGGACTTGTCTTAACCACATTACCGTCTGCACATTCCACACTGGATAACGGTGTGATCACATTTCCAAATTCATCGGTATACCCCTCTGTTGCAGTCATGGTTTTGATATAATCTTCTATACAGTCCTTACGGGACGGCATATCCCAAAAATGCAGGAGATTTTCCCCCTGATATTCTCTTGATACCAGCCTTTTTAAAAAGCGCCATGCCCCTTCTTTTACCGCAGACTTGGCATAAATCCCCACCTCGTCACTGGTATCGGAAAAGGAAAAATAGGAACCGAGGCAGGTAATGTCCTGCCCTAACATCTTTCTGTTTGCCAGAATCTGATCCGGTGTGATCCTTCCCGGCACAAATAATATTTTTCCGTTTTTCAGCATGGAAGTAAGCATATTCACTTCATCTGCACTGGCAATTTCCTCTGCCGCTGTATCGTCATTTCCATCATTGCAAATAGCTAACATATCCTTAAATTCCTGACAGTCGAAATTACAGCTTCCCTCTTTCCAGTCCACAAACTCATTATACCCTCCTCCAAAATGCATCAGATTTATAAAACGGTCATTTTTACTGTCATAGGGAAGTGCCCGCATATCATCCTCCATGGTATCTAAGAGCTGTTTCATTTTCTGGTAATTCCAGCCCTTATCACTGTCAACCGTTTTCTTTCCTGCTACCAGAGTTTTCACTTCAAAACTGCTTACCAGATAATACAGTTTCCCGTCTATTTTCATTGCATTAACCAGGGAATCCAACAGGTCATCCTCTGATATATCCTTATCCTGCTCAAAATAAGGCGTTAAATCCTCCAAGATTCCTTTTCCCGCATACTGCTCCAGGGGAAGCTGCATCAGTCCGATCAAATCCGGTGTATTTCCCGATAAAATATCCGTATTTAACATAGTTACCGGATCTACATTAGCATTTTCAGAATAATCTTTAATTTCAATCTGATATTCCTTATCTTCCTTATTGAATGCTGCCACCTCTTTTTTCAGGCTGTCACTTACATAAATCGCACCCAGGGTAATCTTTTTCCTTCCATCTGCCGCCTTTTCCGGCTTTTTTTCACAGCCGGTCAGAAATAACATTCCCATCAGACATATTACCATACAAGTCACCAAATGTCTGCAAACAGCACTTGGCTCGTTGCTCGCGGGAATTAATAAATTTCTCTTCATTCCTTTTCCGCCTCCAATCCTTTTTATGTATCCCGGAAATCTTCATTACATCTACAAAAACATCTGCAATGGAGATTTCGAGAACGTATTTTTATTGTACGAAAAAGAAAGCCTTCTGTCGTTTGTTGTTCATAACAGAAGGTTACAGTTTTGTAATATTCACTTATCTCTCTTTTCAGACTTACGAATATTGTGTACGATATCCAATATCTTTTTCGTCCAGTTATCATCCTGCGGACCGACCAGAAGAACTTTAAAGCCATAAAGCCTTCCGTTTTGCAGCACCGACACATCATCATCTATATGCAGATCAATTCTATACTTACCCGGATATTTTGACGGCATAGGTTCCATCTTGTTTCCCTGAACCTCCTTCGCATGTCTTATCCCATTCACAACCCCATCCCATTTTATTCCATAATGACGAAATAAACCTCTGATATATCTTTCTGAACGAAAAGATGTTGTATAAATCCAAATATGTATTCCTTCATCCTTTAACTGTTTCATCAGTGAAATTGTCCCAAGCCTCAATCTTTCTTTATAAATTTTATTCCACGGAAATTTCAATTCCTCTTCCGTTTTAAATTTATCTGGCGATACAAACAGCGTATCATCTAAATCAAAAGATACGATCAATGCATTCTCCCCCCCTTCTAAACAAATGTTTTCTCCCAACAACCTCCCATCGTTTTTCATTTCCATAGATACTTTCAAAGCCAATTCATACGCTTTTCAAATACTACTTTTTCTTCTCCCTTTACTATTTCCCCAATTTCATAGCAATCAAAGAACGGATGGATATGCTCCATAACCATATCTTTAGCCCGCTAATACTATTGCCAGATTCCTCAATATTTCAATATTAGGATAAGCAATTCCATTTTCCCACTTGGAAACTGTCTGAAAAGAAATATTTAACTGATCTGCAAGCTGCTGCTGGGTCAACCCAAGAGTTTTACGTTTATCCATTATAAAATTACCAACTTTAATACTGTCAAGCATATAAATCCCTCCGTTTTTATTTTATAATAGCTTGTATTGAATCCCTTCGGCAATAACTGACCAGGTGAGTTTATCTGGCTGATTCCACCATTAGTTGAACCTTCTTAATATACCTTTTACCACCGTATTAGCAAATATATTAACCTTTTTCTTTTACGTTATAGTAATTCCATTTCCCTCATACCATCCTCTAAACACTCAATAACATCATCATCTAAAAATGCTTCAAATGGTACTGCCTTTAATCCAAATACATGGTCTAATTTATAAAAAGTCCCATTTTTATCAGTTAGCAGTAATGAGCCATCTCCAATATAACTCCCAATGATATAGTACTCTTCATATTCTTTATCAGGATACTTACATATTCCCTCCAGAGGATATAAAACATTATTTCCTATGCGATCAAAACCATCAGATAACAATAACCACTTCTTATATCCCTTGGGTAGTATAACCTGATTCTCTTTTTCCCAGTTTTCAATTTCATCCCGGCTAATCGGAGGGAATATTTTATAGGTGTCATAACCTGCATCTTCCAGCTGATTGCAATAATCACTTATTATTTTGAATCTTTCCTGCATAGAACTATACATTTGTATTTCCTCTTTACCCTCATTTTCATTCATGCTAAGCTTCTCATTTTCACTTTTATTTGTAATTCTTTTCACTGCACAAAAGATTCCAAACTCTATTGCAAACAGCAGGAAAAAAACAAATTTGCTTCCAATACCAAATTTACTCCTAATAAAAAAGGCAATGCCTGCATTAATTACAATCATAATCACAAAAATTATTTCATCCTTGCCAAATTTATTATCCATTTTATTTTTCCCTCCTAATTCAATCTTTCTCCTCTTCAAATTCAATCCAGATATCCGTATACTCACCTTCCACAGACTCTGCACCAATACCATGTCCCAGCTTCCGGCAGAGATTTTTGGCAATATACAATCCCATTCCTGTAGACTTTGCATGCTTTCTCCCATTTTCCCCGGTAAAGGATTTCTCAAAAATACGACCAATATCGTTTTGCGGAATACCGATTCCATTATCCCTTACATGCAGCAAAACCAAGTGGTTTTTTTGCTCTGTCCAGATAACAATCTCCGGTTCCACATCCTCTCTTCTGTATTTTACAGCATTATTGATAATCTGGTTTAAGATAAATTCCAACCATTTTGCATCGGTCACAACAGTCTGGGCAAGTTCTCCCAGTTTCAGATTCACGCCTGTTTCCAGCAGGTCATCCTTGTTGTTCATCACCACTTTATGCACCAGCTTCTTTAGATCCGTCTTTTTAATCCGGTAATCTTTTTCTGCATGCTCTGCTCTGACATAGTAAAGCACCTGATCAATATAATGGTCCAACCTTTTTATCTGGGAAATATATTTTTTATCCAGTGCATCCTGATGATTATGGCACATTAGTACCAAACTGGATATGGGTATCTTTACTTCATGAATCCACATCTCAATATATTCCTTAAAATCTTCCATATTCAGGGAATACTTCTTAACCTGTTCCGTCATGGATTTATCAATCTCATAAAGCATATCCGTCATAATCTGTCCCTCATAAAAATCCGGCCGTTCCAGCATTTCCAATATCAGATATTTCTGGTCAAGACCATCCAGATTATTTTTCAGCTCGTTGTAAAACCGGTATCTACGTGCATACTCAAAACCAATCGACACAACCAGAAAAAACCAGAATATCAAAGTAAATGCTGTCTTAAGCGATGCCGGCACTTTAAATGCCACAAGCAGCATAAACAGCACAATGAATATTCCAGTTCCAAATAAAATCACAAACATTTTATCCTTCAGATATTTTCTAAGCAGCATATTTATCCTCATCCTTTAAAATCCATTATGCAATGTAAAAGCATTTTTCTCCTGCACTAAATGGCAGAAACATTCCTCCGTTACTCCTCCACCAGAAGATATCCCTGTTTTTTTCTTGTCTCAATTGCATCCGGATAACCAAAATCACTAAGTTTTGACCGAAGCCTGCTGATATTTACGGTAAGGGCATTGTCATTGATAAATTCATCATTATCCCACAAAACCGTCATCAGTTCATCCCTCTTTACAATCCGGTTCCTATTATTTAACAAAGTCTGTAAAATAAGCATTTCATTCTTTGTAAGCGATAATTCCGTCTCTCCAGCCGTGGAATTGCCGCCTGCTCTTTTTGTCAATGTTCCTTTCGGAAGATTGATTACCAAATCGCGGTAAGTAAGCACTTCCCCATTATATTCTGTTCTCTTTAAAATGGCTGCAATCCGCAAAAGCAGAATAACCGGATTATATGGCTTTGTGATATAGTCATCCGCACCCAGGCTCATAGATAACACCTCATCCACCTCCGAAGTCCGGCTTGTCACCATGATGACCGGCGTCTGGGACTCCTTACGGAATTCCTTTAACAGCATTTCCCCATTCAAACCCGGAATATTGATGTCTAATAAAATCAAATCAGCCGAAGCCGAAAGAAGCTGTTCCTTTACATTGGTAAACTGCCGGATTGCCAATGCTTGATATCCATTATTCTGTAATAACTCCTCTAATTCCTCACAGATTGTTATATCATCTTCTACAATCAAAATCTTTTTCATTCTATAATTCCTTCTTACCTGTCTTCATTTTTTCATTAGTATATCATATTTCACCAATTTGGGGAGATAATTTATCCACACATGACAAAAAGCTGTAAAGGGCTGCCGCATCAAAGTTTTCTTCTTGATTTCGCTGCACAACTTCAACAAAAAACACTATAATGCGTTACTTAACTTCCGCTTATCTTTGTTAAAATTATGCAGCAAAAGAGAAAATCCCTCTCAATGCGACAGCCCTTCATCTGTTCTTTATAAAATTATTATCAATTCTATCCCTAGCTCTGCATTATTTCATCCTATACCGGATATACTCCATTTTCTGCATCCGCTAAAGATGCATCTACTTTGGTCTGCTGAGCCTCTCTGTATTTAAAGAAATCCGTAGCAACCTGTGGGAACAGTGCATAAGAAAGCACATCCTCATCCTGCTGCTTGTACTGGGCACAATCCTTTTCCAGCTGCTCTAACTGCGGCTTGATATCATCTGCCGGACGATAAGTAATCGGCTCCTTCATTCCTAAACTGTCAAGAGCCTTCTTCTGTACCTCTTTATTAACCGGCTTTGTAGTCTGTCCATACTTGCCAACCAGTAGATCTTTTGACTCCTTTGTCAGCATTTTATAACGCTCGCCCATAACTACATTTAATACAGCCTGTGTACCTACAATCTGAGAAGACGGTGTAACAAGCGGAATCTCCCCGAAATCCTTGCGGACACGTGGAATTTCTTCTAATACCTCATCATATTTATCCTCGGCATTCATCTCTTTTAACTGAGAAACCATATTGGATAACATACCACCCGGTACCTGATATAACAAGGTCTTAATATTTACGCCCATTACCTTCGGACTAAGCAGTCCGGATGCTAACCATTCCTCACGCATTGGACGGAAGTAATCTGCGATTTCAGCCAGTAAATTCTGATCAAAACCAGGGTCATATTCCGTTCCTTCAAATGCCTTTGCCATAACCTCTGTTGCCGGCTGGGAAGTACCCATGGCAAGCGGTGACATAGCAGTGTCAATTACATCACATCCTGCCTCAACCGCCTTCATATAAGTCATTGCGGCTACACCGGATGTATAATGTGTATGAAGCTGAATTGGAAGCTTGGAACCGTCTTTTAATGCCTGCACAAGCTCTGTTGCAGCACTCGGAACCAAAAGACCTGCCATATCCTTGATACAGATAGAATCTGCTCCCATATCCTCAATTCTCTTTGCAATATCTCTCCAATACTCTAATGTATACGCATCCCCTAATGTATAGGAAAGTGCAACCTGAGCATGCCCCTTCTCTTTGTTGGATGCCTTAACAGCTGTCTGTAAGTTACGAAGGTCATTCACACAGTCAAAAATACGAATAATATCAATACCGTTTGCAATAGATTTCTGAACAAAATATTCAACCACATCATCTGCATATGGTGCATATCCTAAAATATTCTGTCCTCTGAATAACATCTGCAGCTTTGTATTTTTGAATCCGTCTTTTAA
The DNA here is from genome assembly GCA_029063085.1 of Lachnospiraceae bacterium. Taxonomy (GTDB): domain Bacteria; phylum Bacillota; class Clostridia; order Lachnospirales; family Lachnospiraceae; genus CAG-590. The sequence goes on from JAIDOW010000072.1 coordinate 81,854, forward strand.
TTTTCTAAGTCTCTCCCATGGATCTTCTTTTAAGAAACGAAGGGAAGCATCAAATGTTGCACCACCCCAGCATTCTACTGAATGATATCCAACCTTATCCATCTTATCAACGATGGGAAGCATCTGCTCAGTAGTCATACGGGTAGCAATCAATGACTGATGCGCATCACGTAAAACTGTCTCGGTAATCTTTACCGGCTTTGCTGCTTGATTTGCCATTTTTTAATCCTCCATATAATATTTAAATCATCAATAATATCTACACGACCAATATAAATTCCGACAGAAATTCATATTTAACCTGCATCTTAGAACACTCCAAAGATTGCCATAAATGTACCGGCTGCTACCGCAGTACCGATAACACCTGCAACGTTGGGTCCCATTGCATGCATTAAAAGGAAATTGGTAGGGTCAGCTTCTGCACCAACCTTTTGTGATACTCTTGCTGCCATCGGCACAGCAGACACACCAGCAGATCCGATCAACGGATTTACCTTTCCGTGTGTAAGCCAGCACATAAGCTTACCAAATAATACACCGGCAGCAGTACCAAAACAAAACGCGATCAATCCTAAAACAACTATTTTAAGTGTATCAATATTAAGGAATGACTGTGCCGTTGTTGTAGCCCCTACAGAAGTACCCAGTAATATTACTACGATATACATAAGTGCATTAGAAGCTGTCTCTGTCAGCTGCTTTACGACACCAGATTCCCTGAATAAATTACCAAGCATTAACATACCGACCAATGGAGCTGTTGTCGGAAGAATGATAACAACAACAATCGTAACGATAACCGGAAATAAAATCTTTTCCAATTTGGATACCGGTCTCAACTGTTCCATCTTTATCTTACGCTCTTTTTCGGTAGTAAGGAACTTCATAATCGGCGGCTGTATAACCGGTACTAATGCCATATAAGAATATGCGGCCACTGCAATCGGGCCCATCAGTGTTCCACCCATGCCAAGCTTACCTGCAAGGAAAATAGATGTCGGACCGTCAGCTCCACCAATAATAGAAATGGCCGCAGCTGCTTTATCCGTAAATCCTAACAAAATAGCAAAAAAGTAAGCAGAATAAATACCAAACTGGGCTGCTGCTCCCAAAAGAAAACTCTTAGGATTGGCAATCAGAGGACCAAAGTCCGTCATTGCACCCACTCCCAGGAAAATAAGGGATGGCAAAATACTCCATTCATCTAATAAATAAAAATAATGTAATAGTCCTCCATCAGCGATGATACCCGGAAACATATTCGCAAGTAACATACCAAAGGAAATCGGGACTAATAACAATGGTTCAAAACCAAATTTAATTGCCAGAACCAGAAACACACATGCAACTGCAATCATTACAAAATTACCCCAGTAAAGATTCGCAAATGCAGTCTGTCCGCCTAAGTTCTGCAATGTAGTCCATATATAATCCATTTGCACTGCCTCCTGTCTAAAATGATTTGTCTACATCAATTAGTTCAATGAAGCAAGTGTATCGCCAGACTCTACGCTGTCACCTACAGCAACATTAATGCCTGCTATGGTTCCATCCTGCGGAGCTGTAATCTCATTCTCCATCTTCATTGCCTCAAGTACCATAACCACATCACCACGCTTTACTGCCTGTCCTATATTGGCTTTTACTGCAAGAATCTTTCCTGGCATTGGTGCTGCAATTTTAACAGAACCTTCTGCACCACCTGATACAGGTGCTGCCGGAGCTGCTGGTGCTGCTGCCACCGGTGCCGCTGGAGCTGCTACAGGTGCTGCTGCCGGAACCGCTCCCGCACCCAATTCTTCTACCGCTACATCATATGCTGTGCCATTTACTGTAATTCTATAATTCTTCATTCTGATATTCCTCCTAAATCATCTCTTTGCTTTTCTAATAGAACGGACTACTAACTTGTCACTGCCTCCCTGACTACCATTTGCTGCCATAACAGCAGCTGTAATGACTGCAACTAACTGTGCATCATCCATAAGATTTTGCGGATTAACTGCTGGAGGTACAGATACAGTCTCTTTGAGCGTTGCGTTCTCTTCCTTACTCACTGCCTGTTTCCGATCATTTACTTTGGTCGTCATCTTGTTAATCCTCTCAAACTGGCTGATAATCATTGAGATAAAGATCAACACAATAAATACGGTTCCCATACCCATTAAAGTATTGGCTCCCGCCTTCCCCATCTGCTCTCCAAATGTATACTCTGGAGCCACTGTAATTTCACTTGGTTTATATGGAGTGTTACTTCCACCATAAGCATAAGAAGAATCCCCTTCATAAACAAAGCTGATTTCCACCTGTCTCTTTTCATAAACAGCTTTTAATGTAACAAGCACATTTTCGCCATTTTCCTCTACATTTGCGTCGATAAGGCTGAGAAACTGCTTCAATTCCTCTTCCGAAGTTTCAGTATTTGTTAGATCGATCATGATTGTACTGCCATCTTCTTTTGAAAGATAACCTCTGAATCCACCACATTCTTCTGCTGCACTTTCAAAGTTGGCAAGGGCTGTCTGATATACTTCTTCACCTTCAGCTTTAATATAAGCCTTATTAGCATCATCCATATTCTGAAGATTATATGCTAAAGCCACACTGGACCATATAATATCCGTATCTGTATATATGAAATCTACTTCACCCTGTCCATCACTACAAGCAGTCAAAGAAAACAGAACAGCAATCATAGAAAATAACAAAATTATTTTTTTCATTTTCATATGGTTATCCCCTCTCTATACCGCACCATGCTTTTTTAATGGTCTGTCTTCTCTCTTAGTATAAAGCATCTCAAATGCAGCGATCAAACGTTTTCTTGTTGCAGCACCATCGATAATATCGTCTACATAACCACGTCTGGCTGCACTCTGGGCACTGGACATTTTCTCTGTATATTCAGCCTTCATTGCAGCAAGCTTTGCATCATCAAAACCATCTTTACCAAGTTCATCCGCATACATGATTTTAACCGCCTGTTCCGGATCCATTGTTCCGATTTTGGCTGTCGGCCACGCATATTCGATATCTGCACCAATAGACTTGGAATTCATTGCCAGATATGCACTGCCCATTGCATCTCCCATTACAAGATTCACCTTAGGTATTGTTGCATTTGCAAATGCATATGTCAGCTTCGCTGCTGCTTTTGCAATCCCTGCCTCCTCAGAAACAGTTGCCTTATATCCTTTTACATTCGTTAACGAAAGAACCGGTATATTGAATGCATCCAGGAAGTTGACAAACTCAGCCGCAATATAGGCACCCTTTGTTGACAGCACATCTCCACCGTCTTTTACCTGATTTGCAACACATCCAACCGTTGTCCCATTTAATTTGATAAATCCGATTACCATATCTTTTGCATATTCTCTCTTCAATTCCATAAATATATTGCCGTCGGAAATATGCGTAAGTACTGCTCTTGCATCCTCTGCAAGACCTTCCAAATTAGGAATCTCTCTGTTAAGATCGTCCACACAATCTGAGAAATTAGAATCATCTTCATTATTGGAAGGAAGGAAGGAAACTACCTGTCTGATTCTTCCAAGTACTGTTACATCATCTTCTAATACCTCATCTACCAAAGCAGAGTTGCTTTCCTGATAAGCGGCATCCGCAGTATTCAGTTTTTCTGTATAATTCTGATCCAAAGCATTAGGACTGTTCACAAAAAGTCTCGCATTATCTTTTACCATAAAAGTAACATCCGATAAAGCCGGGATAATCGCACTCCCACCACCGCACACGCCAAAAATACCTGTAATCTGCGGTACAACACCTGAAGCCAAAGACTGCTTTAAATAAATATTACCAAATGCATTTAAAGAATCAGCTGCCTCCTGTAATCTCAATCCTGCACAATCTACTAATCCAATTACGGGTGCACCCATTTTCAGTGCCATATCATAGATTTTTGCGATTTTTACTGCATGCATTTCACCAATGGAACCACCTAATACTTTAGCATCCTGGCTGTACACATACACTAATCTTCCGTCAATCGTACCGTAACCTGTTACGACACCATCTGCCGGTGTTTCATGATTCTGTGTGTTAAAGTCGGTATTTCTAGCCGTTACATAAGCACCAACTTCAACAAAACTTGAGTCATCAAGTAAAGATGCAATTCTATCACTTGCTGACAACGTAAGTTTATTGCTCATTTTTAGCCCTCCGTTTTAATTTATTATAAGACCCACTTAATTAGTAAGCCAAATTTTAGCCAATTATATTGTAGTACTTTTATGTCATTATTTCAAGAAAAACTTACCATAAATATGGAAGGATTTAAAATCCGGACATGGTGTAATGAATATTAAATACACCATACAGTTAAATCCTGTAAGGAAAAAGAAACTGCGACACTAAGATGACTTTTAATGCACTTAATGCCACAGTCCTATTAATTGATTATCGCCTGTAAAATCTATCTTTATACACAGATATCCTTCCCTTTTATAGTCCCGCATTATCTGTTATTTTCCGCAAGCACTCCTTTATTATGAATTAAATAATCCAACAGGGAAACTATCGTCAGAATCAAAGCAATATAGATTAATATATTTTCAACTATATAGATAACACCTGAAACGTCGGGGAACATGTTTCCAAAATCCGCCAGCAAAATACAGATCATCACCATCTGTTCAGCAGTTTTTATCTTTCCCCAGATTCCTGCGGCAATTACGATTCCATTGTCTGCTGCCACAAGACGGAATCCGCTTATAATGAATTCTCTTGCAATAATGACGATCACAATCCAGCAGGGGATTCTTCCCAGTTCCACAAATGCAATCATAGCAGCAGATACCAGAAGCTTATCTGCCAGTGGATCCATAAATTTACCGAAATTAGTAACCAGATTATACTTTCTGGCAATTTTTCCATCCAGCATATCCGTTAAGGAAGCCACAGCAAAGATAAAAAGTGCAATCCAGTTTCCATAAGGAATAAATCCTCCATTGTATTCATCACATAACAATGCTACCAGAAAAAACGGTATCAAAACTGTTCGTAAAATTGTAAGCTTATTCGGTAAATTCATAATCCATATCCTGCCCTTTCTTTATAAAATTCTTTCAGCCTTTACTCCAATCAAATCATATTCGTTAAAATCCGTAACCGTCACATTAATGTAATCTCCGGATAACAGCTCCTCATCCGATGCCACAAATATATATCCGTCAATTTCCGGTGCATCCATATACGAACGGCACATATACATCTGTTCCTTATAAAGATACCCTTCCACGATCACTTCCAGTGTTTTTCCCACCATGGCAGAATTGAAATCATAAGACACCTCCTGCTGAAGTGCCATAATCTCATCCCTCCACCTTTCCCTGACTGTTTCCGGAACCTGATCTTCAAAACCTGCTGCCGGGGTATTCTCCTCGGGAGAATAGGTAAATACACCCAGACGGTTAAACTCCATTTCATCTATAAAGGAAAGCAGTGCCTCATGGTCTGCCTCTGTCTCACCGGGAAATCCGGCAATCAGTGATGTTCTGATTGCAATATCCGGTATTTCTTCCCTGATATGGGTAATCGTTTTCGTGATTTCTTCCTTCGTTGTCCTTCTTCCCATCCGCCGCAAGATAGTATTCTCACAGTGCTGCAAGGGCATATCAATATAATGGCATACTTTAGGATTATCCCTGATTTCGGCAATAAGCTCCTCTGTAATCTCTTCCGGATAACAGTAGAGCAACCGAATCCATTTGAGATCTTCTATCTCCGATAATTTCGCAAGCAGCTCTGGAAGTTTCTTTTCTCCGTATATGTCCATACCATACAGCGTAGTTTCCTGGGCAACCAGACAGACTTCAGAGATTCCACACGAAACAAGATATCTGGCCTGTGCCATCAAATCCTCCATCGGTACGCTGCGGAAACGCCCTCTTACTTTGGGAATGATACAATACGTGCAATGCTTGTCACACCCTTCCGCAATCTTAAGATATCCCATATGAGTGCCCGATGTAATCACTCTCTTTTCATGGGAAGGCGGAAGAAAATGTATATCTTCGAAATGTTCATATCGCTTTCCGGAAAGGACCTCCTCCACTGCTTCCACAATGGATTCTGTACTGGTGGTTCCAAGAACCGCATCTACCTCAGGCAGCTCGTTCCGTATCTCTTCTTTATAGCGCTCGGCCAGACAACCGGTAATCACTAACGCCTTCAGCTTACCGGTCTGCTTTAAACGTCCCATCTCGATAATCGACTCAATACTCTCTTCCTTTGCATCGTGAATAAAACAGCAGGTATTGATAACCGCTACATCTGCTTCTTTTTCTTCATTTGTAATAGAATATCCCTTTTCCTGTAACAGCCCCAGCATCACCTCACTGTCCACCAGGTTCTTGTCACACCCAAGGGATACAAATAAAATCTGAATCATTTCCTGACTCCATTCTCTCTATAAAATAACTATATCTTTTGTCAGTATCATTGAGCAAACTCCATGCCTTACAATTCAAAACATATCCCTATTCATCAAACATGGTTGCTGCTTCTACGCAGTTATTCATCAGCATTGCAATCGTCATCGGCCCTACACCACCCGGTACCGGGGTAATTGCAGATGCAACCGGCTCCACACTGTCAAAATCCACATCCCCGCAAAGCTTGTTATTTTCATTTCTATGAATTCCTACATCAATTACCACAGCCCCTTCTTTCACATAAGAAGCATCTATCATTTTAGGCCTTCCAATTGCTACAACTAAAATATCTGCCCGTTTACAAACATCCTTCAGATTCTTTGTTCTGGAATGGGTAACGGTAACGGTACCATTTTCCCGAAGTAAAAGAAGTGCCATCGGCTTACCGACAATATTGCTTCTGCCAATCACCACACATTCCTTCCCTTCAATTTCTACATTACTTCTTTTCAGCAGCTGGATGATTCCGGCAGGTGTACAGGAAACAAATCCCTTCTGCCCAATGCTTAATGCACCTACACTCTGGGGGTGAAAGCCGTCTACATCTTTTTTCGGAGAAATGGCTTTGATCACGGTATCCTCATCAATATGCTCCGGCACCGGAAGCTGCACTAAAATACCGTGAACCTTATCATCTTTATTCAGCCGGTCAATCAAAGCAAGCAGTTCTTCCTGCGTTGTTTCTTCTGGCAGTTCATAGCTTTCTGAACGGATACCGATATATTCACAGGCTTTTTTCTTATTTCCTACATATACAGAAGAAGCAGGGTCATTTCCTACCTGAATAACTGCCATACCGATTTCTTTTCCCTCTGCTTTTAACACCGCTACCTTTTCTTTTAACTCATCTTTAATCTGCTTACTGATCACTTTTCCGTCAATTAAACTTGCCATTCTTATCCTCCTGCTATAATAATAAATTCACGTACTGCTAAAAAATCTCAAACTATTCTATTCTCTTGCCTCCAAATGCATGTATTGTACGGGTTCCAGCAATCACGCGACCGTGATGCGGAACATTTTTAGGTACTAACAATTCATCACCTGGATTTAACACATGTTCCACGCCATCAAAAATCTCTACATATTGCCCCGCCACACATACAATATATTCATCAAACTCATGCACATTTTCCTTTGAGTCCCTGTCTGAATAATATGTCCACCATGCTATCTGGCTGCCATCTTTCCCTTCAAAATAATAACCATCAATATCCGGTGTGTTTTGCTGGCTGCTGTCGATATGATTCCGTTGATTTTTCATAAAATCAGGAAAATCCTTCATCTGTAATATTCCTCCTTTATCCTCTCAATCAAAACTTATTCTAACATGTAATAAAATACCATATTAAAATAACCCAACAATCTGATCTCCCACCACATCAATATTTTCTGCCGCCGGAACCTTTGGAAGCCCTGGCATCGTCATAATAGAACCAGTGATCGCCACCACAAATCCTGCTCCCGCATTGACATAAACCTCTCTGACGCTGATATCAAAATCGGCGGGTCTACCAAGCTTTGTCTGGTCATCTGACAAAGAATACTGTGTTTTTGCCATGCAGACCGGAAGATTGCCATAACCGAGAGAAGTAATCTTTTCCAACTGGCTCTTTGCCGCTGCGGTAAAATTCACTCCGTTTGCACCATAAATTCTGGCTGCTACTGTCTTGATCTTATTTTCTAAAGACATATCATCCTCATAAAGCATTTTAAAATCAGACTTTTCATTATCTAAAATATTTACTACTTTTTCAGCCAGTTCCAGACCGCCTTCACCGCCTTTTTCCCAGACGCTGGCAAGGGCAAAATCGCATCCCTTTTCTTCCACAAATTCCTTTACAAAAGATAACTCTGCCTCTGAATCCGTGATGAACTGATTTAATGTCACCACAATCGGAACACCATATTGCTGAAGATTCTCTATATGTTTTTCCAGATTGACAATACCCTTTTTAAGTGCATCTACATTTTCACTGTTTAAATCTGCCTTCGCCACACCGCCATTGTATTTTAAGGCACGGACTGTTGCCACTAATACAATCGCATCAGGCGCAAAACCGGCCTTTCTACACTTGATATCCAAAAATTTTTCTGCCCCCAAATCTGCTCCAAAACCTGCTTCTGTCACCACAATATCAGAAAGCTTAAGAGCAAGCTTTGTCGCTCTTACAGAGTTACAGCCGTGTGCAATATTGGCAAAAGGTCCGCCATGCACAAAGGCCGGAGTATGCTCCAGCGTCTGGATCAGGTTTGGCTTAAGGGCATCCTTTAACAATGCTGCCATGGCACCAACTGCATTCAAATCCTTTGCTGTTACCGGCTTTCCTTCCACTGAATAAGCCACGATAATCTTAGAAAGCTTATCCTTTAAATCCTCCATATCATCAGAAAGACATAAAATCGCCATAATCTCAGAAGCCACAGAAATTACAAAATGGTCTTCCCTTACATAACCGTCCATCTTACTGCCAAGTCCTACTACGATATTACGAAGCACACGGTCATTCATATCAAGACAACGTTTCCATACAATCTGCCTGGTATCAATATGCAGTTCATTTCCCTGCTGGATATGATTGTCAAGCATTGCTGCCAGCAGATTATTAGCTGAAGTAATCGCATGAAAATCACCGGTAAAATGCAGGTTTAAATCTTCCATCGGCACCACCTGAGCATAACCGCCTCCAGCTGCGCCTCCTTTAATACCAAAACAGGGACCAAGAGAAGGTTCACGAAGTGCGATAGAGGCTTTCTTTCCCATCTTCCCTAAAGCCTGCCCAAGACCAACGGTTACGGTTGTTTTACCTTCCCCTGCCGGAGTCGGATTAATTGCTGTAACTAATACAAGCTTACCATCCGGATTATCTGCAATACGTTTACTCAGTTCATCCGAAAGCTTTGCCTTATATTTTCCATAAAGCTCCAATTCCTCTTCAGAAATATCCAGTTTTTCTGCAACCTCTTTGATATGTATCATTTCCGCTTCCTGTGCAATTTCAATGTCTGTTTTCATAATCCGCATCTCCTTTTTTTGTAACCAATTCGCATGCCATCATGAAATGATTTCTCATTCACATGATACATAAAAATAAATGATTTTTACTGTGGGCAATCCTATCTCATAGATTTTCATAATCTGCTTTACACTGCCTATACTTCCTGATAACTTTTAGATTGTACTCATATAAAAACGATTCGTCAATATCATTTCCTATTTTCTTATCATTTTCCCTTTTAAAAATATTCGTCTACATATTCCTCAAACTGTTCCTCACTCATTAATACCTGCCTTGGCTTCGTTCCCTCTTCAGGACCTACCACACCAGCTTCAAACAGCTGGTCCATGATACGTGCGGCACGGTTAAACCCGATTTTAAACATTCTTTGCAGCATTCCGATTGATGCCTTATCCTTTTCGATAATGAATTTACCTGCCTGCACAAAATAATCATCGCGGTCGCTGGCAGACGGCATATCTCCTGCTGCAGTTCCGGCACTATTGATACCGGTTGAGGTAATCTGGTTCGTCACTTCCTCACTATATGCAGTCTCTCCGTTTTGTGCCTTTAAGAACTCGACTACATTTACTACCTCATCATCGGAAATATAGGCACCCTGTACCCGCACAGGTTTTGGATACATCGTAGGATAAAACAGCATATCTCCATTTCCCAGCAATTTCTCTGCACCGACACTGTCAATAATGGTCCGGGAATCCACACCGGAGGATACCGAAAGTGCAATACGCGACGGAACATTAGCTTTGATCAGACCTGTTACCACATCCACAGATGGTCTCTGGGTCGCAATTACCAGATGGATACCTGCGGCTCTTGCAAGCTGTGCAAGCCTTACAATAGCTTCCTCTACCTCTGCCTTTGCAACCATCATCAAATCAGCAAGCTCATCCACTATAATCACAATCTGTGGCATTTTTTTGAGTTTCTCCTCCTCAATCTTACCTGATTCCTCTAACTCTTTTACCCTTGCATTATATCCCTGGATATTTCTCACATTACACTCTGAAAACATCTGATAACGGTTTGACATTTCCGCAACTGCCCAGTTCAGGGCACCTGCTGCTTTTTTCGGATCCGTCACAACTGGTGTCAGCAAATGAGGAATCCCATTATAAACCTTTAATTCCACCTGTTTGGGATCAACCAATATCAGTTTCACATCATCCGGATGTGCCTTATACAGTATACTCATGATCAATGTATTGGTACACACCGATTTACCGGAACCCGTCGCTCCTGCGATCAGTAAATGGGGCATTTTAGCAATATCTTCTACCACTACATTTCCTTCGATATCCTTACCCACCGCAAATGCAATTTTAGAAGGATGTTTAATGAATTTTTCCGTATCTATCAGCTCTCTGAAACCTACACCGCTTCTGGTTCCATTGGGAATCTCAATCCCCACTGCCGACTTGCCGGGAATCGGTGCTTCAATACGGATACTCTGGGCTGCCAGATTCATCATGATATCATCCGCAAGACCTGTAATCTTACTTACCTTAACTCCCTGCTCCGGAACCATTTCGTAACGGGTAACAGACGGTCCGCAGCTGTAATTCGTCATGGTGACATTGACACCAAAGCTTTTTAAAACCTCCTGCAATTTCATTGCATTCTGTCTGATAGCATCCTCTTTTGTGGATGTCTGTGCTTTCCCTTTTTTCAACAATTCCAGTGGCGGGAATTTATAATCGGCATCGCTGTTCCCAACCTCTTTTGCAGATACATTTTCTACCGCTGCCGCTGTTCTGTTTTCCATCGCCATGCCTGCATTTTTTCCGGATGTTTTGTCAACAGCATCCACTGGCTCTGTATTCATACTTTTCTCCGGCAGCACTTCCGGAACCACCGTTTTCTTTGCCCGGGGCTTTCGCTTCTTTTTTGCATCCTCCCTGACTTCTTCTTTTGGAGTCTCAGAAACAGAGAACTCTGACAAGTGCTCTCCCGGAAGGTTTAATTCATAATCCATTGTAATTTCATGTACTTCCTCATTTTCTGGTAATTTTCCTGCTGTTTTAACAGGCAGAATTCCTTTATCCACCTCTGCCGGAAGCACCGAAATCGTATCCAGCATGGAAGATTTTTTCCTGTCTCTAAAGACCTCATCCCTCTGGTTTGGAAAATCCTCCCTAACAATCTCTGCAAAATCTTCATCCCGTTTTTTCCTGTTTCTCTTGCCAGATCCTGTATTCTCAGGTTCCTCATATTCTTGTCCATCTTCCCTGATTTCGGAAAGAGCAGTGCCCATTTCCCTGAAAAAGTCAATAACGGAAATCTCTGCAAACAGCACTACACACAGGATAATAGCCAGTATGATGATAATATATGTTCCAATCTGTCCAACTGCTGTATGTAAAAGATATGCTATGGATCCGCAAAGAATCCCTCCACCAATCTGGTCTTCAAATCCCTCCTGAAATAACTTTATAAAATCATACTTTCCTACACCTGCCACCATCTGTCCTATCATTCCAAAGCACAAAAGAACACATGAGCCAAATACCACTTTCTGTACTGCCCTTTTTTTATACTCATTAATATGTAAAAAAAATGCTGCAAACATAACGGCTATCGGCAAAACATATTCTATAATCCCAAATATTCCAAAGAAAAACCGGCTGATATATGTAACTGCACCGCATAACCCAAAATTGCCAAGCTCTACGATCAGCATAACAGCACCTACAATCCAGACTGTTATCTCTGCCGCAAAGGATGCCTCTTCTGTTTCTGGTACAGCACTGCGTCCTTGTCCTTTCCTCGGAGCTTTTCCTGAATTTCCCTGTTTTTTTGTAGAATTACTGCCTGATTTTTTATTATATGAAGTTTGTTTGCTATTTTGATTCTTACTACCAGCCAAGCTGATAACCTCCCTTTTCTTACTTCCTACGGCAAATGCCCTGCTGCCATATTTATACGATATATTTACTATATCGAATAGTCAAAAACCACAATATTTATATACTACTATTTTTTTTATGATTTATCAAGCTATATAAACAAGAAAACGCTTCCCTGATTCCGCCAACCTCATCGATCAATCCCTTTTTCACTGCTTCCTTCCCCACTAACACGCTTCCTACATCCTTTGCCAGTTCATTTGTATTAAACATGATTTTTTTCATGTCCGCTTCCTTTATTTTAGAGTGACAGCAGGTAAAAGAAATGATTCTGTCCTGCATTTTGTCAATATATTCATAATTATGCTTCACTCCCAGCACAGTCCCATTCATGCGGATTGGATGTACTACCATAGTCGCCGTAGGTACGATAAAGGAATGATCACCACACACACTAAGAGGTACCCCAATGGAATGTCCTCCACCCAGCAGCAGGGTCACCACGGGAACCGACAAAGAAGCTATCATCTCCGCAATGGCAAGTCCCGCCTCTACATCACCCCCCACTGTATTTAGCAGCACAAGAAGCCCCTCTATGCTTTTATCCTCTTCTACCTTGGCCAGTTCCGGCAAAACATGTTCATATTTTGTTGTCTTAGTGGCTGGTCCCAGACACTGATGCCCTTCAATCTCCCCAATAATATTTAACAAATGAATTTTATACCCATATGCATTATCGTTTAAATTAAGCTGTCCATTCTCTTTTATCTGTTCTGTCTTAGCCTGTTCTATCTCAGTTTCACAAAGTTCCTGTTCACTTTTATTGATCTGCTCCATGTTTTCTTCTCCCGACATCGAATATCTATAATCATTTATAAAACAATTTTAAAGAATTTTCCCATAAAAAAGAGGAAGAATTTCTCTTCCTCTTTAGTATTACAAAAATACGATTTAATATTCACGGTATACGAACCTATAAAAAATGACAGACAAAATATCCCACAATGATTCCCACAAAAATACCGCCTATTACCTGAATCGGTGTATGACCCACATATTCTTTTAATATGATTTTGGCCCACTCACCTCTTTCTGCATCCTTTAAATGCTTTCTTATTTCTTCGCTTTTCAAAAAAAGATTCAGTATGACCGCCTGTTTTCCAGTTTCCATCCTTACATTCATTGCATCATACATGACAATTATCGCTAATGCAGTCGCCATTGGAAATTCAAACCCCTCAATTCCTTTACAATATGCCGTTGCATACATAAGTCCCACTACTGTAGCGGAATGAGAACTTGGCATTCCTCCGCTGCCAATCAAACGTTCTGCATGAAATTCCCTGGTAATGATAAAATTAATGATGGTCTTTAAAATTTGTGCTGCTGCCCATCCCAAAACAGGTGCCATGAACATCTTATTATGCAGCAGAATCCGTAACACTTCCATATATCTCTCCCCTGTATTTAAGAAGATATTATAATTCAACGACTATTTCATTTGTATCTTCCAGTAAATCTGCCTTAATATAATTATCCTGTAATAATGTTCCGTTCAGCATAAGCTTTGTCACTCCTGATTCTTTTCCGTTAGGATTTTTAACTGTAATATGCAGCTTTCTGCCACGGAAATCCTTGTCCATTGTAAACTCTTTCCAGTCTGAAGGTATGGCAGGATTCATTCGAAGACCTTCAAAATCCGGTCTGAGACCCAGAATACCCTCTACACATCCTACCATAACCGTAGATGCTGTTCCTGTAAGCCAGTGTACATGGGCACGTCCCTCAAACGGAGAGTCGGAACTTTCGGTAAACTGACCATGACAATACGGCTCTAACTTACGAATCTCTGCTTTGTCATTCATGGATGCTGGCGAAGATTCATTGAAATATTCAAATGCACGGTTTCCGTGCCCCATCAAACTCTCAGCCAGAATGATCCAGCCCTGTGGCTGCGAAAAGATACCTCCGTTTTCCTTGGTAGACGGATTGAACAACAGCATAAGCGCTCCGTCAAATGCATGATCTACGTAAGAAGGTGCCATCAGCCTTACACCATAAGGCGTATTTAATTCTCTATGCACAGACTCTAGTGCAAGCTCTGCCTGTTCCTTTGTCGCAAGACCGGAAATAACAGACCACGACTGTGGATTCAGCCACATATTGGCTTCCGGATGATGCTTGGAACCAATGATTTCTCCGTCTTCCTTATATCCACGGACAAAACGATCTTCTTCCCAACAGGTCTTCTGAATGGTCTCGCCCAGCTCCTTCTGTATCTTATCCAGATACTCCAGATACTCCTTATCCTGTTTACGGTCCGCAAACTTTCTGAGTACAGTCATTGCATAATAAAGCTGCATGGCAACAAAGCTTGATTCCCCCTGCTTGCCAAGGCGCAAACAGTCATTCCAGTCAGCATGAAGTCCGGCAGGCATGCCATGATTTCCCAAACGGTTCATGGAAAAATCGATTGCCCTTTTCAAATGCTCGTATACCGTACCTTCTCCTCCGTTTGCAAACACGATCACTTCATCCATAAAGTCTACATTACCGGTCTCAGCAATGTATTTGTACACGGTAGGGAACAGCCACAATGCATCATCTGCACGATACGCAGGATGTCCGGTTGCTTTCACATAGGAATCATCATCAGGTGTATCTTCATGACCTGCATTATGATTGAATTTAACTAACGGAAGTCCTCCGCCATTATCCACCTGGGCAGATAACATAAACCGGATTTTATCCAGTGCCATGTCCGGATTCAAATGAATGATACCCTGAATATCCTGTACTGTATCCCGATACCCATAACCGTTACGCAGACCACAATAAGTAAAGGAAGCGGCTCTTGACCAGATAAAGGTCATAAAACACTGGTACGCATTCCATGTATTTACCATATTGTTAAAGCTGTCGGACGGTGTCTTTACCTGAAGATGAGAAAGCTGTCCATGCCAGTAATTCTTCAATTCATTAAGCTCTGCCTCTGTTGCCTGTTCTACGCTCTCATATCCTGCAAGAATTGCCTCTGCTTCTTCATCAGATTTCATTCCCAGCACAAAAGTGACTACTTTGCTTTCACCGGGTTCTAATACCAATTCTGTATGCAGTGCACCACATGAATTGGAATTATAATTAAGAGTATTGTCACATTTTCCGTTTTCGACTGCTGCCGGATTACCGTAACAATGATATCTTCCGAGAAAACTTTCCTTATCACCATTATACGATACTACTTTGCTGCCTGCTAATCCGAAAAATCTGGAAGCTGTCTTATTTCCGTCAACATCCTTTTTGATATTCTCATTAATTGTCTGATAAACCCTGTTATTGTTAAAATAAGTCTTTGTAATAAATAACGTATATTGCAGATTCACCTGGTCCTGTTCATAATTACTGTCATTAGTGAACTCACAATATCCAAAAGCAGATAATTTTCTCTTTTTATCCGATTGGTTCGTTACTTTCAGCCGCCATACCTCATAGGTTTTATTAAGCGGCACATAATATAAAACTTCGGATCGGATGTCCGCATATTCCGCTATCATATTCGTATAACCAGTTCCATGATGGCACTCACTCTTATACTCATCCAAAGATTTCCCCACTGGCTGCCATGATGCAGACCAGTAATCCTTACTGTCATCATCTCTCAAATAAACATATCTTCCCGGCTGGTCAAACTGGTTAAAAATATAACGGATAATCCTTCCATGTGCTCCGCTCTTTTCAAAGCTGTATCCCCCTGCATTATTGGACACAATTGCTCCATATGCCGGTGACCCCAGATAATTGGCCCAGGGTGCCGGTGTATCCGGTCTGGTAATTACATATTCTTTTGCTTCCTCATTAAAATAACCATACTGCATATCTTTCTCCTTTCAACTTGTAAAAGGGGCTGCCGCACTAAGATAATGATATGCGACAGTCCCTTTTATATTTATGATGATACTTCTTTAAACCTAGAAACCATCTATTCCCTGATTTATTCTTCTACTGCATCCTTAAGACTTAAGCTGATCTTACCCATACGGTCAATCTCAAGTACCTTTACTTTAACGGTATCTCCGATATTTACAACATCTTCAACCTTTGCAACCCTCTCCTTGGATAACTTGGAAATATGAATCAAACCATCTTTATTTGGTGAAAGCTCTACAAATGCTCCAAAATTCATAATGCGCACAACCTTACCCTCATAAATGCTGCCAACCTCAATTGGATCAACTATTGAATGGATAATCTTAAGTGCCTTATCAATATTAGCCTGATCTACACCACAGACTGCAACTGTTCCGTCATCATCAATATCGATTTTCACGCCAGTTTCTTCTATAATACCATTAATCGTCTTACCACGCTGCCCGATAATCTCACCAATCTTTTCCGGATCAACCTTCAGCTGACAAATCTTCGGAGCCAGCTCGCCTAATGTCTTTCTCGGTTCTGCGATTGCCTTTGACATTACCTCATCCATAATATATAATCTTGCTTCTCTGGTTCTTCTTATAGCTTCCTCAACAATCGGTCTTGTCAAACCATGAATCTTGATATCCATCTGGATAGCTGTGATACCATCCTTCGTACCAGTCACCTTAAAGTCCATATCCCCAAAGAAGTCTTCCAGACCCTGTATATCAGTCAGTACAATATAATCATCATCCGATGCACCGGTTACAAGACCACAGGAAATACCTGCAACCATCTTCTTAATTGGAACACCTGCTGCCATCAGCGACATACAGGATGCACAAGTCGATGCCATAGAAGTCGAACCATTGGATTCAAAAGTCTCGGATACTGTACGGATTGCATACGGAAACTCCTCCTCTGAAGGAAGCACCGGAATCAATGCACGTTCAGCCAAAGCACCATGACCGATTTCCCTACGTCCAGGACCACGGGACGGCTTTGTCTCTCCCACAGAATAAGATGGGAAATTATACTGATGCATATATCTCTTGGAGGTCTCTAATAAATTCAGTCCATCCACTTTCTGTGCCTCTGAAAGCGGAGCTAAGGTAGTCACATTGCAAATTTGTGTCTGACCACGTGTGAACATAGCAGAACCGTGTACTCTGGGAATAATATCCACTTCTGATGCCAACGGACGAATCTGGGAAATCGCACGTCCATCCGGTCTCTTATGATCAACCAAAATCATCTTACGGACAGTCTTCTTCTGATACTGGTAAATAGCTTCTCCCAATACAGCAAGCCACTCTTCATTCTCGGCAAAAGCTTCCTCCAAACGCTCTGTAATCTGGCGGATATTTTCTTCCCTGACTTGTTTCTCATCCGTGAAAACTGCCTCCTCCATCTCCTCAGGAGGTACAATCTCTTTGATCGCTGCAAACAATTCTTCCGGAACCGCACAGCTTGTATAAGAATGCTTTGGCTTTCCACATTCTGCCACAATTTTATTAATGAATTCAATTACCTGCTGATTAATCTCATGTGCTGCATAAATTGCCTCGATCATCTTATCTTCCGGTACTTCATTTGCACCTGCTTCAATCATAATGACTTTTTCAGCTGTCGAAGCCACTGTCAGCTTCAGATCAGATACCGCATTTTGTGCCTCATTCGGATTAAATACAAACTCACCGTCAATCAAACCAACCTGTGTAGTTGCACAAGGTCCGTCAAAAGGTATATCTGAGATCGCCGTTGCTATCGCAGAACCAAGCATTGCCGTAAGTTCCGGTGAACACTCCGGATCCACTGACATAACAAGATTATTAAGTGTTACATCATTACGATAATCCTTTGGGAATAATGGTCTCATTGGACGGTCAATTACACGTGAAGTAAGAATCGCATTCTCACTTGCTTTTCCTTCTCTCTTGTTAAATCCGCCGGGAATCTTCCCTACGGAATACAATTTCTCTTCATACTCTACGCTAAGCGGAAAGAAATCTATTCCCTCTCTCGGCTTCTCCGATGCCGTTGCGGTTGACAATACAACCGTATCACCATAATGCATAAATGCCGCACCATTTGCCTGTGCTGCAACTCGTCCAACATCCACACGAAGTGTTCTGCCAGCAAGCTCCATTTCAAACTTTTTGTACATATCTGTTCTCCTTAAACATTATTCTTTACCCAATATCCGGGTAATCTTGGGTAAGACACCGAAACAACTGACCTGACTACAGTACTTGGGCTGAAATCTATATATCAATCATACCTTACTGCTGCCACGTCAGAAGTCTCGGCTATGCCTTATCACAATCGCATATAGTATATCACACTTACTAGCCTTTGAAAAGGAAAAAAATTCATATATATGTTTTAATTTATCGCCATGCAACCTCGATTCTGCTTCGCTTCATCAGCTTTGCATACCTTCGAACTAAGCTCACTTCGTTCTCCAAGGTCTCAGGCATCGGTCACGGGCTTCGCCCTATGTAAGAAAAATAAGGGACTGCATCCTGTATGCAAGCATACGATGCAGTCCCTTATTTTTCTTACGCATGGCTCATGCCAAACTGAATGTTATTTTCTTAAGCCTAAGCTTTCGATAAGAGTTCTATAACGCTCAATATCAACCTTCTTTAAGTAAGCTAACATATTTCTTCTCTGTCCTACTAACTTAAGAAGACCTCTTTTAGAATGATGATCCTTTGGATGTGCTTTAAAATGATCCTGCAAATCAACGATTCTCGCCGTAAGTAATGCAATCTGTACCTCAGGTGAACCTGTATCATTTGCTCCACGGCCGTACTTTTCAATAAGCTCTTTCTTCTGCTCTGATGTTACCATAACAACATCCTCCTTAATAAAATAATAATCGCCAGCCACCCAGACAAAGGTCGGAGTGTCCTAAATCTGAGTCACGGTTAAATCACTTTGGTATAATAGCATAAAAATGATTTTTTGTAAATGCTTACTTTATTTTTTTGACAGACTCTGCTATGATAATGTTGCTGTATACAGCTTGAACGAAAACAGTGGCAAAGCTTGCTGCTGCAAAATAACTGTTTCTATAAAAAAACAGGCATGAAAATAAGGAGGATATCATGGCAGGCTCAACATTAGGAACTATTTTTAAAATATCAACATGGGGTGAATCCCACGGAAAAGCAGTCGGTGTTGTAATCGACGGGTGTCCGGCGGGGCTTGAGCTTTCGGAAAGTGACATCCAGCCATTTCTAAATAGGAGAAAACCGGGACAATCCATTTATTCTACCCCCAGAAAAGAAGACGATACGGTAGAGATTCTATCCGGGGTATTTGAAGGAAAAACCACCGGCACCCCTATCTCCATGATCGTATATAATAAAACACAGCAGTCCAAAGATTACAGTGAGATTGCTTCTTATTACAGACCGGGACACGCAGACTATACATTTGATGCCAAATACGGATTCAGGGATTACAGGGGCGGCGGTCGTTCCTCCGGAAGGGAAACTATTGCCCGCGTTGCCGCTGGTGCCGTTGCCGTAAAAATCCTGAACGGACTCGGTATTTCTTTTACAACTTATACCCGTTCCATCGGCAGCATAGAAATTGATGATTCCAAATTTGATGAAAATGAGATTCTCAACAATCAGATTTATATGCCAGATTCCGAAGCTGCCAAAAAAGCCGGCGAATATATCATCGAAATGACAAAAAATCACGATTCTGTTGGGGGCTGCGTGGAAGCCGTTATCAGGGGCGTTCCCGCAGGTCTTGGTGACACGGTCTTTGAAAAATTAGATGCCAACCTTGCAAAAGCCATCATGTCTATCGGTGCCGTAAAAAGCGTTGAAATCGGCGATGGGAGCAGGGTTTCCAAAATGACTGGTTCTGAAGATAATGATGGTTTCAAAATAGATCAGGACGATAAGATTGCAAAATACAGCAATCATGCAGGCGGTATCTTAGGCGGTATGAGTGACGGTTCTGACATTATTTTACGTGCCTCTTTTAAGGCAACCCCTTCCATTTTAAAAACACAGCATACCGTAAATAAAAATAATGAAGAAATAGAAATATCCATCAAGGGGAGGCATGATCCCGTAGTTGTTCCCCGTGCTGTAGTTGTTGTGGAATCCATGGCAGCAGTTACTTTACTGGATGCACTTTTATTAAATATGTCAGCAACAATGAACAATCTCTCAAAATTCTATAACAGATAATATTTCATAAAAGAAGGGCTGCCACAATTTATTCTTTAATGCGGCAGCCCCGTTTTTATATTTTATTCTTCCTAAGCCAGATATCCATACCCGCAGCTCATCATGGAGTATCCGTCTCTTCGCATATAAAGATAATATCATAATAAGAAACCGTGTCCACCTGATAGAAACCAAGACCTACCCCTGTTACAGACGAATCTTTTAATACGGCATCCATGTTGATATCCCGTTTGATATCCATAAAAAGCTGTTCCAGACCATATCCCTCTATTCCGCCATATGAAAATTCATATCCGCCGCTGCATTTTACTCCCCGGTTTTTCAACAGTGTCTCTACAGAGCTTTCACCCTCTGTTACTGTATGATACCCTCCGGTCAAACCTGCTGCTCTTAGAATTGCACAAGCCTGTACCTTAGGATTTAATACTGGAACAGAAACCCCATACGTATTCCGCATCTGGGTAAAATACTGATATACCGGGTATAGTGCTGTTGCATTTTCATCCACACTCCCATCCTGATTAAAAATATAGGTAATTCCTTCAATCTCCATAACAGCATTACTTACCCTGATTCCATCCTCTCCCAGATAGTATCTGTATCCATCCAAAGTAATAAAACCTGTTGCCACCACTCCGGTATCATCAGCATAATACCAATTTTCATCAACCTTAATCCAGCCCGTTTCCATTTCAGCTTTTGAATTAAAATAATATCTCCTATCCTCATACTGTACAAATCCTGTCTGAATCCTGCCTGCATCATCCGTTATATAAAACCTGTTTTTCGTATCAATGACGCCCGTCTGGATCACACCTTTTTTATTTGCAAAGTAATAGGCCTCTTCTTCCTTAACGTAAAACTTACCCGTCTGCAAATACCCTTCTTCATCAAAATAATAGCGTTTTCCACCTATTTCCAAAAAGCCTGTAGCCGTTTCTCCGTCTTCTTTCTCATATTTTTTACCATCCTCTTCTTCTATCCACGCAGCAAATGTCCTCTGCTTAGTTAAAAACAGACACAGTAAGATTATCATACAAAGGGAAAACAATATAAAACTTGATAATATTCTCTTATTTTTCGTCATATGCATTCTCTTTCCTCTTTCTTAATAAACTAAAAAACATATATCTGTAGCGTACTGCCATCGCTGCAATTCCGATGACTGCAATCAGAACCGGAATGATTACAATCGTTATGATCTTTAACATATTATGCAGGGTATTCGGATATAAGGCAACCTGATTGCCAACTTCCTTTCCGGCAGCCAGAATACCTGCATCATTTTCAGTAAGCCCATCCATGACAGACAGGAAAAATCTGCGGTTTGCCCCTGCGGAATCCGCATCTACCTCCTCATTAAAAAAGATATTGGATGCAATCAGAAATATCTTTCCCTTATCCGGATTTTGTGCAAGTGCTGCAACACTGAAAGGACCTCCGATATCATCTTCTCCCTTGCTTGTCACATTCTCGAAATCATTGACTTTGGAAAATGCTTTACCGCTTGTTGTCAAAATATCCGTACAGGTATATCCGTTTGCTTTTCCTTCCTTCACAATCCCCTTACTGGTCATCGTAAGAACACGCATATTATTTTCCAAAAGAAACTTTGTAACCTCTGTATCCTGTATCTTTGGCATTAAATAATAAGCCGTATCATATACATAATTTTCCTTTTCGTTTTCTATTATAACACCCTGATTCAGATCCAGACCATATTCCTTCAAAAATGAGAAAAGACCTTCCACTTCTTCATTTAGCGGATCAATAGACACAAAAAGCCTGCCTCCATCCTCTAAGTACTCTTTTAATACATTTATGGACTCCTCCGAATAATCCACCTGAGGTGCATTCATAAAAATAGCTTCACAGTCCTCCGGAATTATCGTATCGATGGAATTAGCAATCTCATCCAGATTTAACTCTTCCGTCTCATAATTATTCAAACGCAAAAGATTGCTGAAATCACCATTTAACGTCTCCTCACCATGACCCGTTACGGTACAAATTTTATTTACCTCTTCCGAATTTGCATAATAAATCGCGCTTGTCAGCTGATTTTCAATTTCCAATGTGCTCTTACGGGAATATTGGGAGGTCTGTACTGTAGAAATATAATCCCCACTGTCCAGATAAATATATCTTTCATCGCAGGTAACAAGGATACTGGTCTCTGTTATCTGGGAAACATTATATAGATATTTTTCCCGAAAAGCACTATCAGTTTCTACATTTTTGTAGTGAAACTTTAAATTTTCATTCAAGCGGGCATATTCATTAAATAGTTCCTGATAGGTCGCATTTGCACGGCTTCTCGCTCCTATATAATAAATATCTGTTGGCTTGCTTATATTTTTCACTGTTTCCTCTGTTTCCTTTGAAAGTGTAAGCAGACCTTCTGCCGTAAAATCATAAACCTTTGTAAAATGAAATGCCATTCCACTGATCAAGGCAACTAATGATATCACAAAAACGATTCCTATTGCCACACCCTTACTGCCTAATCTTCTTTTTTCCAAAACAAGCCATGTCAACAGGAAAAATCCCACGATTAATGAGAGCAGATAAATGATATCACCGCTTCTTACAATTCCTGACATCATATCGTAATATTTGTTATAAAGAGATGTATTGTGAATGATATAATAGAAAGTTTCCGTGTTTGTGATTCCTTCTATAATCCGCCCAAGAAGAACAACTGCATAAAAGCCATAGGTAACAGCAGCAGCCAGAACAACATTAGATGTCAGTGAAGAGAGAAATAATCCAACTGACAGCAGGACCAATGTTACCAGAACCGTTGCTATATAAGTTCCTGCCAGAAAACGTACACTCATTTCTCCCTGTCCTGATATGAGGACCGGATAGATCAGACTGCATAAAACCGGAATCAGGATAAATACCATAGTAGCCAGATACTTTCCCAGCAGAACCGAAAATACAGATACCGGTGCCGTAAACAACAGCTGGTCTGTTTTGCTCCTTTTTTCCTGTGCAAACAATCGCATCGTACAAAACGGAAGCAGCATTACAATGACCAGAAATCCTCTGCTCAATACATAATACCCAAACTGTGTGCTATAGGTACTAAGACAGTTCACAACAAAAAAAACACCGAGTACCAAAAAAAAGAGGGCATAATAAAAGTAAGCGAAGAATGATGTAAAATACATTTTCAATTCTTTTTTAAAAACTGCTGTCATTTACTGTTCCTCCTTACTATTGACTTCCATAAATACATCCTCTAATGAAGTCTCAACTTTTGTAATGGCATATACATTCAGTTTCCTACTGACCAGATAAGAAAAAATGCTGTCTCTGATATCCCTTGCATTTTTGGCAGTCCCGGAAAATTCAAAAACCCCCGGTTCTTTTTCTCCTAAATACTGAATGTTCTGTAATCCATCAAATCTTTCCAGATATTCCTGTATTTTATCCCTGTCACCTTTTATGGTAAGTCGGTACTCCCTGCGGCTGGCTCTTCTCTTCGCACTTACCGTAGAATTATCAAGAACCAATGATCCTTCTTTCAAAATCAGAATATCATGACACAATTCCTCTATCTCAGACAAAATATGCGAACTGATAATAATTGCATGATCCTCCCGCAGACTGTTAATTAATTCCTTTGTTTTCTTCGCTTCTGCCGGATCCAGACCAACCAGAGGTTCATCCAATATCAGAACCTCCGGATTTCCTAAAAGCGCCTGTGCAAACCCTACACGCTGCTGGTATCCCTTTGATAAATTTTTTATAAAATCATTTTTCCTGTCTTCCAAATCCAAAAGAGCAGTCACACTCTCTACTTCTTTCTTTTTCTCACGAATTCCCTTGATATCCGCAGCAAACATAAGGTACTCCCGTACCTTCATATCTTTATATAACGGCGGGATTTCCGGAAGATAACCAATATATTTTTGGGCTTTGCCGGGATATTTTCTCATATCAGTCTGATGGATCAGAATTTCTCCTTCTGACGGTGTTAAATATCCGGTCAAAAGATTCATGGTAGTTGACTTGCCTGCCCCGTTTACTCCCAGCAGACCTACAGTCTTCCCCTTTTTTATGTGGAAGGATATTCCCTTTAACACCTCACGTTTACCATATGCCATTTTCAGATTTTTTACTTCAATCATGATCATTTTCTCCAGTATCGACTTACAATCGTTCCCTGCCAGATCTTCTATCTTGCTTTCTTCCTGCATCTGGCACAAGCTTGTCCTAAATCTGTTCAAGAGCCTGTTCTAAATCTGCTATAATATCATCAATATTCTCAATACCCACAGAAAAACGTAACAATTCAGGCAGAATCCCCGCATCCTTTAACTGCTGGTCAGTAAGCTGTCTGTGTGTTGTACTGGCTGGATGCAGGATAGAGGTCCTTGCATCTGCCACATGCACCACAATGGACGCAAGCTTCAAGCTATCCATCACCTTCATCGCTGCTTCTTTACCACCCTTGACGCCAAAAGAAATCACGCCTGATGTTCCCTTAGGCAGGTATTTCTTTGCCATAGCATGATATTTATTTCCGGGAAGCCCTGGATAATTCACCCAGGTCACTTTCTCGTTTGCCTCTAAAAACTGTGCTGCTTTTAATGCATTTTGGGCATGTCTTTCCACACGTACATGAAGACTCTCCAAACCGAGATTTAACAAAAATACATTCAACGGACTGGGCGTAGAACCCAGATCTCTCATAAGCTGTACATTTGCCTTTACTATATAAGCACTTTTCCCAAAATCCTTTGTGTAAGTAACACCATGGTAGGACTCGTCCGGTGTTGTAAGACCCGGATACCGTCCCGTCTCCCAATTACAATTTCCTGAATCTACAATACATCCCCCTAAAGATACTGCATGACCATCCATATATTTGGAAGTAGAATGCACGATAACATCCACTCCGTATTCAAACGGTCTGCAAAAAATCGGTGTTGCAAATGTATTATCACAAATCACCATGATCCCGTTATCATGGGCCACTTTAACAAACATCTCTATATCAGGAATCTCCAGACCAGGATTTGTCAATGTCTCAATAAAAATAACTTTTGTATTATCCTGTATTCTGTTTCGAAGCTCTTCTTCACTGATATCTGTATCCACAAAAGTAGTGTCAATTCCCATCCTCTTAAATGTGACACCCAGTAAATTCACGGACCCTCCGTAAAGAGAATTCAGTGCAATTATATGATCACCGGCACTACACACATTTAATACTGCCAGTGTGATAGCAGCCTGTCCTGATGAAGTCAGTAACGCACCAACACCGCCTTCCAGTGCCGCAATCTTGCGCTGTACTACATCAAAAGTAGGATTTCCTAAACGGGTATACATATAACCCGGTTCCAGATCAAATAATTTGGCAACATCTTCTCCCTTTTCATAATAGTAAGTTGTACTTTGTGCAATTGGTGCAACTCTCGGTTCTCCGCTCTTCGGATTATACCCGGCCTGTACACAATTTGTTTCAATATTATACTCTTTCATCCCATCACCTCAAATATTAATCAAAAAGGACTATGTATGTAACATAGCCCTCTTTTACATACTTATATGATTATACTATAAATTCATATAAGTTACAAATAATTCATATTTTTTTCACATGCGCATTAAGATACATTTGCTCTCGGATGTGCCTTTTCATATACCTCTTTTAGCTTTGTATTCGCATTTGCCTTTGCATAAATCTGTGTTGTGGAAATATCCGAATGACCAAGCATCTCCTGGACAGACTTAAGGTCAGCCCCATTATTTACCAGATGCATCGCAAAGGAATGTCTGATGGTATGTGGTGTAATATCCTTTTTAATTCCAGCTTTTGTGGAATAATATTTTATAATCTTCCAAAATCCCTGTCTTGTCATCGGAGACCCCTGACAGTTCGTAAACAGATATTCCTGCTCTTCTTTACACATTGCATCCCTTGCATTTTTAAGGTACTCCTCCAATGCCTCTTTTGTTTCATTTGTAAACGGTATCACACGTTCTTTATTATCATCATGGCATTGCAGAAAATTCATGGACAAATTAATATCTTTTACCTTCAGATTAATCAATTCAGAAACCCGGATGCCAGTGGCATATAACAATTCAAGCATGGCTTTATCACGAATATCCTTGGGGGCCGTTCCGTTAGGCTGCTCCAATAATAAATTCACTTCTTCTATCGTCAAAATAACTGGTGCTTTCTTTTCTATTTTCGGAGGTTTTAATGTTTCACTTGGATCTTCTGAAATCACTCCCTGCTTTAACAAATATAAAAAGAAAGCTTTGATCGAGGCAATATTTCTCGAAACCGTTGCCGTAGACATCCCCTGCTTCTCAACCATCAACACATAAGAATTCAGATTAGTACTGGTAATATGAACAATATCCTGACAGCCGGAATCTGTTAAATAATTGTTAAGTTTTACCAAATCTCTCTTATATGATGCAATTGTGTTTTTACTCGCCCGTTTTACATTTGTTAAATAATCAACGAACTCATCAATCCTTTGTAACATTCTCTAACCCCTTATTTCATGTAATCACTATTCATATTATAATGTTTAATTTACATAAAATCAAACATTATTTTTACCCGAAAACCTTATAAAACAAGGATTTTTGAGTTTTTCCACCAAATGGGGTATTTACATAATATCTTTATACTAGATATTGGTAAAAATAATTTAAAATATTTTTTTGAAATTTTATTTCCCAGATTAACGCCAAAAAAATCAAGAAAAATATTACAAAAATTTTAACCAGATATTGTAACTTATTAACATTTCCGTAAGCAGCATTTTTTTTGGAAGACATCCAGTAAAACCATCTGCCTGAAAAATAGATCACAATAAAATAGAGCAGATAATGAGGAAAAAAACATGCCAGGCCATATACAATTCCATGCCAGCCAAATTTTATAAATAAATTACATACTACGATACCATAATATCCTCCAAAGCAGGCATTAAAACAAAAAGCTGCCACTGGATAGGAAAAAAGAAGCCACACAATCATAAATAAGAACAACTGCCCTAATCTTCTTTTCAGTATATACAGAGCAAGTCTCCATACAGGAAGATTTAATACGGCGCCAAACTTATAATCCTCTAAACCCTGTTCCATAATCTGTGTCTCAAAAAATGCCATCAGGACCAGAAACAAAATACTTCCTATAAACATTCCAAGGAATACCGGTAAATATGTATAATATGCATTTTTATAATATTCATTCTGATTTTTCATTCTCAAAAACACCTCATATACTATAAAAGTATATGAAATTCTTCTAAAAACATGCAAAAAAAGAGCCCGAAACTAATTAGTTTCGGGCTCGGAACTCGTATCAAAGCAAAATGCCTTTCTGTCTATTTGGCATAATCCGTAACACGCGACTCACGGATCAAATTAACCTTAATCTGTCCAGGATATTCCAGTTCACTTTCAATCTGTTTTGAAATATCTCTAGCCAGAAGTACCATATCAGCATCACTTACCTGTTCTGGAACTACCATAATACGAATCTCTCTACCTGCCTGAATAGCAAAAGTTTTATCAACACCCTTAAATCCATTAGAAATATCTTCCAACTGTTTTAATCTGGTGGTGTATGTTTCCAATGTCTCACGTCTTGCACCCGGACGAGCGGCAGAAATCGTATCTGCTGCCTGTACAATACATGCAATTAATGATTCCGGTTCTACATCTCCGTGATGTGCTTCCACAGCGTTAATCACTAATGCAGACTCTTTGTATTTTCTACATAAATCTACACCAATCTGAATATGAGAACCTTCCATTTCATGATCCACAGATTTACCAATGTCATGTAAAAGACCTGCACGCTTTGCCATACGAACATCCACACCAATCTCAGCGGCCAATAAACCACACAATTGTGCCACTTCCATTGAATGCTTCAATGCATTTTGTCCATAACTTGTCCTAAATTTCATTTTACCAAGCAGACGGACTAACTCTGGATGAATTCCCTGAACACCAACTTCTAAAGTTGCGTTCTCTCCTTCCTCCCGCATCATCTGTTCGACTTCCTTTTGCGCTTTTTCTACCATTTCTTCAATTCTTGCAGGATGAATTCTACCATCCACAATCAATTTTTCAAGAGCAATTCTTGCCACTTCTCTTCTTACCGGATCAAAACTAGATAAAATAACTGCTTCTGGTGTATCATCAATAATCAAATCTACACCTGTCATTGTCTCTAAGGTACGGATATTTCGACCTTCTCGTCCAATAATTCTACCTTTCATTTCATCATTCGGCAATTGAACCAAAGAAATTGTAGTCTCTGCAACATGATCTACAGCACATTTCTGAATAGCTGTAACAACACATTCCTTTGCCTTTTTACTTGCTTCTTCTTTTGCTCTAGTTTCTAACTCTTTTACTAGAACTGCGGTTTCATGTCTTACTTCATCTTCAACAGTCTTTAATAAATATTCTTTTGCTTGTTCAGAGGTTAATCCAGAGATTCTCTCCAGTTCCTGTAATCTTTTTGATTCAAGCTCTTCTACTTTTGCTTTCTGCTTCTCTAAAGCTTGTTCCCTAGATGCAAGGTTTGATTCTTTTTTCTCAACAGCTTCAGTCTTACGATCCAGATTCTCTTCCCGGGAAAGCACACGCTTTTCCATTCTCTGCATCTCATTACGACGATCCTTAATCTCTTTATCAAGATCATTCTTTGTCTTAATCGACTCTTCCTTTGCCTCCAGGAGAATTTCCTTCTTTCTAGCTTCAGCATTCTTTACAGCTTCATCTATAATCTCTCTCGCTCTGTCTTCTGCATCAGAATTCTTTTTTTCCACTACATTCTTACGATATGTAAGGGACAAAATCCATGACACAACCACAGCTACGATTAAAATAATAGCAAAAACAATAAAATAGCTTGCTTGCACAGGAGCACCTCCTTATTAAATTATCGAAGCACTTAACATAAGTGCAACAGTTAAATTCTATCTTTTTTTGTGCATTATGTCAAGTAAAAGTAAAAAAATAATGAAAAAAATCATTAAAACTGTTGTGAAAATCCAAAACTCTTCCCTTCAACTATTTACTTTTATCTTTTTAAAGCTTCTTCAATCAAAGATATCTGAAACCCTTTTCCATAAAAATAACGAAAAATTTTCTGTTTTACCATTCGGTCTTCCAAATCTCTGCCCCTTGTATATTTTTGAAACTGCTTTTCAAAGCATTCCCGCTCTGAATATTCAACCTCTTCAAAATGAAAATCTATTATATCTTTAGAAATGCCTTTTCGGAGCAAATCATAAACCATCTGTTTCCTGCTTTTTTTACTTGAATATGTATTCACATACATGCTGACATATTCTGCATCATCCAGATAATGATATTTTTGTAAAAATATGATGACCTGCTCAATAACCGGTTCCGGATAATCACTTTGACTCAGTTTTTCCCTCAACATACAAGTAGAAAACGGTCGTCTTTCCAACAAAAATAACGCTCTTTCCTTTGCTCTTTTAAAAACAACCTCCTGCAAAATAAACTGAATCAGTGTATCCTCAATCTCCGCTTCTTCTCTGATATGATATCTCTTTAATTCCTTGCCATATAACGAAAACAAAAATTGTTCATCACCGTATACAAGATAACGTTTATTCTTCCCCGCCTTAATTTCGGTAATATGCATAAGCTATTTCTCTCCCGGAACCATATCTGCCACATTGTCCACTTCTTCATTTCCTTCTGCAAGTCCTGCACTTGCACGGACCTTGTTCTCCACTTCCAAGGCAACATCCGGATTATCCTGTAAGAAAATCTTAGAATTCTCGCGGCCCTGACCAATCTTTTCTCCATTATAGGAAAACCATGCTCCGGACTTATTGATAATATTCTCCTTCACTGCCAGATCCAGGATATCCCCCTCTTTGGAAATTCCTTTACCAAACATGATATCAAATTCCGCTTCTTTGAATGGCGGTGCCACCTTATTCTTTACCACTTTCACTCTTGTACGGTTACCGATTACCTCACCGCTCTGTTTCAGTGTCTCTATCCTTCTTACATCCAGACGAACAGACGAATAGAATTTCAAAGCTCTTCCTCCTGTTGTTGTCTCCGGATTGCCAAACATAACCCCGACTTTCTCACGAAGCTGATTAATAAAAATAACTACACAGTTAGACTTACTGATCACTGCTGTCAGCTTACGCAATGCCTGTGACATTAATCTTGCCTGTAATCCCACATGGGAATCCCCCATTTCCCCATCAATCTCTGCCTTAGGAACTAAAGCAGCAACAGAATCGACAATAATTACATCCACTGCACCGGAACGCACCATTGTCTCGGTAATCTCCAATGCCTGTTCCCCATTATCCGGCTGTGAAATATACAGATTATTGATATCCACACCGATATTCCCTGCATAAACCGGATCCAGTGCATGCTCAGCATCAATAAATCCCGCTATACCACCACTTTTTTGCACTTCTGCTACTATATGCAGTGCCACTGTCGTCTTACCACTGGACTCTGGTCCGTAAACCTCAATGATTCTTCCCTTAGGTACACCACCGATTCCCAATGCCAGATCAAGGCTTAATGAGCCGGTAGGAATCGCTTCTACATTCATACTAGCTGCGGTATCACCTAACTTCATGACAGTTCCCTTACCAAACTGTTTTTCAATATTTGCAAGTGCAGCATCTAATGCCTTTAATTTCTCTTCATTCGCCATTCTAACAACCTCCATGAACATTTGTTCGTTTTTCTTATATTAATATATTATCTGTTACTTGTCAACCAAAAATCGAATGTATTTTCGATTTTAAAATATTGGGAAAAATAGATATGAAAATACAGAAAGTAAAATGATGAACCTAATGTATCATTATTTTAACCGGTTGTAAAGATAAATTCAAATTTTTTGATGTCTTTTCGGATAAAATATAGTATACTTTTGAAAACACAATGTAAAAAAATCTACAGACAACGGAGCATAACATGAAACATATCGGAATCATAGCAGAATATAACCCATTTCATAATGGGCATCAGTACCAGATTCAAAAAGCAAAAGAACTTTTTCCGGATAAAAAAATCGTAGTCATCATGAGCGGAGACTTTGTACAGCGGGGAGAACCTGCTATTTTTAATAAATATCTCCGTGCAAAATGTGCCCTTTCATCCGGTGCAGATATCATATTGGAACTTCCACCTCTTTTTTCCACTGCAAGCGCAGAGCATTTTTCATCTTCTGCCATTCTTGCCCTCGCTGCCACTGGTGTTGTTGACACCCTTTGCTTCGGTGCGGAATATGATAACCTGGACACATTGTATAAAATCGCAGATTTTCTGGTCACGGAACCGGAGGATTACCAGATACTTTTAAAGCAGCACCTAAAATCCGGTCTTTCTTTTCCAAAGGCACGTTCTCTTGCACTTTGTACCTGTCTACAGGACGATTTTTGCGAAACGATCTTAAAACAGCCTAACAATATTCTGGGTATCGAATACTTAAAAGCAATTTTGAAATACCATCTTCCCATCACCCCATGTATCATTAAGCGGCAAGGAAGCGGCTATCACGACTTATCGCTGGAAAATTCCTTATGTTCCGCTTCTTCTTTGCGCAATAAAATAAAACAACACTGGGACTCTGCACCTTCTTTTGCAGTCAAAGGAGCCACCTTCCAGATTTCCCTTTTATCCCAGATAGATAATTATATTCCTGCATCTGCCGGACTTGCATTAACCTCATCCGAATACGCAAAACCACTGTTTCTGTCTGATTTTTATCCTTTTTTACAATATGCATTCTGGCAAAACAGGAATCAGCTGGATACGTATTTTGAAATGCCGAAAGAACTGGCCAGGCAATTAAGCTCCTGTTTACAATATCCCTGCGATATAGAAGTGCTCTTAAACAAACTATCTTGTAAAAATTATACTACAAGCCGTATCAAACGTGCCCTGACAAACATATTATTAAACCAGAAAAACAGTGATATCCAAAAGGCAAAGCAGGAAAATTATATTACCTATTTAAGACTCTTAGGCTTTACCGCTTCCTCTTCTCCTGTTTTAAAAGAAATGAAAAACACCTGCACCATTCCTGTTATCAACAAAGTCACTGACTCAAAAAAAATATTGTCTGGGGATGCCTGTTCCCGTTTCGAAAAAGATATCCTTATCAGTACATTATATAAACAGGCATTTTTCAACAAATACGGAATCGGAACACCTTCTGAATATGAACAGTCAGTCATAATAGAAGATTTATAACATAAAATAAAATAAAGCCATTTGGATGGATGCCATGAAGAAATTTATTACCATTATTACATTACTGTTTCTGCTGCTGTTCTTCCATAATGAAACTATCCTTGGTACCAGAAGCGGACTTCTTTTATGGTATCAGACCCTGATCCCTTCTCTGCTTCCTTTTATTCTTGTGACCAATGCCTTAGCAGAAACCAATGCCTATCAATCTGCCGCCCAGTTCTTCCAAAAATATTTTCCATCCAGAATCTATGAAATCATGGCTGTATTTCTTGGGAATCTGTGCGGATATCCTCTCGGCGGTAAAATTTTAAATGATTTCGTCAAAAATCAATATCTGACACAGGAAAAAGCAAACCGCCTGCTCGCCCTTTCCAGTCAGGCAAGCCCGATGTTTCTTATCGGATATATCCACCTTCATATTTTACAGGGGAAAATTCCGCTGCCAGTTTTCCTCGCAGCAATTTATCTTCCTGTCCTTATCTATTATCCGTTTTGTACTTCAAAGCAGGAAACATATGCGGCCAATCATAATCTTTCTCCGTCAGGAAAATTTTGTATTGTAGATACCTTTTTACACGCAACACAGATTATGGTCATGATCGGTATGTACGTTATCATTTTTTCAATCATACTAGTAATTCTCCTGCCCTTTTGTAGACATCCGTTTCTAAAACTTCCGCTCTCCTTTTTAGAAATTACCACAGGATTGAAATTGTTAGATACCATTTATTTTTCTCCTGAAATCAAACTGTCTTTTCTCTGTGCCCTGTCAGCCTTTGGCGGACTTTGCAGTGCATTTCAGGTTAAAGGTGTTTTAGAATATCCGGATGCTTCCATAAAAAAATACCTGCTGGATAAAATACTGTTATCCGCAGGTACCTTTTTCATTATCCTGATCTACTTAAAACTAATATCACGAATATTAAATTGTGCCTGTGTATGATATATTGATATTTGATAAAACCACGCAAAACACCAGCCCTTTAAAATTTCTCTTCCATAGAAAAATCATCAACAACACCCAAAGATTTGGCAGGAACACCGTCCGTATTTGCCAAACCTGTACCATCATCTGCCTGCGTATGCCCTTCTACCATGCCCCGGCCTACTCTCGGTCCTCTTGTGATACGACCCTCCATAGGAGGAACCTCTCTTGCCTGTTCACCATTTGCTTTATAAACTGTCTTATCCACCTTAGCTGCTGCTGCTGCCTCTAAAGTCTTTGCAACTGTCTCCTGGGCAGTCTGTGGTGTATGAAGCACTGGATTTCTCTTTTTTACAATTTTTTTCTTAACCTTTTTTGTCTGACCGGTTCCAGTCGGTACACCTTCACCTGTAGCATT
Source organism: Lachnospiraceae bacterium (assembly GCA_029063085.1). GTDB lineage: Bacteria > Bacillota > Clostridia > Lachnospirales > Lachnospiraceae > CAG-590. The sequence goes on from JAIDOW010000072.1 coordinate 115,920, forward strand.
TTCTGTCTCCACTGCTAAGGCAGCTGCTGTTTGTGAAACACTGGCTGCGGAAGCCGCTTTTGTCGTTTCTGCCGGCTGAATACCCTGAACCTGACCTGAGCCATCCACTGAATTTAAAGGCTGTCTCTGACTTGATCTGGCTGCGGAGACCTCTGTTGCCGCCTGAGTACCCTGTGCTGATTTCTTAACTGATACATTTGCCTCTAAAGGTGTCTCATTCGGAACTACCTTATCACCATTTGTTATAAAATCAGGAATGTTAACAGGAGGTTTTGTCTCCTCTTTCTTTTCTTCCTTCACTCCTACTGCCTGTTTTACCTTCTGCACTACGCTAGCCTTGGCTTTTGGCTCCGGAACCGCAGACTTTCCGTTTGCTGCCATCTTCATCTGTGGAGCCTTGACCACGCTGTCAGGATCTCCTGTAAAATCCACGATCTGGCTCTGAATCTCCTCCAGATTTGCATTCGCCATCATATAATCATTATGCAGTGCCTGAAGCAGATTCTCATAATTTGCACGCTCTGCTTCCATCGTTGCTTCCACATAATTGCGAATTCCCATCATAATATCATTTGTATACTGCATAGATCCCAAACGGAGTTCATTCGCCTCTGCCGCTGCCTGGGCAAGCATTTCATTGGCCTGAACTCTTGCCATTTCAACAGTCTCATATGCTCTCTGATTAGCCTGTGCCATAATCTCTGTTTCCGAAATCATTTGGTTGGCCTGTTCCGAAGCCTGAGCGATAATACCATCTGCTGTCTTCCTGGCATCCACTAAAATCGCTTCCTTATTCCTCATGATTTTTTTACAACGGTCAATCTCTGCCGGAATTTTCACCTTTAAATCACCAAAAAGCTCATCAAATTCATCTCTTGGCACAACCACTTTATTAGATGATAACGCTGCCGTTTTACAGCTGTTTAAAAAATCTTCGATTTCATTCATTACATCTTCAATACTTTTTCTTCCCATTGTTATTCCTCCATCTTAATATCCTTTGATTCGCTTTTACTGCTGAAAACGATTTTCCAGTCTTTTTACAACAAACTCCGGCACAAAATCAGAAACATCCGTTCCATAGCTTGCATATTCCCTGACAATGCTGGAGCTTAAATATGCATAATCAATACTGGTTGTCAGAAATACCGTGTCAATCGTCTCTTTACTTACCTTTCTGTTACTCTGTGCAATCTGTAATTCATAATCAAAATCCGTAATTGCCCGAAGTCCTCTGACAATTACAGAAATATCATTCTGTTTCATAAAATCAATTAATAAACCATCAAAACTTATTACCTCTACATTGCCAAACTCTTTTACTGATTCCTCTAACATCTCTTTCCGCTCTTTTGCAGAAAACAACGGATTCTTGGCATTATTATTCAACACTCCCACCACAACTTCATCAAACATTGCAGACGAGCGCTTAATAATATCTAAATGACCAAATGTCACCGGATCAAAGCTTCCCGGATAAATTGCCCTGCTCAATCTTTTGTCCTCATTTCCATTAGATTTTCTCTAAAAAAATATGTTTATTTGTCTTATATATCTTTTCTCTCAGAATCCGAAATCCCGATAATTCCACCTCTCTTAATTTTGTATCTAAATCCGCTTCTATAATAATCAATGCCTTGTCCTGCAAAATCTGATAAAAAACAGGATTTTTCAAAATATCTGTTTCCAATCCCCTGCCATATGGCGGATCCATAAATACAATGTCAAAGCAATCTTTCCCCTGAAGCATCTTAAGAGCAGCAGCGGCGGTACAGTGCAATACCTCTGCCTGTTCCTCCAAATGAGTATAACGAAGGTTTTCCTTTATAACATCTACAGCTGCCCTGCTCTGTTCTACAAAACAGGCCCTTCTGGCTCCCCGGCTTAATGCCTCAATTCCGATTCCCCCACTGCCGCTAAACAAATCCAGAAAACAAACATCATAAATCTCATCCTGGATCATATTAAATAAAGTTTCTTTAATACGGTCTGTAGTGGGTCTTGTCTCCATCCCCTGCGGTGTCTTTAATTGTAATCTCTTGGCTTTTCCTGCGATTACCCTCATATAATACTCCTACTCTATTTTATTAAAAAACCTAGATTTGTCAACACTTTCCGTCACATCTTCCCATATTTAACAGTTTACATAAGACATATGTGCGAAAATTCTCAAATATTCTCTAAATTTTCTGTCTATTTCCCAAACTGTTTCATAAACCATGCTCCGGTTTCTGAAAAATCTTCTTCCTTAAAATCTTTTGTTTTGGTAACGGATGGTTTTAACAATGATGACTGCTCATCTTTGTTGCTTAAATTCCATGCAAAAAAGCTTAAATGATATTCATTTATCATATCCATCCAGCTCTGTGCTTCTTCATAATTGATAGATCCGTTTCCGGAAGCTTCACAGATACTGCACTCACTGATCATAACCGGCAGCCCGTTTTCCCTTGCCGTTTTCACCTTATCCCTAATCTCTCCTTTATGAGTGGATGCATAAAAGTGTGCTGCATATATGATATTATCATATCCCTCCAGTTTATCCTTTGATGCTATATCCACATCCTGAGACCAGTTCGGGGTTCCTACAATGATCAGGGCATTTTTATCATTTTTTCTAATGACCGGAATGATTTCTTCACTGTATCCCTTCACATCTGCCCATGTTGTTCCTCCATTAGGTTCATTACAGATTTCATAAAGAACATTATCATAATCTGCATATTTCTTTGACATTTTTTCAAAAAATACTTTTGCAGCCTCTTTATTCTGATTAGGATTATTATCATTTAAAATATGCCAGTCTATAATAACATACATGCCCAGCTCACTGCATGCTGCCACTCCCTGCTCAATCAGATTTTCTAAATCTGCCTGTGCTCCACCACTGCAATATCCGTTATAATCCGCCGTATACATTGCAAGACGAATCGCATTTACTCCAAAGCCTGACAAAGAGGAAAACGCTTCTTTATTCACATAATCAGGAAACCAATTGATTCCATGGGTGGATACCCCTTTTAACTGGTATATGTCTCCTTTTGCATCCACGATATCGGTACCCTTCACTGATAATGCACCATGATTGTCTAAAGGTGTTCCCGAAATATCTTTTGGGGATACCGTTTCCTTGTCAGCCGATACATTCTCCTGTGCCTGGCTGCTGTCTTCTGAAGAATTGCTGCTGTCCACTTTCTTATCTCCGGAAGCTTCACTCATGGCATATTCCTTACCTCCGATAGACAGCAAAACCTCTTCCGGGGTAAATGCCTCCTTCGTATCCATAATGAAACCGAACGTAATCTCCTGTCCGGCACTAATCTCCATATTATAATCAACCGGGGTAATCTCTAATGTATTCCCGTTAATCGAGTATGTACCATTCCAGCTGTTTTCCAAAACTGCACCTTCCGGCACAGTAACTGATATCTTCCAGTCTTTTCCTGATTCTTTCGTCGTATTCTTAATCGTTCCGTCAAATTGCGAACAGACCATACCATTATTTTCCCAGCTGTTGTTTCCTGATAAATAAACAGAAAATCCTTCTTCCGTCTCTTTTTCATCTGCTGCTGTTTCTTCCGTACTTTCTTGGGATTCTGCTGCGACAGTATTCTTTTCTTCATTACCCGGATGTTCTTTTTTGCCGCATCCGGTCAATGGCATTAACAGCATTTCAGCCGTTAACAGAATGGATACTATTTGAAATATCCGTTTTTTCATCATATTTCCCCCTATTTTTACAAATTTATATATCTGATATAAGTATACATAAAATTTCTATTTTTTTCAATTCTTGAAAAGACTTTCTAGTTTATTTTTTTCTTATCTTCCAATACTATTCATACAGCATAAAAATGCTGTTTTATATAGACACGAAAAGAAAAAGGAGGCGAATATCATGAGTAGTAAGACAAAAAAAGAAGCAAGAGGTGCTTTAGACAAATTCAAATATGAAGTAGCAAACGAAATTGGTGTGCCGTTAAAAGACGGTTACAACGGAGACCTTACTTCATACCAGAATGGTTCTGTAGGCGGCTATATGGTTAAGAAAATGATTGAGGCCCAGGAACGCGAAATGAGTGGAAAGTAATCTTTCCCTACTTCGTAAAAGTACACTAGAAATCCGAAAAGTTCTCATCACCAGGACATATTTTTGTTTCGGCAAAAACAGTCCGTGTGATGAGGACTTTTCCAGTTATATCCCTATAACTGGATATTATAAATGCTGTCATCTTCAACCAGCTTCTCCAACGGATACTTCTCCTTTTCCAGATATGCCACTGCATCATTCGCCTGTTTTAAGATATCTGCATGATTGTAAATATCCCCTAAATGAAAAAGGATATCTCCGCTTTGTCTGACACCAAAAAAATCCCCGGGACCTCTAAGTTTTAAGTCTTCATTGGCAATATAAAAACCGTCATTTGATGTATTTAATATATTAAGACGCTCTGCTGCCTCTTTTTTTTCCGAAGAGCAGATCATGATACAATAGGACTGGGAATCGCCTCTTCCCACACGCCCCCGTAACTGATGCAGCTGTGCCAGTCCGAATTTCTCTGCATTTTCAATCATCATTACAGTGGCATTGGGATTATTGATTCCTACCTCTATGACCGTCGTAGATACTAAAATATCTATCTTTCCGGCTCCGAACTCACTCATAATCCCATTTTTCTCATCCGGCGTCATCTTACCATGCAGACAGGAAATTGTAACCTCTCCTGGAAATATATCCAGCAGGCTCTCCCGATATTCTGCTACATTCTCTGCCTCTACATTCTCACTTGCTTCCACCATAGGACAGATAATATAAATCTGATGCCCTTCTTTTATCTGCTCCAGCATAAACTTATAAGCTGTAGGACGGTATTTAGGTCCCACAACACAATTTTTAATCGGTTTTCTGGATGCTGGCATATCTTTTATTACAGAAATATCCAGATCTCCATACATGATAATCGCCAGCGTTCTGGGAATCGGCGTAGCACTCATGACCAGAACATGAGGTTCCTCACCTTTCCTTGAAAGCGCCATTCTCTGCCTTACCCCGAAACGGTGCTGTTCATCTGTTATAACCAGTGCAAGATTCCGGTAGATTACCTTCTCCTGAATGAGTGCATGGGTTCCGATCAGAATATCGATTTCTCCCTTTTCCAAGGCTTCATAAATCTTTCTTTTCTCTGATAATCTGGTAGAACCGCAAAGCAAAGCCGTTTTTACACCAAACGCTGCCATATCCTTACTGACTCCCTCAAAATGCTGCATTGCCAGCACCTCTGTCGGTGCCATAAAGGCTGCCTGATACCCGTTTTTCACTGCTGCAAGCAATGCAGCTTCCGCAACTACAGTCTTACCTGATCCCACATCTCCCTGAACCAGCCGGTTCATTACAGTACTTCCCGATAAATCAGCCCTCATCTCCTCCAATGCCTTTTTCTGACCCTTAGTCAGCATAAATGGCAGACTTTCTATAAACTTCTCTGTTTCTGTCCAATTTGTAAAAGGAAACTGGTTTCTGGCTTTGACAGTTTTTTCCCGTACCATCCTCATATGTATCAAAAACCAGAAAAACTCTTCGAACACAAGACGGCTCCTGCATTTCGTAAGCTGTTCCATACTCTCCGGAAAATGTGTACCTGTCAGAGCCTCTTCAAACGGCATCAGAGAAAACTTTTCTATAATCTCCTTCGGTATCCGTTCCTCTATTTCTCCCGCCAAAGGCAATGCACTATTTACTGCCTTTGTCACTATTTTGTTACTTAAGCCTTCTGTCAAAGGATAAATCGGCTGCAAAGAAGATATTAATGTTTCATATTGCTTTGCGGTATAGTATTCCGGATGCTCCATTACAAGCTGGTGGTTCCGTATAACAATTGTTCCTACAAATATAAAGGTTTGTCCGATATGAAATACCTGTTTTAAAAACGGGGAATTATACCAGACAAGCTTTACGCTTCCTGTTCCGTCTTTTACCGTACAGGTAACCAACGTAAGGCTCCGTACCTTTTTAATATCTACATAGGACTGAATAGATGCTTTAATCGTAACCCTTTTTCCGATTTCTGCCTCCTGCACATCAACCGGTTCTTCATAGCTTAAGTAATTACGGGGATAAAGCTTTAATAAATCCTCAATAGTATATACTTTTAATTTTCCAAATAAGAGTGCTGTTTTGGGACCAATCCCCTTCAGACTGTCAATAGGTTCTTTTATATGCATATCATTTCCTCTCCGCCAACGCAAAGAACTGCCGCACTAAGATTCCACTTTTTTACTTAGTGCGGCAGCCCCTGATATTGAATCCTGCTACTCTACAGATATAATATAATAATAAATCGGCTGCCCGCCATAGTTAAATTCCACATCACAATCCGGATAGGTATCTTCTACATAATCTGCAAATTCTTTTGCATCTTCCTCTTTTACATCCGCACCATAATATATGCTGATCAATTCAGAATCCTCATCCACCATCTGTGATAACAATTCCTTCGTGGAAGTCAATAAATCAGTAGACACTGCCTTGATTCCCTCATCATCTATACCCATAATATCACCGGCATTAATAGATTTTCCATCAATGCTGGTATCCCTTACTGCATAAGTAACCTGACCTGTCTTGACATTTCCCATTTCCTCTGTCATCGTACTTAAATTCTCTTCACCACTCTTAGATGGATCGAAACTGATCAGAGCCGCTACACCTTGTGGTGCTGTTTTAGACGGAATTACAATGATTTCCTTATCCTCTGTCAGAGACTGTGCCTGATTTGCAGCCAGGATAATGTTCTTATTATTAGGAAGAATATAAATTGTATTGGCATTTACCTTATCAATGGCATTCAGCATATCCTCTGTACTTGGATTCATCGTCTGTCCACCCTCTATCAGGTAATCCACTCCCAGATCTTTGAAAATATCATTCATTCCCTCTCCTACAGAAACGGATATAAAGCCATATTCCTTGCGTCGATCCGACATGATCTCCTCTTTTTCCTGATTTTGGGGAGCTTCCTTCTCTGCCGCCTGTAAGGATGCCATTTTTTCAGCTTCCATGATCACCTTTTCCCTATGTTCTTCCCTCATATTATCAACCTTCATACTGGTTAATGAGCCATAGGTAAGACCTCTTTCAAATGCAAGCCCCGGATGATTGGTATGCACATGTACTTTTACAATCTCATCATCAGAAACAACAACTAAAGAATCTCCAATAGACTCCAGATAAGCTTTGAATTCCTGTTCAATCTTCTTATTATACTCTTTTTCCAGCATAATAATAAATTCCGTACAATAGCCATACTTAATATGGGATGTATCAATCTCTTTACGGTCAATACCGGCAGAATTGGTCATTTTAAGACCAGATGCATCCGGTGCCGTCTTTCCCTCAACAGAACCTGCATCAAATCCATTTGAAAAATCATAAGACACTTTGCCTGTAAGTGCATCAAAAGCCCCTTCCAGAATCGTCATAAGACCTTCTCCACCGGAATCCACTACACCTGCTTCCTTTAATACAGGAAGCATCTCCGGCGTCTGATTCAGCACTTCCCTGCCATATTCCAATACCTCTGTTGCAAATTCCAAAAGACCCTTTTTGGTTTTGCTAAGCTCTGATGCCTTATCAGAAAGACCTTTTGCAACAGTTAAGATCGTACCTTCCTTCGGTTTCATAACTGCTTTGTAGGCAGTTGCAACTGCACGGTTAAATGCCTTCGCAACATCCTCTATAACAACCTCTTCTTTTCCTTCTAATTCCTTACAAAAACCACGAATCAGCTGGGATAAGATAACACCTGAATTACCTCTTGCCCCACGCAGGGAACCGGTAGACATTGCCTTTGTCACATTTGCAAAAGTTGGCTCACTAATAGCCGCAACTTCCTTTGCCGCAGCAGTAATGGTAAGAGTCATATTGGTTCCGGTATCTCCATCCGGCACCGGAAATACATTTAACTCATTAATATAATCTTTCTTTTCTTCAATCCTTTTTGCACCTGCTAAAAATCCATATTGAAGACTTTTTGCATTGACACTCATATTCTGACTCATATACCCTCCTAATCAATTACCCGTACGCCTTCTACAAACACATTAATATTTTCAACCTGCATACCGGTAAATTCCTCCACTTTGTAACGAACCGTTGACATCAGGTTCTCTGCCACTGTGGATATACTGACCCCATAGGCCACTATAATATGAAAATCAATTGCAATCGCATTGTCCTCAGCAACCCGGACATTAACACCTTTGGAAACACTGTCTCCCCGAAGGAGTTTTACAAATCCATCCTTCATATTCACAGTCGCCATTCCGACAATACCAAAACATTCAATTGCAGAAAGTCCTGCATATTGTGCGATAACTTCACTTTCAATGATGACGTCACCATTGCCTGTCTCTACTTCTATCTTCATATAAATCCCTCCATTATTTGTAAGCAGCTTAATCCTATATAAT
>JAIDOW010000073.1 GCA_029063085.1 Lachnospiraceae bacterium
ATATACTGGTAGATTGATTAAACTATAATATCTGCTAGTGTATAATCTCTTTTTTACATAGCAGTAATTTATTGATATGATTTAAGAATTATATTGTTTAACCTAAATTCTTATGAAATTCCAGAACTTGAATTGTAAAATAGTTAGCTAAAAAGTAAAATATATATGAATAAAAGTAGAATAATATAGTGTCAAATATATTTTCAAAAGTCCAATTCCGGTAAGGCTTATTAAAATGTCTCTGTTTTTTCAGCCACCGGGCGATACATTACAATATTGGACAGATTTGAACTTGGGGCAGACATATTCGTTTTTTATTACAGTTTGCAGAAACTCAAGCATTAAATGTTAAATATCAGAATATTAGAATTATATGTTCATGATTATATATCTGAAAATGAAGAAAAATCCCAAGCAGATATTTACGCAATTTGCATTTATGGAAGGCGCTTTTTACGTTTAGACTGATCATAAACACTCTATTATCATAATCTCATAAATCATCCAGCAAACAATCTATTTAAAAGGAGGAAACAAACCATTGAACAACATTATAAAACAAATAGAAGTTGATGTATACTCTCCCACCTTCTATGAAGTGATCAAGGCTCAGCAAGGCGATAAGAACTCCCGTTTTGTTGAGTTTATTTTATTTAATCAAGGAGACCCCTATACTGTCCCAGATAACGTTATTGTAAAATTAGAAGGTTCTAGGGCAAATAAATCACCGATTATCAAACCTTGTACTATTGAGGACAATGTAATTTCTGTGGAATTAGATAAGGACTTATTATATTATGCAGGAATCTCCCATTTAAAGATTGTCATATACGAACTCGATGAAACAACTGTATTGTCTACGATACCATTTACACTGTCAGTACAAAAAAATCCATTAAACAGTGATAAGTTTGAAAAAGACAACTATTCTCTCTTAAACCAGTTAATCCTGCAAACAGAAACAGTTAATAAAAATCTGGAAAAACATATATCAGACAATGACGATCCTCATACTATAATGTATGAAGAAGCAGATACTTTATCAAAACTTACAGTTGGGGAAAAGCTTTCTGATACATTCGGAAAGTTATCAAAAGCTATATCTGATTTAATAGCCCATATAAATGATAATATTCGTCATATCACTTCCACAGAAAGAGATAATTGGGAGGATGCTTATAACAAAAGACACGTTCATTCTAACAAAGATATATTAGATAACACAACCGCCAGCTATACAGCTGAAGAAAAGAATAAATTAGACAGAATTCAGGATGGCGCACAAGTCAATGTACAGTCAGATTGGAATATATTAGATTCCAATTTGGATGCCTATATTAGAAATAAACCATCTGTATATACAAAAAATGAAATAGACAATAAATTCTCTGCTTTGGAAACTAATATTGACTGGAAGGAATCTGTTGATACCTTTGACAATATTGCCAGCGTCCATCCAAATCCCCAGGACGGATGGACTGTCAACGTAAAGGATACCGACTATACATACCGCTATAATGGTACAGAATGGATTCCTATTTCTGCAAATGCTATCCCCAAAGCCACAAACTCTGTAGATGGGTTATTAAGCAAGGAAGACCATGCCAGTTATGATGATGCGAACAACAAAAAACATTCCCATTCCAACAAATCTGTTATAGATAAAATTACACAGACTTTATTGGATAACTGGAATGCTGCAAAAGCACATGCAGACTCCGCTCATGCACCCAGCAATGCCGAAGCAAATCAGAATGCATTCAGCAATGTTCTTGTCGGTTCCACCACCATTGCAGCCGATTCCAAAACAGATACTCTTACATTGGCAGCCGGTTCAAATGTAACTATTACACCAGATGCAGCAAACGATAAGATTTCTATAGCTTCATCTCATCCATCTATCACAAAATCTACCGATAGCACTTCTACTGCTTCTCCAAGTGCAGGAGGTACTTTTACCGCTATTGATAGTATAACCAGGGACTCCAATGGACATGTTACAAAAGTGAATACAAAAACCATTACTGTTCCAAAAACAAGTATAACTGTTGACAGCAGTTTAAGTTCTACTTCCTCTAACCCAGTGCAAAACAAAGTTATTAACAGTGCACTGGCTAATAAAGCAAATACCAGTCATAATCATGATAGTACATATCTAAAATTAAGTGGCGGCACACTTACCGGAGGAATAAACATTAATGGTGGATTAGAACTATATCATGCAACTCCATATATAGATTTCCATTTCAACAATAGTACGGATGATCGCACCAGTAGAATTATAGAAACTTCTAGTGGTGTATTAGAAGCAACGGGTACTTTTAAGGCAAATACCTTTTATACCGGAAATTGGTTTAGAAGTACCGGTACTTCCGGATGGTTTAACGATACATATGGCGGCGGGATATATATGGCAGATAATACATATGTACGTGTATATAATAATAAGCATTTTTATTGTGATTCTTCCATTGTTACAAGAGGAGCCTTATTATCTCACACCTCTCTTAATCCATATTCCGGTCAATTGATAATAAGTGCGAATAATGGTAATAATTCCACAATATTCAGAGATGACGGATCATATTTTTATATTTTATTTGGAAGTGAAACTGCTTTTAATTCATTAAGACCTCTTTATATTAATAAAGCCACTGGTGATATTCATACAAGTCATAATTTTTTTGGAAATGTATTAAGAAGTTCATATGCTGCAAACGCAACCACAACTGCTAAGACAAACTGCTACATTTCAACCGAAGGTATTATTTCAAAGACCTCCACAACCTCCTCAAAAAGATTTAAAGATGATATAACGGTTACTTTATCAGATGAATTAAATCCTGACAAATTATACAATATTGACATAGTCCAATTTAAATATAAAAAAGAACATTTCACCAATAAAGAGGATATTCGTTATCGTAAAGATTTAATCGGATTTATAGCTGAGGACATTTACGAAAAATATCCTATCGCTGCTGATTACCATTATGATGAAAACGGAGAAATTCTGGTAGATGGATGGAATGATACATATATGATACCTGCAATGTTAAAATTGATACAGGATCAGAAAAAAGAAATAGATTTATTAAAGAAATCTGTTTCTAATTTAAGTATTTAACATCACACTTAAATTAACCACCAATCGTTTTCTGCCATACACATTTACCAAAAATTTTTTCTACTTTTATAACTACACAGCAATGATAGCAGGATAACATACTTCTATAAGTAAACAATCAACAAATATATTTTTAATTACAGTATTCAAAATAATCAATAAAAAAATGATATAAATAACAAATAAATATAACTTCCAAAATCATTAAAAATTTAAGAAAGTGTACTATTAGTTTTTATGATACGCTTCTACATATAAGCACTTATTTATAAGGAGGAAACAAACTATTGGACAACATTATAAAACAAATAGAAGTTGATGTATACTCTCCCACCTTCTATGAAGTGATCAAGGCTCAGCAAGGCGATAAGAACTCCCGTTTTGTTGAGTTTATTTTATTTAATCAAGGAGAGCCGTATACTGTCCCTGATAACGCTATTGTCAAATTAGAAGGTTCTAGGGCAAATAAATCACCGATTATCAAACCTTGTATCATTAAAGATAATTCTATCACTATAGAGTTAGATGCAGATTTATTATACTATCATGGTATTTCTCACTTAAAGCTTATATTATATGAGAAAGATGAAAAGTCTATATTATCTACTATCCCTTTTACTTTATCAGTTCAAAAAAATCCGTTAGATAGTGATAAATTCGAAAAAGACAATTATTCTCTTTTAAATCAGCTAATTTTAGAAACAGAAACAGTTAATAAAAATCTGGAAAACCATATATCTGACAATGATGACCCTCATACAATAATGTATGAAGAACGGGAAACTTTATCAAAACTTGCAGTTGGGGAAACACTATCTGATACTTTTGGAAAGTTATCAAAAGCTGTCTCTGATTTAATATCCCATATAAATGATAGTATCCGTCACATTACTTCTGAAGAAAGAGAAAATTGGGATGATGCCCGCGATAAAAGGCATGTGCATTCTAACAAAGATATATTAGATAACACAACTGCCAATTATACAACCGAAGAAAAAAATAAATTAGACAGAATTCAGGATAATGCACAAGTCAATGTACAATCAGATTGGAATATATCAGATTCCGATTCGGACGCCTATATTAAAAATAAGCCGCCTGTATATACAAGGAATGAAATTGACAATAAATTCTCTGCTTTGGAAACTAATATTGACTGGAAGGAATCTGTTGATACTTTTGATGATATTTCCAGTGTACATCAAAATCCTCAAGACGGATGGACTGTCAACGTAAAGGATACCGACTATACATACCGCTATAATGGTACAGAATGGATTCCTATTTCTGCAAATGCTATCCCCAAAGCCACAAACTCTGTAGATGGGCTATTAAGCAAGGAAGACCATGCCAATTATGATGATGCGAACAGCAAAAAACATTCCCATTCCAACAAATCTGTTATAGATAAAATTACACAGACTTTATTGGATAACTGGAATGCTGCTTATTCTCATATAAATGATAATATCAAGCATATCACATCTACGGAAAGAAGCCTCTGGAATACCGTTAGCAATAAAGTAGATAAAGTTTCCGGTAAAGGATTGTCTACAAATGATTATACGACTGAGGAAAAAAATATACTTGCAAATCTTTCCTCAAGCTCTGTTACAGGTGTAAAAGGAAATGCAGAAACAACATACAGAAAAGGTAACGTGAATTTAACATCTGCCAACATCGGAGCGTTAGCAACTAATGGCGATTCGAAATCAAACACTGTTACATATACATCTGCGGACGTAGCAGATGGGAATGCAACAGCATGGACAAGCGTGACAGCATTAACAAGTGGATTAACTCATGCCACATTATTTAACAGAGTATCACAAATGTTTAAAAACATTCGCTATCTTTACAAAATATTAGGTACTTCAGATATATCAAACATAGGAAATGGTACAGTCAGGGGAGCATTGACTGCACTAAACGCAAATTATGAAGATATTACAGATAAAATAAATTGGGGAACCTCAATAAATTATCAAGCATATAGGATTGGTAAAGTAGTTTTTATAACGTTTATGTGCATAGAAAAACCCTCATCAGGTAATGCAACAATTATTACAATTCCAACCAGTTTAGCGCCAAATAAACAAACTACATTGAACAGTGCATTGGTTGCAGGAGCTGACATTCATAAAAAATCTTGGTGTTATATCAATACAAACGGAACTATTATATTGAATGTATATTTGAATGGAGTTATAACAGCACCATCAGGAAATACACTTATAAGCGGATTCTGGATTACTATATAATTACATCTTGATACGGTCTCACACAATAAGTAAACACTATTTGACATAAATTTACCTCAAAAATATTCTAGGATACAGCTATCTTGCTGTATCCTATTTTTTACGATATAATTCATTCTTTTTTTATTTTCTTCTAATTTCAAACATTTTATTGTCAATCTTTCAAAATAGTCAAAGACCCTTAACTATACTGATTTTTTGAAGATTCCATATAAGCTTTCCGAAGCTGTCCGCAGGCAGCGTCAATATCTTTACCCATACCTCTTCGAATCGTAACATTCATTGCATTTTTTTCAAGCATACCTTTAAATCTTTGGACAGAATTCTGATCTGCACGTTTAAAAGCTCTCTCTTTTATCGGATTCACTGGAATCAGATTCACATGGCACGGAAACCCCTTTAGCAAAGCAGATAATTCCTCTGCATCTTCCACTCCATCATTTTTTCCTGCCACAAGAGAATATTCAAAAGTAATCCTTCTTCCTGTTTTGTCAAAATAGTACCGACATGCATCTAATACTTCTGCAATATGATATCGATTGGCAACCGGCATCAGTGCCCTTCTTTTTTCATCATTTGATGCGTGCAGGGACAATGCAAATGTAATTGCAAAGCCCTCATCCGCCAGTCTGTAAATTTCAGGAACCAGACCACAGCTTGACACTGTAACATTTCTCTGGCTTATGTGCAGACCGTTTTCATCAGTAAGCAGTGTCAAAAAGCGGCATAGGTTATCATAATTATCAAGTGGTTCTCCCGTCCCCATTACCACTACATTAGAAACTCTTTCTCCGGTAATCCGGGAAATCGCATAGATCTGGTCAAGCATCTCGGAAGGGGTAAGGTTTCTTTCCAGACCTGTCAAAGCAGATGCACAAAAAAGGCAGCCCATTCTGCATCCTGCCTGGGATGAAATACAGACCGAATTGCCATGCTTATAAGGCATAAATACACTCTCTATCACATTCCCATCAAAAAGGCGGAAAACAAATTTATTTGTTCCGTCAGCCTTGGATTCCAGACGTTCCACAACCTCTAAGGATACAAAATCATTTTTTATCCATTCCCTTATATCTCTTGGAATGTTTTTCATTTCTTCCACATCCCTGACCAGCTTTACATGGCACCACTCATAAATTTGCTTTGCCCGGAACCGGGGATATCCTTTTTGTGTTACATAGTCTGTTAATTCTGACAATGTCATTGATTTTAAATCCATTTTCTAAATCCTTTATTATATCCTGATTGATTCCCTGTTTCCTCATATCTCTTTCTTTTTCCGGAACTTTGCAATAAAAAAACCATCACATGCAACTTCTCCCGGAAGAAGCTGCATCATATAGCCATCCACAACAAATTCCTTCAATGCCTCCGGCATCAGCTGAACCATCTGCTCTTTTTCAAAAGGAAAATGGTCTAAAAACCATCTGGCATTTTCCGTGTTTTCTTCCGGATTAACGGTACAGGTACTGTAAAGTAACACTCCACCCGGCTTTACATAAGAAGCAGCATTAGTTAAAATCGTTCTTTGCAGATTTGCAAGCTCCGTTAACTGGGTTTCTTTTATATGATACTTGATATCATTTTTCTTGGAAATGATGCCAAATCCCGAACACGGTAAATCTGCAATCACAATATCTGCCCAGTCCTTTCTGGTCGTATCCGATACTAACGCATCCCATATGACTGTTTTCATATGGTCAAGCCCTAGTCGTTTTCTGTTTTCTTCTATCAGGGAAACCTTTTTTTCCGAAACATCCCTTGCCTCTACAAGAGCACTACCGCCCATTTTCTGTGCAAAATGCGTACATTTCCCGCCCGGAGCTGCACATAAGTCCAAAATCTTCAGTTCCTGCTTATCCGTTTTCTCTAGCTCATGTATAGCTCCTCCAGCAAGATACAGCAGCATGGAACTTTCGTCCTGTACAAAAAATTCTCCCTGTTTGAATCCCGGTATCCGGTTAACATAATTAATTTTATTTAAATGAAGGGCATCTTTTACATAATATCCTTCCTTTACCTCTATTCCGTGTGCGGTCAGTTTATCCATAAGTTCTTTAACGGATATCTTTTCCTCATTCACACGGACTGTCAGATCCGTTACCTCCAATGAAGCCTTTAGCATTTTCCTTGTCTTTTCCTCTCCATGCCATACAAGCATCTTTTTTACAATCCATAACGGCATGGAATATGTAATGGAAAGATATCCTGCAAGGTCTTCCTGTTCCTCCGGAAACCGGATATCCTGCACATGTCTTTCCACATTTCGCAATACCCCGTTCACAAAACCTGCAAGATTATGAAATCCCTTTTTCTTCGCCAGCCTGACACACTCATTACAGGCGGCCTCATCCGGCACGCTGTCCATATAAAGCATCTGGTAGACTCCCATCCTAAGAACACAGCGAATCAACGGCTTGCATTTATCAATCTTTTTTGTACTGTAAGAATCAATAACATAATCAAGCCGTACCTGATACTCCGTAACACCCTCCACCAGACGGGTGACAAACGCCCTGTCCTGCTTACTCAAAAATTGTTTCTGAAACAACTGCTTATGAAGAGCATCCTTTACAAATATATTCTTTTTTTCTGCCTCCAGCAAAATTTCCAATGCTAAAAGCCTTGTATTCTCTTTTTCCGCCATATCTAAATTCCTGCTGCTTTCTGTTCCTGTGCCTGAATCCTTTGTGTTTACTCTTTTGAAATACCAAGCTTCATGCCTGGCAAAACATCATTTCCCAGTAAAAATGCAGAGGTATCCATTCGCTTTTTGCACTCCAACTGAAGATTTAAAATTCGAAGTGCACCTTCCTTGCATCGTACCGTAAAGCTTTTTTTATCTACTGCAAGAATCCGCCCTGCCTCTTCCAGATTGCCCGTTTCTTCATTGCAGTTCCGGATAATCAGTTCCTTTGCCTTTTCCTCATCCACTACTTCTGCCTGATATATTTTCAATATTTTGCCCTGTAATCCGGTAAAAGCACTTGGCCATGGATTAAGTCCCCTGATCAAACGCTCCAACACTACTGCATCTTTGGAAAAGTTCAATTCTCCCATCTCTTTTTTCAGCATTTTGGCATAACTGGACCTGCTGTCATCCTGTTTGGTCCGGGCTGCCGTCCCCTGCTCTAACTGTTCCAGAGTCGTAAGCAGCAAAGAAGCCCCCTCTCCTGCCAAGCGTTCAAACAATGAGCCTCCCGTTTCCTCTTTATCAAGAGCCAGCCTGCTCTGGCAGATAATATCTCCCGTATCCAGCCCTTTTTCCATATACATGGTAGTAACGCCTGTTTCCTTTAAGCCATCAATCACTGCCCACTGAATAGGTGCCGCCCCCCTGTAAGCCGGAAGAAGAGATGCATGCACATTGATACAGCCATACTTGGGCATCTTCAGTATTCTTTCCGGTAAAATCTGACCAAACGCTACTACCACGATCACATCCGGTCCTATCTGTTCTAGTTCTTCCATAAAGCTGTCTTCCCTCACCTTTTCGGGCTGAGCAACAGGAAGACCATACTCCAGTGCTTTTTCTTTAACCGGTGGATAAATCAGCTTCTTGCTTCTTCCTTTTGCCTTATCCGGCTGAGTCACCACAAGGAGTACCTCATGTCCTGCTTTAACGATTGCTTCCAAAGTATTTACCGCAAAATCCGGTGTTCCCATAAAAACTACTTTCATTCTTTCACCAACCTAATCCTGTAACAGATCCTTCCTTCTAATCTTCTTCCGGTTCTGCATATTCCACGTCCCTGATCGGTCCCTCTGCCAGATCTTTATACAGCACACCCTCTAAATGATCCAATTCATGACAGATTGCCCTTGCAAGAAGTCCTTCTCCCTCAATCTCAACTTCCTCCATATTCTCATTCAGACATTTACAGATCACATGATTGGGTCTTGTCACTGTACCAACTTTACCTGGAAGACTTAAGCATCCTTCATCTCCGGTCTGCTCCCCGTCACGTTCCACAATAACCGGATTGATCAGCACATATGGATTTTCGTAATCTACATCAATCACCACAATACGCTTTAGAATGCCCACCTGAGGGGCCGCCAGCCCTACACCATTTGCAGCATACATAGTTTCAAACATATCATCAATTAAAATTTTGATACGTTCTTTCATCTCTTTTACTTCTTTACACTTTTTTCTTAATATCTCGTCTCCGTCACACCGGATTTTTCTCAATGCCATTTTCTGTATTCTCCTTTTCCGTTTATCCATTCTTTCATCACACTATCTTTTCCATTGTAACATAAAATATTCCTTTTTCCTATATGAAAAAACAACAATTCTGCCATCTAATAGGAATGAACCGGATCAAAATCAAAGGATACAAAACACTCCCTGGTAAGCTGGCTGTTTTCCAGATAGACCTCTGCTTTATTCTTGACATTTACCAGACTATCATAATCTGTATGTTTTAAATATATGACCCTCCGGTATCTGTCATTTATCCTGGCAATGGTCGCATCACAGGGACCAATCACACGCACCTTGTCTTTTTCTCCCCATATCTCCAAATTCTTCTTAATCTGTTCCGAAAGCGTTACTACTTCCCGGTAATATTTTCCTTCCATAAAGACTGCCAGCACATGACAAAACGGTGGATAAGACAAAAGACTCCTGTATGCCTTTTCCTCTTCATAAAATGCCAGATAATCCTGTTTTGCCGCCGCTTCAATACAATAATGTTCCGGTGCATAGGTCTGAATGACAACTTCTCCCTTAAGGCTGCCCCTTCCTGCCCTGCCTGCTGCCTGCGTCAGCAGATCAAAAGTCCGTTCCGCAGACTTATAATCATTGTCAAACAACGTCAGGTCTGCTGCAATCACTCCCACCAGCGTAACATTTGAAAAATCATGTCCTTTTACGATCATCTGTGTTCCCACTAAAACATCCGCTTCTCTATTTGCAAACTGTTCCAATATTTTTTCATGGGCGTTTTTATTTTTTGTGGTATCCATATCCATGCGCAATACCTTCGCCTCCGGAAACTGAATCTTCACCTGCTCTTCGACCTTCTGGGTTCCAATTCCAAAGCCTGCAATATATTTCGACCCGCATTCCGGACATTCACCAGGCTTTTTTCTCTCATAGCCACAGTAATGACATACAAGTTTTTCCCTTACCGTACCCGGAAAATGTTCCGTCAAGGATACATCACAATGTGGACACTTGAACACATAACCACAGCTTCTGCAGGAGATAAACCCTGCAAATCCCCTTCTGTTGATAAACAGCATGATCTGCTGTTTTTTTTGAAGGGTCTCAGCCATCAGTCCCTTTAAATGATGGCTGAAAATACTGCGGTTCCCTAATTTTAATTCTTCTCTCAGATCCACCACCGACACTCTTGCAAGCTCTGCCTTCTTGTTCGCCCTGCCCTCTAACTCTAACAGCTGGTATTCTCCCTGCATGGCATGGTGGAATGACTCCACAGACGGAGTCGCAGAACCCAACAGTACGGATGCTCCTGCCATCCGTGCTCTTTCAATAGCTACTTCCCTGGCATGATATTTCGGTGGATATTCACTTTTATAAGCTGCCTCATGCTCTTCGTCTATCACAATGATTCCAAGATTAGGAAACGGTGCAAACAGTGCTGAACGCGGTCCTATCATCACTGATACTTCCCCATTTTTTGCCCTTTCAAACTGGTCATACCGTTCTCCCTTGCTCAGCCTGGAATTCATAATCGTCACTTTATCTCCAAATCGTTTTCTGAACCGTTTGACTGTCTGATAAGTAAGTGCAATCTCAGGTATCAATACAATTGCCTGTTTCCCCATAGCTGCAATTTTCTCTATCACCTCGATATATACAAGAGTCTTACCGCTTCCGGTTACTCCCTTTAACAAATAAGTATCTCTTTTCCCGTTTTCATAATCCGATATGATACGGTCAATCGCTTCCTGCTGCTGTTCATTTGGAATCTCTCTTGATCCGGTATTTTTCATGGGATTCCCGCAGACTGCCCCTTTCTCATCCTTTACCTGCTCTTGTAATACATTCCGGTAATAGCCTTCCTCCTCTAACACAACTACCTGTTCTTTTTGCAATGCATTTAAAGTCGATGCAGAAATATTAAGCTTGCCTGTCACCAGTGTATAGGGTATTACAGGATCCTCCATCAACTCTTCCAAAAGCCTGATTTTTGCCTTTGCATTCTTTTTTCTGTAGAGGGCACACTTATCCAAAGCTTCCTCCTTTGAAATTAGAAGCCTGACCTCTTTATGCGTAAGTCCCCTTACTTTTTCTTTAATGGGCATAACCGTCTTTAATGCATTGATCATTGTGGAACCATATCTCTCTTTTATAAAGGAAGCCAATGCAATCAGTGAACTTTCTATGGGAACCCCTTCTTCTTTCACACTGGCAATCTCCTTCATTTTCTCTTCATCAAATACCGGAACCTCCGAAAAGGAAACCACATATCCATTCCTTAAATGATTCCCACGACCAAACGGGATAGACACCTCACTGCCTATCCCGAGCTTTCCTATGAGACTTTCCGGTACCCGGTACTGGAAGGTACGGTCAATCGCCTCATGCGAAATATCGATTATTATATCCGCATATCTGGGTGACATCTTCTTCCTCCAATACTTCCTTTATCAAATCACGTTCATCCATATGGTATTTTTTCCCTTTGATCTCCTGATAATCCTCATGCCCCTTACCCGCCAGTATGATCACATCACCTTTTTTTGCATGCATGATGGCAAAGCGGATTGCTTCTTTTCTATCTATGATTTCGACATATTCTCCATCAGTCTTATGCATACCAATCTTAATATCATCAATAATCGCCTGGGGTTCCTCATCCCGTGGATTATCTGAGGTAATAATAGTAAAATCCGCAAGGCGTCCAGACACCTCTCCCATCTCATAACGACGGTCTTTTGAACGATTGCCGCCACAGCCAAACAAAGAAACCAGCCGTTTGGGATTATAACCCTTAAGCGTAGTTAATATACTTTCCAGGCTTACCGCATTATGGGCATAATCAATTAATATAGTAAATGATTCAGAAATCGGGATCAGTTCTACACGTCCCTTTACGTGGATATCTTTCAGGATTGCCAGAATTTTGTCCATCGGCACTCCCATTTCTTTTGCAATAGCAATAGCTGACAAAGAATTATGTACGGAAAATTCTCCAGGCAGGCTTACCATAACCTCTTCCTGATACCGTCCCGCTAACTGATAGATTATGCCAAGACACCCTTCCTTCTGAAATAATTTCCAATCCTTAGCCTGGTAATCAGCACCCGTTTTCATACCATAAGTTACCATTTCACAGGTATGTCCCTTGAGGATATCCTCACAATGCCCGTCATCTATATTAAAAATGCCAATCCTGCACAATGTAAACAGCTTTGCTTTCCAGCCCATATACTCGTCAAAATCCTTGTGCTCATTAGGACCGATATGATCTCTTGATAAATTTGTAAAAATACCGTAATCAAAAGAAATACCAGCAACACGGTCAAGCATAAGTCCCTGGGAAGACACTTCCATTACAACACTGTCAAGTCCTGCATCAACCATTTCCTTTAATGTTCTCTGTATAATGATAGATTCCGGAGTGGTATGGCTTGCTGGAGTCACTTTATCTCCTACAATACTTTCAATCGTCCCAATCAGTCCGGTTTTGTGTCCTGCTGCCTCCAGCATGGATTTAATCATATATGTCGTAGTCGTTTTTCCCTTAGTTCCTGTAATTCCGATTACCGTAAGTCTGTCAGAAGGCTTTCCATAAAATGCAGCACTTATCATCCCCATTGCATAACGGGTACTTTTCACTTTTATCACTGTAATCTCTGAATCTTCTGGCAGTTCCACATCCTTTTCTATCACAAGAACAGAAGCTTTTTTCCCTGCCACTTCTTTTGCATAAAAGTGTCCGTCAAAAACAGAACCAGTAATACAGAAGAATAATACTCCCTCTTTTACCTTACGTGAATCATTCTCTACCCCCGACACCTCCGTATCCAGGCTGCCTCTTACAAGGGTATATTCCATATCACAGACTAATGACTCTAATTTCATACTATTTCCCATCCTTTTCATACAATGAACAAAACAAGTGACAAGCAAAACCTGCCTGTCACTTTCTCTTTCTTATTCCTCGTCCTCGTCTCCAACGATCTTAACCTTACCCTTATAAAGTTCTTCTACGGCAGCAGACAATGGCTTTCTGCCTTCACCCTTTACCAGTGCCTCTTCCCCTGCGATAATCTGTCTCGCCCTCTTTGCAGTTGCCAGTACAATAGAATACCTGCTCTGTACCACCGGCTGTTCTCCCGGTTCCACCTCACTGTTAACAACTTCCATTAAATCCGTATATGATGGATGTATCATGATAAAATCTCCTTTCGAATTTCAAATAATTCCTCTTTCATTTTATTAATATATTGTTTATGCTTTTCTGACTTGAAACTTTCTGCCAGGATAACCGCATGTACCTCGTCTACACAGATGTCTAAATCGTTATTCACCACCAGATAATCATACTGCGGCATATCATCCGTCTCTTCATATGCCCGTTTTAAACGCTTTGCAATCACTTTTGCATCTTCTGTACCTCTTCCCTCCAGACGCTGCTTAAGTGTTTCGGCATTTGGAGCTGTCAGAAAAATCAGTACCGCATCCGGATACTGCTCCTTGATATGCATCGCTCCCTGAACCTCTATCTCCAATATAACATTATGACCCTGTTCCAGTTCATCTTCCACGTATTTTCTGGGCGTACCGTAATAATTTTCCACATATTGTGCCCACTCGATAAAACCGTTATAATCAATCAGATTTTGAAACTCTTCCACTGTCTTGAAATGATAATCCCGACCATCCACCTCTCCTGACCGCGGTGCTCTGGTAGTTGCGGAAACAGACAGACTATATTGATATTTCTCTATCAGCTTCTTTACGACTGTTCCCTTGCCCACCCCCGAAAAACCGGAGATCACAATTAACACGCCCTTTTTATTCATATGCTTCACCCTCTACTCAATATTCTGAATCTGTTCCCTGACTTTCTCTATCTCAGTCTTCAGATCGATTGCCTTATTGGAAATATCCAGACTGCCTGCCTTCGATAGAATTGTATTTGCCTCTCTGTTCATTTCCTGTGCAATAAAATCAAGCTTCCGCCCGACATTACCACCTTCTAAAAGAATTGCTTTTGTATTCTGAATATGGCTTCTAAGTCTCACGGTTTCTTCATCCACACAAATTTTGTCCGCATAAATAGTAACCTCTGTTAAAATTCTGCTTTCATCAAGAGCCTTTCCTTCCAGCAATTCTTTTACTTTTTCCTCTAAACGCTTCCGGTAGGCTTCCACTAAAGAAGGGGATACTCCTTCAATATAATCTACCATGGATATCATCCCGTCAAGTTTTCCCATAAGGTCATTTTTTAATGCCTCTCCTTCTTTTGTACGGGATTCTACAAATTTATTTGCAGCCTCATCCAGTATAACAACAAGCTCTCTCCAAAGCTCTTCTTCATTTTCCGACTGGTCCTCTAAAATAAGAACCTCTGGAAATCTGGAAAGTGCAACCGGTGATAAATCACTTTTTAGACCAAACTCTTCTGCCATCTGCCCCAGATACTTAACATATTCCGATGCAATATCCGAATTATATTTTATACAGACATTATCTTCCGTATAATCCTCATAGGTGATAAAAATATCTACCTTACCCCTTCCGATATACTGCTTTAAATGATTACGGATAGCTGCCTCAAAATAATTAAATTTCTTTGGCATCTTAATATTCAAATCACAATATCTGTGATTGACTGACTTCATCTCAATTACAATTTTACGGTCTTTCGTGACACTCTCACTGCGCCCAAATCCTGTCATACTTTTTATCACTGATTCCACCTGCTTTACAAAAATTAAACAATACAAGCTATTATAACAAAAGAAGCACTAAAATGCAAGGATTCCTTTACTCTGCTATGACTCTTTTACTTCCTGAATTCCCTTAATATCCGGCAATGCTACCATAGAATAATTCGTATGATAAATCACATATCCTGGATTTGACTGTGGAGGTTTTTTCAGATTCACCCTTCTGGTATAATCAATCTCTACCTTCGGACTGGTCTTTCCCGAAGAATAAAATGCAGCCAGCCTTGCCGCCTCTTCATACGTTGTATCAGGAATATCCTCCGCCCCATCCAGCTTCACGATCACATGGGACCCCGGCATTTCCTTTGCATGAAACCACATATCCTTAGGTGATGCTGTTTTAAAAGTAAGATGGTCGTTTTGCAGGTTGTTTTTTCCAACATACATATGGAATCCATCGGAAGAAAGAAAATGAAGCGGTTTACTCTTCTCTTTTCTCCCCTCATTTTTCTTCCCTGTTTTCGCCTTGAGCAGCCCCGTCAGCACCATCTCTTCCTTAATTTCCATAAGGTCTGCTTCCGATTCTGCCATTTCTAAACTGTTTTGCAAAGAAAGCAGATGATCCAGACTTTCTTTACTCTCCCTTACGAGGGTAAGGGATGCTTCATAAGTACGTTTCAATTTATTATATTTATTAAAGTATTTATTTGCGTTTTCAAGGGGGGTGAGCGTTTCATCCAATGGAATCGTAATCTCCTCATCGGTATAATAGTTGATGACTTTTATACTCTTTTGTCCCTGCTTAGCCTCATAACCGTATGTCTGAAGCAGTTCCCCATACACTTTGTATTTTTCCCTCTTTTCGGTATCCTTAAGCTGCTTTCTCTGAATATCATATTTTTTAGACGTTCGTTCGATTGCGGTTGATAAAACTCTCCTCAAATCCGTAGATTTCTGATGCATTCTTGAATAAATATCCCTTTTGGCATAATAAGCTTCCAAAAGATCCGATATATCTTCATAATGCTCCTCAGTAAGATCCCTGTACATGGTAAGCGGCACAGCACTAAATGCTACCGGTTCTCCATCATCATATATGATAACCGGCTGATAGTCTCCGTTTTTTATCCGGTCAATCAGAGTCAGGAAAACTTTCCATAAAGATTCTTTATTTGCATCCGCCAGACTGTCTGTACTGAAATTCCCATCCACTCCTGCCTCATAACAGAGTTCTCCTGCTATCTCTTTAGAAAATCCGGTAACTGATGTATAAAGTGCTTTTTCAATACTCATGGGTTTATTCAGGATTACCGAGTTAAAATAGTCTTCGGTTATCTCCAAAGGAGACACTTTCTCATTTGGCGGCAGCACATAATCATATCCCGGTAACACTTCTCTGACCGAACTGATCTGGGCTCCAATCCGCTTAATCGAATCAATGATCCTGCCATTATCATCTATAAAGATAATATTGCTGTGTTTTCCCATCAGTTCAATCACAAGTTTTTTCCTGCACAAATCTCCAAGCTCATCCAAATGTTCAATCTCGATCATGATAATCCGCTCAAATCCGGGCTGTTCAATTCCTATAATCCTGCCATTTCCAATATGCTTTCTTAAAAGCATACAGAAATTTGGCGCAGCAGCGGGATTGGTTTTATTTCCCTGCAAAAAATATACTAACGGCAGGGTTGCACTGGCATTTAACATCAACCGGAAAGTCGTACCCTGATTCTTAATCACAAGATTGATTTCATCATTTTCCGGCTGGTATATTTTATAAATCCTACCACCTGGCAGGCGCATTTTCATATCCTTCACAATATTTGAAATTACAACTCCATCAAAAGCCATATCTATTCCTCCAATTTCCCTGGTATACAAAGAGAACAAAGCGGACAAGTCCGCATCAATTCCCTAAATCTCTCATTCATGAGAATACTGAACATCCCGTGGATGTCCGCTTTGTGTGGACCGCAGTAAAACAGAGACTTTGGCTGCTTTGTTGCACCAAATGCGGTCACGCATGACATTATCTTCTCACCCGAGTGGGCATAACTGTTTTTTATATCATAGGAAATGCAAAGCAGTTTCCTATGATATAAAAAAGCCACTGCACCTTTCGGACACTTCTAAGTCAGAGAAATCCGAATTACAGCAGCAGCTATTTTATTATAATATTATCCTATCGATAAAGCTCTTCATACTTCTTTGCAGAAGTCGTCCAAGAATAATCTACATTCATTGCCCTTCCCTGCATTGCTTCCCAGTTCTTTTTCTGATTATAAAATACTTCTTTTGCATAATTAATCGTATGCAAAAGCTCCCGCGGATCATAATTTGCAAAAGAAAATCCTGTTCCTGTCTGTTCATATTCATTATATGGAATTACCGTATCCTTAAGACCACCCGTTTCCCTCACAATCGGCAGGGAACCGTAACGGAGTGCCATCAGCTGGGTTAGACCGCAAGGCTCAAATCTTGACGGAACTAAAATTGCATCACAACCTCCATACATCTTATGGGATAAAGCATCCGAGAAATAAATATTAGCACTCACCTTGGCAGGATGAATATTCTGATAATAACGGAACATATCCTCATATCTGGAATCACCTGTTCCCAGAACGATAAACTGTACTCCATCCTGACAGATCTCATTCATCACTTTATCTACAAGATCAAGACCTTTCTGGTCGGTCAGCCTTGAAATAATACCGATCACAAACTGGTTTTTATCCACCGGAAGACCTAATTCCTTTTGCAGTGCAGTCTTATTCATTGCCTTATTCTTCTTATAATTCTTGGCATTATATGGCTTTGCAAGATGCTTGTCCTTTTCTGGATTATACGTATCATAATCAATACCGTTCACAATTCCTACCAGAGACTGATTTCTCGCCTGAAGCAAGCCGTCCAGAC
Source organism: Lachnospiraceae bacterium (assembly GCA_029063085.1). GTDB lineage: Bacteria > Bacillota > Clostridia > Lachnospirales > Lachnospiraceae > CAG-590. Next base: position 18,187 of record JAIDOW010000073.1, read on the forward strand.
TTTCACCGTAATAAGGTGTCTGTATTTCATACGCATATGTATTACTTACCGTTGTAATAACATCTGCATATACAAGACCTCCCTTTAACATAGATGCATTTCTGTGAAGCTCCAGCTTATCGGCAGTAAACAGATAATCCGGAAGACCGGAACAATACCTCACGTGTTCAATGTCCCATTTTCCCTGAAATTGCAGATTATGGATTGTCATAATCGACTTAATTCCACTAAAAAACGGATTACCTGCAAACAACGTTTTGAGATATACCGGAATCATTCCAGCCTGCCAGTCATGACAGTGTACGATATCCGGGCGGAATCCTATTACTGGCAGAACAGAAAGTGCCGCTTTCGAAAAATAACAGAATTTCTCAATATCCCATTTGGTATCTCCATATGGAGTAAGACCGTTAAAATAAAACTCATTATCAATAAAATATACAGGAACTCCCTCATATTCCATATACATAATTCCAACATATTGGGAATGATCACCAATATCCATCTGAAAATTCGTTATAAACCGCATTTTATTCTTGTACTTGGACGGAATACACATATAATTCGGAATAATAATCCTTACATCATATTCTTTTTTATCAAATATCTTCGGAAGTGTACCCACCACATCAGCAAGACCGCCTGTCTTAATAAACGGAACACATTCAGAAGCAATATACGCAATCTTTTTCATGGAATCTTTCTCTCCTTGGTATAACAGACTTTTGTCTATTATACCATAAATGTATTGACAAAGAAAGAACTATTGTACAATTTTTTCCTTCTGTATCAAGCAGTAAACTGCCCCATTCCATATCCCTTCATTCTATATTCCAAACGGAATTTGTCTGCAATCAAGGCAATGAATTCTGAGTTAGTCGGTTTGCCTTTACCGGAATTCACACTGTAACCAAACAGTGCCTCCATGGCATCCAGCTTACCACGATTCCATGCAACTTCAATCGCATGACGGATGGCACGTTCCACACTACTGGTAGTTGTATGGTATTTCTTGGCAATTGTCGGATACAGGTACTTGGTAATATAATTCAGAATTTCCGGATCTTTAACTGACATCATAATTCCTTCTCTTATATACTGGTATCCTTTGATATGTGCGGGAATACCGATCTCACGTATCATTTTTGTGACATCGTTCTCCAATGTAGAATCAAACAGAAACTGCTTTTGCTCTACCGACATTCCCTCTCTCTGCTTTTGTTGCTGCTTCATCTGATAATAACTCTCTAAAATCCGCTCTAATATTCTCGCGATAAATTTTGGCTCCTGATTTAACATAAAATAATAATCAGCTCCCACGTCATAAGTCAAATCAATTATCATTTGTGAGGTTACATCCGTTAAAAATACAAATTTTGTATTTCTCAATTCCGTATCTTTTCTACATTGCTGTAACAGGGAAATTCCATCTCCTCCTTTTAGACAGATATCTGAAATAATCATATCCGGCTTCATACTATGTACATGTTCTAAAATCTCGCCATACTCTTCTGTCATCTCCTGTAATACATAATCAAACTGCTTCATATATCCGAATAACACACCAGATATATCTCTCTTTTGTCCTGATACAATTAAAATTTTCATACTTTCCCGCATTTTTATGTCTCCCCTCTACTGCTCAACCTGCGTCATTCATTTTGTCCAGACGAATCCTGTCTGCCATCAATGCAATAAATTCTGAATTTGTCGGCTTTCCCTTATCTGCCTGGATGGTATATCCGAACAAATCATGAATCATATCAATATTTCCCCTTTCCCACGCAACCTCGATTGCATGACGTATTGCCCTTTCCACTCTTGTATCTGTTGTTCCGTGCTCTTTTGCAATATCCGGATACAGTTGCTTTGTCACGGCATTCAGCACATCCATATTATCCACTGCCATCAAGATGGCGGTTCTTAAATACAGATAACCTTTTATGTGTGCCGGCACCCCAATCTCATGAATCATCTGCGTTACCAGCATATTCATGTCTTTTTCATGATTACCTTGTTTTACGACAATGTCTTCAACCTGTAATGCACGACCTGGTCCTGTAGTATTCTTTGGCGTTTCCACAATACATTTTTCTAATGTGTTTTCGTTATTTTCCCATGGAAGAAATCTGACGTTTTTCCGGTTTTGCAGTACATTTAATACTTTCGTCTGCTGTAATCCGGCAACTAAAATAAATCTTACTGAATCAAGTTGAACTTCCGAACGTACTTTTTCTATTACGCCAATGCCATCTAAATTGGGCAGAACCGGATTTAAGATTACAAGATCCGGTATCTCCTCCTTTATATTTGACAAAAGCTGATCCCCTTTTTCATATGTACCTATCAGATGACATTGTGTTTGTTTCCTCACAATATCCTCCATCTTCTTTCGCATAGTTTCATCATGGTTACCAATCATTACACGAATCATATTCCCCTCCTAAAATATATGATTTTTCGTCATAAACTATGCACCTTGCTGACAGAAACATAGTAGCATCGACCATTTCTGACTATACCAGACTAAAACTGTTGTTATAAGTTGTCCTATAACAAAACTTTTTTTCGTCTGTGCATCGGATTTTGTGATGCAACACATATTTTTTCTTTTAAATTACGACGATTCTTAATTTTTAAAGGGTTTTATAAAATTACAACCGCATAAATACCAATTTAATTTTAAAATTTGACACTATTTTTGTTAACCTTCCATATACAACCTATTCTATATTCGTCGATTTCCTCATGGTTTCGACAAATATACCATATCCCTTTGTTGGCTCTTCCACAAAAACATGTGTTACAGCACCAACCAGCTTATCATTTTGAATGATCGGACTTCCACTCATTCCCTGTACAATTCCACCGGTCAGGTCAATCAATTTTTTATCAGTAACCTGAATCTCCATCTCCTGGTCTCCATTATCATTTTTATGAATATTAACGATTTCGATTTCATATAATTCTTTTTTTCCGCTTACATATGATTGAATATATGCCGATCCCTCTTTCACCTCTTCTATCGCGGCCACAGGTATCGCTTTCTCTTTCGAAAGATCTTCTTTAAATGTATCTGTTATCGTTCCAAATATTCCATACAGATAATTTCCGTTAATTTCCCCCACTACATTTTCTGTCTGATAAGCTATCATTCCTTCTATTTCTCCTGGGCTTCCGCAAATACCTTTTTCCACACCAAAAATATCTGCTTCATATATTTCGCCACCGGATACCTGCAAGATAGCTCCTGTATCCGTGTCATTGATGCTATGACCTAACGCTCCAAAATTGTCATCCTCAATATAAGTGACTGTACCAAGCCCCTGAAGATCATCTCTTACCCAGATACCTACTTTATAGATATCTGCATCCGTTTCAACAGGCTCCACTTTCACCTCAATGCATTCTCCCTTTCTGATAACCTCAAATACCAGCGTATCCCCTCCGCAATCTGTAATGGTCTGGATCAGCTGCTTTTTGGTCTTCATCTCCTGCCCATTCAATTTTGTGATATAATCCCCCTTCATCAGTTTATTTTTTGCCGGCGTTTCATTATTTCCATCCAAATTAGTCACTTCTCCCGTATCAATCACAAGAATGCCCTCTGTATTAATATATATGCCGACTGTTTTGCCTACCGGTATCACCTTTTTAGACAGACTTTTCCCCTTCGCCTTTCCCTTAGCTTCCAATTGTCTTGATACTTCGGCAATTTCTTTTTTCTTAGACTCATTCTCATATCCAAGTCCTGCCACGACAAGGACAAACATTATATTCACCGCCAATATATATTTTAAAAATATTTTATATCTCTGCATTTTTTTCTCCTTCCTTTTGTAAATGAAAAAGCCTGTCTGCTTTTCCCACACAAAAATAACTCATACCAAACATTTTACGTTTAGTATGAGTTATCATGTAAATTATCAATCAGTTAACCTTTGCCTTGCCTGCCAATTCTTTCATTTCTTTTGCACTTTCCATTACGGTATCGGTAATTTTTACACCACCGATCAACCTTGCAAGCTCCATGATTTCCTGTTCTTTGTCAAGACGGTAAATATTGGTTAAGGTCTTTCCATCTATTACATTTTTTTCAATCAGATAGTGGTGATTAGCCATTGCTGCAATCTGCGGTAAATGGGTAATGCAGATTACCTGATGGCTTTTACCGATTCCATGGATCTTTTCTGCCACCATCTGGGCAGTTCTTCCACTGATTCCTACATCAATTTCGTCAAAGATCAGCGTTTCAATCCTGTCTGCATCTGCAAGAACAGATTTCACAGCCAGCATAATTCGTGAAAGTTCACCACCGGATGCCACCTGCCAAAGCGGTTTCATTTCCTCTCCCACATTTGCCGCCATAATAAAATATGCATGATCATAACCGTCTGCCGTATAATGTCCAAGCGGTTCAAAAACCATATCAAAACGCACATCAAGAAAATTCAAATCAATCAATGCATCAGTAATATTCTTTGTAAGCCTGTCTGCAATTTTCTTTCTTTCCTTATTCAGAGCAACACAGGCCAATGAAAGTTCCTGCTCCAAAACATTCATTTTTTCCTGTAATTCCTGTATATACATCTCCTGATGAAGTAATCTTTCATATCTGTCATCCAATGATTTTCCATAGGATATGATATCAGATATATTTTTTCCATATTTTGCCTTCAAATGATTGATACTATTTAAGCGCTCTTCCATCTGTCTGAATTCTTCTTCTGAAAATGTATTATTTTCCAGATAATCCCTTGCATTCCGTGAAAAATCCGAAATCAGATCTGATACAGTGGCAAGCATATCTGTCATAGATTCCAGCTCTTTATCAAATTCCGAAACCGTTGTCATCTCCCTGATCGCCCTGTCTATAGCATCAAAAGCCGCATTTTCAGTAAAAGCGTAAGCATTCGAAAGCTTTTCCGTTATATTCCTGCTATTAGAAGCTCTTCGATACTGTTCTTCTAATGCAGTATCTTCTCCTTCTTTCAAAGCTGCTTCCTCTATCTCATTTCGTTCAAATGCAAGCAAATCCAACTGGCGTTTTTTTTCTTCTTCATTCATAGTATTCGCCAGAAGTTCATCTTTTACTTCACAATATTTTTTAAATATTTTTTTTACATTTGCCTTTAACGGTTCTAAACTCTCGTGACCATACCGGTCTAACAGCTTTAAATGATTTGCCGGAACTAACAGTGACTGATGTTCATGCTGTGCATGTAAATCCAGCAAAAGACCTGCAATTTCCCTTATTTTGGAAAGTGTAACAGTCTCACCATTCACTTTGCTGATACTTCTGCTGCCAATCACTTTTCTGGATAATATCAGCTCTCCGTCTTCCATATCCGGAACATCCAATTCTTTCAGGTGTTCTTTTGTCTCGGCGTCTTCTATCAAAAAAAGCAGTTCCACCAGTCCGTACTGTGCATCTTTTCTCACAAAATCCTTTGGTGCCTTTCCTCCTAATGCCAGCATAATAGAATCGATCACAATAGATTTACCTGCACCTGTTTCACCTGTTAAAATATTCAAATTATCTGCAAAATTGATATCTATTTCATCAATTAATGCCATATTCTTAATATGTAAATTTAATAGCATAGTATACCTCCAACTTATTCGTCAGATGCCACTTTTTTAATCTCAGCAATAATCTCTTTACAAAAATCCTTATTTCTTGCTGCTGCAAAGATTGTATCATCACCTGCGATACAACCCATGAAACCCTGTATATTCATATTATCCAGTGCTGCCGCTACTGCCATCGCCATACCGGAAACCGTACGAATCACAATCAGATTTTCAGCATATTCCATATTCAGGATACCTGCACTTAATACCTGATGGTACTTCTCAAGAACATCGGTATCTGTACTCTGAATCATGGCATATTTCTGCTTTCCTGACCCATCTGAAACCTTAGTAAGCTTCATTTCCCTTATATCTCTGGAAATAGTTGCCTGTGTTGTGGAAAATCCTGCTTTTGCCAAAGCTAAAAGTAGTTCATCCTGTGTTTCAATTTCATTTGCCTCAATAATTTCTTTAATTTTATTCTGTCTTTTTTCTTTCATAGAATCACCTTATCTATAAATGATTTGTTATCTTTTCCCTCAAAACCTCATAAAAACTTACATCAAACAGCTTTATCATTCTGGTAACCGAACATGCCTTATCGATTACAATCCGGTCTCCCGCTGAAAGCTGCGTCCCCGGCTGCCCATCAAAGCTTACAATCGCTTCTTCCTTCTGCGCTTTCCGCATTTTCAATACTTCTATCATAATTTCATCTTCGCTGGAAAGCACAATGCTTTTAGATGTAAGGGAATGAGGAGAAATCGGGGTTACAATGATCAAGTTTGTCTTAGGTGAAACAATAGGTCCTCCTGCGGACAGATTATATCCGGTGGAGCCGGTGGGCGTGCTGATGATCACTCCATCTGCCTCATAAATATCCATTACTTTTCCATTAAGATAAACTTTCAATCCGATTACCCGGGAAAAACCTGCTCTTGTCACCACGATATCGTTTAATGCTACATCTTTGTATGATACTGTTCCAGCCCCCTCCTTAAAAATAGCACCACGGATATTCATTCTCTCTTCCATCTCATAATCATCTGTAAGCAGCCGGTCAATTACAGGAAATATCTGATCCGGCTCAATTTCCGTCAAAAAACCAAGGGTGCCCAGATTCACCCCTACAATCGGAACATTCATATCCCTTAAATCCCTGCTCACTTTAAGAATCGTACCGTCTCCACCTAATGCGATAATGCAGTCAAACACTTCTTCCTTTTCCAGTTTATAAGATATGTCTCCACTTGAATCCAGGGTATCTGTCTCTCCAATAATCTTTTTACAGCTTCCTCCATGCGTGGAAATATAATGTTCAATCTTGGAAGTAAAAATCAGGTTATCATCTTTTATGAAATTTGTTGCAATTAAAAAATTTTTCATATCCGATTCCCTTCATACTTGCAGCTATTTTGCAAGGCAAAATTAGTTATTTATCCAGTGTACTGTGGGATGCCGCCACAACGCTTTCTATATCAATGTGCCCTGCCTTTTTTTCTGAAGTCTGGCTTAAATGCAGTAAATATTCTATATTGCCTTCCGGTCCCTTAATCGGGGAAAATTCCAGATTACAAGGAATGAAACCAATAGAAGACGCAAAATCCATCACCATATGAATAACCTCTTTATGTACCGACTCGTCCCTTACAACCCCTTTTTTTCCTACCTTTTCTCTTCCCGCCTCAAACTGCGGCTTTATCAGACATACCACTTCTCCGTCTTCTGTCAACAGCTCTTTTACCGGACCTAGCACCTTAGTGAGTGATATAAAGGATACGTCAATCGACGCAAAAGATACCGGTTCTTCAATCTGCTCTCTGGTAACATAGCGGATATTGGTCTTTTCCATGCAGACTACTCTTTCGTCATTTCTAAGCTTCCAATCCAGCTGCCCATGCCCCACATCCACAGCATATACCTTAACTGCTCCATTTTGCAGCATACAATCCGTAAAACCTCCGGTAGAAGCTCCCACATCCATACAGACTTTTCCTGACATTGTCACATCAAAATGCTCCATTGCCTTTTCAAGCTTGAGACCTCCTCTGCTTACATATTTGAGGGTAGAACCTCTTATCTCTACCTTCGCCTTTTCATCAAAAACAGAACCGGCTTTGTCCTCTCTTTGCCCGTCCACAAACACAATTCCCGACATGATAACTGCCTTTGCTTTTTCCCTTGACGCCGCAAGTCCCTGTTTTACAAGCAGCACATCCAAACGTTCCTTCATTTTTCCCTCACTTTAGCTGTTTTACAAATATTGTTCTATTCTTTGCAAGACACTCTCCGCATCAAGCCCAAGACGCTTTCTTAACGCTGCCACTGCCCCGTGCTCCACAAAAGTATCTTCAATTGCGATATTCTCTACTCTGATTCGGTTCATATGATTCCTCATATAAAATGATGAGACTGCCTGTCCATATCCACCCTGAAATAACTGCTCTTCCAAAGTAAATATCACTTCATGCTCTTTTGCAAGATTTTTTAACATAGTTTCATCCAGCGGTTTTATAAATCTGGCATTTACCAAAGTTATCTCATTGCCTTTTTCTTTCAATGCCTCATACACTTTACAGGCTTCCTCCACCATATTCCCCACTGCGATCAGTGCCACTTTGCTTCCCTTAAATAAAATTTCACTCTTTCCAAACTCTATGGGTTCTAACTGTTCACGGAGACCGTAAAATGCAGATCCCTTGCTGTACTTAAGTGCAACAGGTCCCTGATATTCCATCGCAAACTCCATTGCTTTCGTTAATTCATAACGGTTCTTTGGTGCCATAACCGTCATATTAGGAATATTACTTAAATATGCCGCGTCAAAAATCCCCTGATGAGTCGCTCCATCTTCCCCTACCAGTCCGGAACGGTCAATAGCAAAAACCACATGCAGGTTCTGCAAGCAGACATCATGAAGAATCTGGTCATATGCTCTTTGTAAAAAAGAAGAATACACCGCAACCACCGGTATCATTCCTTCCCTTGCGAGCCCGGCTGCAAAGGTCACCGCATGCTGCTCCGCTATTCCCACGTCAAAAAAACGTTTTGGATACACATTCGCAAATTTCTGAAGACCGGTTCCTGATGCCATTGCCGCTGTAATCGCTACCAATTGGGGATACTCTTCTCCCAAAGCCAGCAGCTTCCTTCCAAATACATCTGTATTCGTCATCTTTGTCTTCTTTTCCAAAGCTTTCCCTGTTTTTAAATCAAAAGGACTCACACCATGAAAATATTGGGGATGTTTTACTGCATAACGATATCCTTTTCCTTTTATAGTCTTAACATGCACTACCACCGGACGTTTTAACTTGACCGCTGCCTCAAATGTATCCACCATCTGGGATATATTATGACCATCAATAGGTCCGATATAAGTAATCCCCAAATCCTCAAAAAACATTCCCGGAACCAATAAACCTTTAATACTGTCCTTACCACGTTTTACAGCTTTTGCAAGACCTTCACCAATCCCCGGAATATTCATAAGTCCCTTTTCCACGCCGGATTTTACTTCATTATATGCCTGTCCCACCCTGATTTTATTCAGATAACTGGACATTCCTCCAACATTCTCATCAATAGACATTTCATTGTCATTGAGTATGATCACGCAGCTGCTCTTTAATCTTGCCAGATTATTGAGTGCTTCATAAGTAAGACCTCCCGTAAAAGAACCGTCACCGATCACCGCTACAATGGTACTCTTATTCCCACTTAACTCATTTGCTTTGGCCACGCCTATAGCAGCGGAAATAGAAGTAGAGCTGTGACCTGTTTCAAAAACATCCGTTTCACTTTCCACTCTTTTGGGAAATCCGCTCATGCCACCAAGCTGCCTTAGAGTATCAAACCCCTTCTGTCTTCCTGTTAAAATCTTGTGTGTATAACTCTGGTGCCCCACATCCCAGATAATCTTATCCTTTGGAAGATTGAGGACCAGATGCAGTGCCATTGTCAGCTCCACACATCCAAGGTTGGATGCCAAATGTCCTCCGGTCTTTGAAATATGCTCCAGTAAAAAAGTTCTTATCTCCTCTGCAAGGGGTTTCCACTGTTCAACATCATATTGTTTTATGTCATTCGGTTCCTTAATATTATCTAACAGTCCCATTCAGCTACCTCATTTGTTTTATATTAATTCTTTCTGTGAATTAAATATCCTATGATATCTATTAAAAAAGAGGAGTCCCCTTTCATTTCCCGTATAATCGCAATGGCTTCCTCTGAAAGCCGCTCTACTTCTTTTTCTGCCTCTTTTATCCCGTAAAGCGTCACAAACGTAACTTTTTCATTCTTTTCATCGCTATGGATCGGTTTTCCCAATTCCTCAAAGCTTGCTGTCTCGTCCAGTATATCATCCTGAATCTGAAAAGCCATTCCAACATTATACGCTGTTTTTCTGATTTTTTCAATTATCCCATTGTCCGCACCTGCAAGTACGGCTCCAATCATCATGGATGCTTCTATCAAAGCACCTGTTTTATTTTCATAAATATATGCCAGCTGTTCCTTTGTCAGTCTGGTTCCGGTTAGTTCCACATCTGCGGTCTGTCCTCCGATCATGCCGTAAATTCCCGGCTTTGCAGCAAGAATCTGAAGGGCATATTCTACATTTTTCCTAGTGGCAAGCTCTCTCTTAAGAGATTGTACTTCATCCGTCTTCTGTTGTGATGTATGAATCATATCAAAAGCTTTTGCCGCCGTTTCATACGCATAATTTAAAAGACTGTCTCCCGCCAGAATTGCCATCGCTTCTCCATATACGATATGTGCCGTCTTCCTGCCTCTCCTGAAATCATCATTATCTAATGCCGGCAGATCGTCATGAATCAGTGAATACGTATGTATCATCTCCATTGCCGCCATAAATGGTTCCACCACCTTATCGCTGCCTCCAAGCAGACAATAAACTTCCTGCATCAAAAGAGGACGGATTCTTTTTCCTCCTGCCTGCATTGTATAGTGCATTGCATCTATGACTGTTTTTTGCAGACCAGCATCCTTCGGCATATAACTGTCTATTACCGTCTCCACATCTTTCACTTTTTCCCTGATTGCTGCTTCAATCTCCATATGCTTTCTCTTCCCCCTGTTCCAGACCTTCGCCTATGATGATCATTTCCTTTTCTATTCCGTTTAATTCCTCTTTACATTTAGAGAGCAATTTTGCCCCTTTTCCATATAGATCAATGGAATCCTTTAATGATATGCTTTCATCCTCCAGCTTTGAAATGATATCCTCTAAAGATTCAAAAGCCTCCTCCAAATGAAAGGTATTCTTTTTTTCAGCCATGTTCTCTCTCCACCTTCTTTTCAATCCGGGTAACTGTTCCCTCTATCCTGCCATCCCGGATGGTCACCGTAATCCTGTCTTGTGTCTTAACATCTGCAACGGACGTTAACGCTTCTCCGTCTTCCTTTTCGATATATCCATATCCGCCTGTCAGCTTTGCGGTTGGACTTAATCCGTCTAACTTCGCAAGAAGCAGTTCAAAACGATGCCTTTTTTTACCATAATGTTCATGAACAACGGAAGTCAGACGGTCCTGCAGGGAATCCAGATAAATCTTCTGATTCCGAAATCTTGTCAACGGAGAAACACTGTTAAGTCTTGCAGAAAGTTCCTGCATCTTCTGCCTGCTCTGTCCTAAATGTCTCAGCATATATTGTTTGATCACATTCTCATACTGCTTCACCTGATTAAGGGCAGATGTCACATCCGGTATTGCCAGTTCACAGGCAGCACTTGGTGTTGGTGCCCTCAAATCCGCTGCATAATCTGCTATCGTATTATCAATCTCATGTCCGGTCCCGGATATGATCGGTGTTTTTGCATGAAATATGGCTCTTGCGACACATTCCTCATTAAAGGGCCATAAATCTTCAATCGAGCCTCCGCCCCTTCCTATGATAATGGTATCCATACCCATGGTATCCAGCATTTCTATGCCAGCAGCAATCGTCTTTGCAGCCCCTTCTCCCTGAACCTTTGCCGGATACAAATACAGCTGTACAAAAGGATTTCTCCTCTTTGCGATATTTAAGATATCCTGAATCGCAGCACCCGTTCTCGCTGTAACAATCCCGACCTTTTTGGGATATGGCGGAATCTCCTTTTTATGTTCAAAATCAAAAAGACCTTCTTCATAGAGCTTTTGCTTTAGTCTCTCATAAGCTTCATACAGATTGCCCTGTCCATCTAATACTATATTCTTCACATATACCTGATATCTGCCATCCCTTTCATAGACGGTAATATTACCTGTAAGAATAACGCTTTGACCATTTTCTAATGTGAAATCCAGTCCCTGCGTTCTGGCAGAACGGAACATGACTGCCGCTATCGCACTTCCTGCTTCTTTGAGAGTAAAATAAATATGTCCGGAAGAATGATACTTCACATTGGAAAGCTCCCCTTTAATCTGTACATTCCGCAGCAGATAATCATTCTCAAACATATTCTTGATATATCTATTAATCTGTGAAACCGAATAAACCGATGCCATAGTCGTTCCTACCCTATACTTTTTATAACCTTACCGAGTACTGCATTAACAAATCCCTTTGCATCTTCATCGCAGTATATCTTGGTGAGCTCCACCGCCTCATTCACTGCCACGCTTTGAGGGATATCCTCTTCAAATAAAATTTCATATACCGCAATCCGCATAATGGTAAGCTCTGCTTTTCCAATCCGGTTCAAGTTCCAGCCTTCACAGCTGGTCTCAATCTTTTCATCAAGCACTTTTATCTGTTCGATGATAGCATTCACCTTGTTCCTGATATAATTCAGATTCTCTTCACTTTTTCCTACCAACTCCTCCAGAGAAAATGCAATCTGTTCCTCCATCTCTTCTGCATTATTAAACGGAAACCGGAACATGATCTTAAATATTTCCTCTCTGATCTGACTTCTTAACATCTCTTTATCCTCTTTCTTCTGATTACAACAAAAATATCATTTATGAAACATAAAGAAAGCTGTTTCCAAACCTGATACCAGGAACAGGAAACAGCCTTACTTTCATTATATTATGCCTTTGAAGCTTTTCCTTCTTTATCGATTGCAACCCCCGCAATTCTTACACGGACCATGGAAACTGTAAGCCCTGTCATTGTCTCAATTGCCTGCTTTACCTTTTCCTGTACCTTTGCAGATACCTCCATAACACTATATCCGTACTTAAGCTCTATCGATAAATCCACTTTGACATCCTCCGGTGAAACTACTACCTTCACACCTTTTGAGAGGTTCTTCATGCCAAGCTTGCTTACCAGTTCATTTGTAATATTACCATACATTTTGGTAACACCGTCTACTTCTGTTGCGGCCAGCCCTGCTATAATCGCAATCACTTCATCTGCAATCTGAATATCTCCAAGAGCACCTGTCTCTTTAAAACTATATGTGCTGCCACTTTGCATTTCTGCTGCCATTTTGATTCCTCCTTTGCCAACTCATGACTGATACTTTTCTCATATGTAGTATAGTATACCAAACATACCCTGCTTTTTGCAATCTTTTTGCAAAATTATCATATTTTTATATTTATGCTGTCTTTTTACCGGCAGCTCCGAAACTTATAACTTTACTCGGCTTTCATGGTAGTAATCACAATCTCATTAAGATCACAGCCGGTTTTTCTCATAATAATATCTTCAATCTGAGTGCGCTGGGTATCTGTCAAAGATGCAACACTTATCGTCACATCAACGCTTTCCTCTGATATACTGACAATTGAGTCAGGAAAACCTTTTGCTGCAAGCTGGTTTTCAGCCGCACTTTCCTTTTCCATTCTTTCCGTCATAGATAACATTTTATTGACTGCATCCTTTTTGGAATCTTCCGAAAGATTTTCATTATTAATGATTTCTAAAAGCATTTCCTTCGCCTTGGAACGGGTCTGTTCCCTGTTAAGCTTTGCCTGGGATAATGTAACAGAACCACTGGTAAGTACTGCCTCTCCTACAGTTTCTGAATTAATAGGCTCTCCGTTTTCATCAACACTGGCTTCAGCAAACTGCCCTGCTTCGCTTTCTGTTGTATTTTCAGCTGTCTCTCCTGTATTTTCCTGTTCATTTTCCGTATTAGCAGCCTGGGCTGCCACTTCTCCTGACTGCTCTGTATTTTCTGCAAATTCTTCCCCTGTAACGGTATCTTCTACTGCTGCACTTATCGTTTCATCATCAGAATTACCGCTGGCACCTTCACTTTCCATATTCTCAACAGAGGTATTTAATACCTGCTTGTCACTGGTAAAATTCAGATAGCCTGCCACCGCAATCATAATTGCAAGTGCCGTGATGATCACCTGATTCTTTTTCAATAATTTTTTCATAGAAATCCTCTCTTTCTAAATTTTTATTCTTTTTTCAATTTACACACTACTATTTTATGGGCATCAATTGAAAATAATGCCTGAACTGCCTCTTTTATATGAATGGCGAGTACTTTATCATCCCCGCCTTCGCACACTACTACAACTCCTTTAACATCTGGATACATTTCCTGTACGATAATAGGTGCCGTATCTCCTTCTTCTTCAATCAAGACAGTTTCCGGATCACTTTTAATACTGGTGCGTTCGATTTCCTTTCCCTCCTCCTTACTGTTTTCCGATTCACTTTCATAAGGCTGATTCTTGTCTAATATCTTCTCACCACTATCTTTTAACGTGATCATGACCAAAACTTTTCCTGCGCCCTCCATGCCTTCAATGGTTTGTTCTAATTTATTCTCTAATGCTTCAATGTATGCATCATTTTTTTCATTTTTTACTTCCTGCTTTTCACTTGTTATTTTTTCCGTCTCCTTTTGTTTACTCTTTTTCCCTGAAAGAGAAGAAACAGGTGTTGCTGCCAGCAAAAAAAAGATTCCTGCCAGAAATAAAATAACCGCTTTTTCTTTTTTTTCTTTAGTCATCTTTATATTATTGATAAATCGAAACGGCGACTCTTCTTTTTCCTCTTTCACCGAATCTTCCTGTACTTCATTCATTTTCATAACGGATTCTCACTTCCTCTCCAAACAGATTTTTTAAATATGTTTCCAGACTTTCCAACTCTTCCACGGAAGAATCAAACATAACAGAAACACTTATGATATTTCCGTCCTCTCCAGCCTTCACCATAACATTTTTTACAGGATAGGCATGTTCTTTAAGCACCGCCATCAGCTGCATACTGACGGATTCTTCATACAATTCCAGATCTGCCCCAGAAATCTCGTTGTTTTCCGTCTCCATCATCAGGAAATTTCTCACATAAGATGCATAGGTGCTTCCCTCTAAATGAAACAATTCCATAACTGGATGAATCATTACCAGGATGAATAAGAGCCCCACTATCATTCCGATATGCTTCATATATGACTTGTTAGGACTAAGCATCAAAACCACAGAAGACAATATTCCAAAGAGCAGTCCGCTCTTAACCCATGATAAAACAAACTCCATAATGCCTCCTAACCGGCATACAGCCTGACATTTGTCGTCAAGATCACAATTGCAATAGAAAGTACCCATAAAACTATGGCCGTAGATGTAGCCCGTAACATAATTCCTATGCTGTCTGCTGCCCCCTGAATCCCTGACAGAATCCGATTATCACTGATGGGCTGCACCAGTGCCAGGATCACTTTATACACAATGTAAAAACAAAAAATCTTCAGTAACGGAACACTTCCCAGTACCAGTAAAACAATAACGGCTGTAATTCCTATACTGTTTTTAATAAGCACTCCTGCACCAAGAAGAATGGTACTCATGCCTGACAGGGACGCTCCTCCTGGTATTACGGAAAGCCCTTTTTGCAATACATTATATTTCGCATTATCATAGACAGGAAGTAATATGCTTTTCATAACATTTAATCCGATAATTCCTGTGACCGCTGCCTTTAACAAAAACTGAACGCCCTGTTTCAATAATCCCGCCAGTTTTGAAAACCTGTCCTTTGAATTTATCTGATTTAAGATAACGATCATAAAATAAATCCGTATTGTAGGAAGGATAATTGTCAGAAGGACCTTTTCCACAAAAGAGAGCATCCATAAAAACATGGAATTTACCATTTGTGAAGTTGTAAGCCCTCCACATAAAACGATAGACATATAAAGTGCCGGCAGCATACACTCCATAATATCCTTAAGATAAAGTACGGTTTCCTCTGCCATATCATATACCAGAGAAAAAGACTGCATCAGTACAGCAGCGATCATCAGATATGTAATATAAAAACCCTGGTCTCCCACAAAACTGAATTTTAAAATAGATGAATAATTATTAAAAACAGCTGCAATAATGACCAGCATCATCAGTTTTACGAGAAGTGCCCTGTTTTGCAGAATTTCACTGGTAATGCTTTCATAAAATCCTTCCACTGCCTGTCCGATTGCTTCTTCCACCTCTCCTTCTAACAACAGACTATAAATGTCCTCAAAAGCAATCATTTCCCCCCTGCCATATCTGCGGTTAATCCCATTTAATTCCGATTCCAGATTCCCGATATCGGCATATTCATAAAACTGGTCATAATATGCATCCTCCATCTCAGTATCCAATTCATATTCTGCCGCAAGAACAACCTGTCCGTTTCCTGCCCAGACAAAAAAACAGACTACAGCCATTCCTATCATCAACACCTCTTTCTTTCCCATCGGCTTCTCCTTTCCACTAAAGCACAGAGGTAATTGTCTCCACGATAGCCAGTAAAATCGGCATACTCATCACCATCATGGTCAGCTTCCCGCCTATTTCAATCTGGCTTGCTACCGCTAAAAACCCCGATTCCCGGCAGATATTTGCAGTAAATTCACAAAGATAGGAAATCCCTACAATTTTTATGAGAATCTCAAAATATCCCGACTCCAGACCAATATCTCCCATGACCTCATCTAAAAAATCCATCACGAACGAAAGGCGGTTCAGGATATAGAAAAGTACAAATACACTTAATGCAAGGGAAAGATATACCCAGATAGGACTTCCAATGCTTTTCAGTTTTATTGCAAGCAGTACCCCTAATACAACGCCACAGATAATTTTAAAAAAGTTCATATGCCGCCTCACAATCCAAATAAATCCTGTATGGAACCAAACAAATCCACAAAATACGGGAGAAGCCAGGTCAGCACAATGATAATTCCCGCCATTGTGACAAAAAATGCCTGATCATCTCTTCCCGCATGCTTTAATACCTGGTTCAATAATGCTACCACGATTCCCAATGCTGCAATTTTTATGATAATTTCAACTGACATAGCAGCCCCCTTACATGATTCTGTTCTACTGTTTCCCATAGATATTGTATTTAATCGTATTTCATAACAGTAGTATTAATGTCATAAACCCACAAAACAGGCTGAGCGTGACCACTACCTTTTTCTTTTGCTTCATTTCTTCTTCCAACAGGGAACGGTTACGCTCAATATGCAGCAATGCATAATCAATTGCCTTTAACTGGGCTGTAATGTCCATAGAACCCAGCTTGTCCGATAATTCTTTGAGGGGTTCTATATCCTCTGTTCCCAAAGCAGATTCCTCATATAAATGCGTTAATTCTTCCCTCCATATATCTGCAAAGGAAACCTTTTCCTTCTCCTCCATTCTTTGTGCCATTACAGACAGCCATATGCCAAATGGCTCCTTTTCGTATTTTGCCAGTTTTCTGAAACACTCCGGCAGTGTGCTGCACATATACTGTATCTCACTTTTTAACTGTAACAAAATACTGTAAAGCTTCCTGAGTTCACGATTTCTCTTTTCCAGCATCTGGTTTAAATTGTACGCAAAATATCCGGCAGCACCCAATATAAATAGGGAACCTGTTATCTTACAGAAAAATACCATTCCTATCCTCTCCTATCCAAATACACATTTTTTATCGTAGAGAACACTCCCCCGCTCATCAAAGATATTCTCTATTTCACCGGGTTTCTTTCCTCCTGATAATACCACAAACCGTTTAAATAATTTTTCTTCCACAAGCTTTCTAAGTATCGGTTTGTTCTTAATGTCTTCTATCGAAGCTCCATGTACCGTTGCCAGCATCTGGCATCCACAGTTCATCACATAAGCAATTGCCTCAATATCTTCTCTCTTTCCGATTTCATCCACTGCGATTACCGCCGGTGACATACTCCGTATCATCATCAGCATACCATCTGCCTTCGGACAGCAATCCAAAACATCCGTTCTCATTCCTATATCATTCTGTGGCACTCCCATATAACAGGCACCTATTTCCGAACGTTCATCTATGACTCCCACACTGACACCGGGATGATCTTCATAACCATTAGAAAGAAGCCTTACGATATCCCGCAACATCGTGGTCTTTCCGCAGCCAGGCGGTGAAATGATCAGTGTATGGCAAATCCGGCTGTCCTCGTATATGTATGGCAAAATCCCCTGTCCGCAGCCTTTTTTCTCATGGGACATCCTGATATTAATAAATGAAATATGTTTCACGCTCTTTACCCTCCCCTGTTCTAAAATAACCTTCCCTGCCAGTCCAATCCGATGTCCTCCCTGAACCGTTATAAATCCCTGCCTGATCTCATCCTCATATGCATATAGGGAAAAACTGCTGATATATTCCAAAGTTTCCTTTATATCACCCGGCATGATCGTATACGCAAGCTCTGCTCTTTTTTCTAATCCGCCCCTTTCCGAAATAAAATATTCCCCTCCATCATAGATGACGATAAACGGTCCCATAATGCGGATACGCAGTTCCTGCAGCAGCTCAAAATCCAGATCAGATGCTTCCAGGATTTTCCGGAGCTTTGCTGATAATATTTTTAATATTTCTTCTTTTTTTGTCATATACCGTCCTCATTCTTATTCTCTATCTTATATTTCTACCTTTCCGTTTTTTTCATTGTCAGAAAATCCCTCATACTTTTAATATATGTTCGAAACAAAAAAAAAGAACCAGCAGTCTGGTTCTTTTTATCGAAATCTACTTATGTCTCAATTATGCTCTTGACAGATATTCTCCAGTACGGGTATCGATCATGATCTTATCACCCTGATTCACAAATAATGGTACATTCAACGTTGCACCTGTCTCAACAGTACATGGTTTTGTTGCACCTGTAGCAGTATTTCCCTTTATTCCCGGCTCGCATTCCGTAACCTCTAATACCACATTAAGTTCCGGTTCAATGGCAAATACATTACCTGCATGGGAAACTACCTTAACAGACTCATTCTCTTTTACAAACTTAAGGGAATCTCCGATCACTTCCTTGCCCAGAGCAATCTGGTCATAGGTTTCATTATCCATAAAGTAATATAAATCTCCATCTTCATATAAATACTGCATATTCTTTCTATCAATATGAGCGGTTTCACATTTCTCAGTCGGACGGAAGGTTTTCTCAACCACACCGCCATTTACGATATTCTTTAATTTGGTACGGACAAAAGCAGCACCCTTACCCGGTTTTACATGCTGAAATTCGATAATCTGATAAATGTTACCCTCAAATTCAATTGTAACACCATTTCTAAAATCACCTGCTGAAATAGTTGCCATTATTAAAATCCTCCTTAAAATAAATCACATATCATACGTACTATATAAACTGCCAATTACAGTATAAGCACTCACCTGACAAGATTATACAGTAAAACAATATCTTTTTCAACCAGAAAATTTGCTTAAGCTGTCTTCTGCCGCTTCCAGCGATTCATATCCATAGAGCAGTGCTGTATTTGTCATGATCATCTTTGCAAGATTATGACCGGATTTTTTTAATTCTACGATCCAGCTTCCATATAACCCTAACGTACGGTCAGAATAAGTAAGCAGTTCTCCTTTTAAATAAGTTTCATAGGAGGTATTATATGGTGTATCCTCTTCCCTGCGTATGCTCCTTGCATTTTCTGCCATATGAGGATACACAATCGCAAATTCCTCCATCCATTCCACCTGGATTTCCACAATCTGATCTACAATGGCTCTTTTCTTCTCGGAACAGACCGGAAGTCTGTCCTTAATCGCTTCATATTCCTCAGGAACCGTGGATTCCATCATACGGCCGTATTTCTCCGTAATCAGATTCCATCCCCTGGCATCTGCTTCCAAAAAATCCCCGTAAAAACTCTCCAATAAATGCTCCGGCCATGCCAGATACTGGCTTCTTCTCATCACCGAAAAGGTATTCCAGTCATTTTGACAATCTGCCCTTCCTCCAAGGTTATCCACCTTATCAAAAGCATTCCATTCCATTTTTACAATTCCCTCTATCAAATCTTCCTTTTCCATTAACATTCTCCTCACACACTTTTTTACTGATAACTCTGAAACAAATACGGGATATGCTGTTCCAGATACGGATCACTGCTTTTTGTAAAGCCTTCCTCCCGTAAAAGATTGACAATCGCTCTGGTAATCCGGTCAATATGACTCAGAACCGGATCCTCCTCGTTATCCTTTCCGATCCAGTCAATCATATCCCTTTTTCGATATACTTCTAAATCCGGGATAACGCCCATCAGCTTCTTAACATCATAAAGAATTTCCTGTCCTTTTTTGAGACTTCCTGCCTCTTTCATAAGCCATTTATCATGCGGTGCATATTCATCATTTACCAGATACAAAAACTCTATTACATGCGACTCAAAACCATGAAGCATAAAAGCTGCACCATATACATCCTGCCGCCGCATCATCCGCTGGTAATTGTACTGTCCGCTCTGGCTCATTTCCCCAAGAAGCTGTGCCAGTTTCCTCTTCTTCACCGATTCCGGATAACCTTTTTTTAGGTTTCTATAAATATTGCCAAAAGCAGAACCGTCTCCGTCAAAAATCTCTCCGTTTGTAACAGTACGAAGCTGCCAGTCCGAAAGCCTGAGCCATGTCTTTTCCGGCAGCGTATTCCTTTCTACCAGATATGCTGTCTCTTCCTCATCCAATGAAAGAATCCGCCCAAAAAAGTCCTCAATCACGATAACTCCGTTTCTTGGCGCTTCTTTTATAATGTCCGGCTTTTCAAATCCTCGGAAAACAGCTGGCAGGGAAGCATAAATTTCCTCCAGTTGTTTTCCTGAAACTGCATATTGCTCCTTCGTTACAAACACACAAAATCCGGGACCAAAATCATGATCCTTTGATAAAAGGTCATCCAGACCAAAGCATTCCGAGCCCTCGCCAACCTTTGCAAATGCCACCCCGGACAAATTTCCCATCTTACTAAAAGCCTTTTTTCCGTAAGTCTCATAATAATCCTTTGAAATAACCAGTCCTTTCAGGCTATCCGGTCTTCCCATTTTCTCAAAAGTGGTCTGCAAATTAGAAACAATACGAAAATATGCATGGGTAAGTCCGACATGTCCCTTCAATGCAAGCATTCCTTTTTCATAACAGGAAACCGCCTTTTCATACTCTCCTTGTGCAAAATAAATATCTCCGGCCACGCAAAGAGCGGCACTATAGTGATAATCTCCTTCCAATCCGTTTTGAAAGATGGCAAGACCTTTATCGGAATTGTCCTTCGCCTGGTCCAGATTACCTGCATTCATATAAGAAGCGGCAAGATTAGTATAGGTGACACCAAGCTCCACAACTGCTTCCGGAAAAAGCCTTACAATAGATAATGCTTTTTCTAAGGCTTCGCAGGCCTTTCCAAACTCCTTGTTCTCCTGATGGAGCAGTGCCAGATTATTATAAAGGCTGGCATATCGAAAATCTTCTTTATCCAGTATCTTCTCATAAATATCAAGTACCTTTTGATAGTGATAATAAGAATCCTCTAATCTTCCGGATGCCCGGTAGGCATTGGCAATATTTAAACAGCTGGTACCATAATGGAGCGTATCCTTAAGCCCTGCCCGCTCCATAAAAGGCAGAAGCTTACTGCAATAAGCTTCTGCCTTATCATACTGTGAAGTATCCCTGTAAAAACCAATCAGCTCATTGATGATCGTGATCGCACTTCCGGCATCCCCTTCTGTCAAAGCCTGTTCCAAATGGACCGATAAATAATCTTCCACCTTTTCACTTTCCCTGTCAGCAAACAATCTGTCAAGTCCCTCTATCACACTTTCAATATCCAATCCGCTTTCCTCCTCAAATATTACCTACTGCTTTTTCTTTAACCAATGCCAGAAATTCCCTCACATAATTTGTAGGAATCAGATACCACACTGATTTGGCCGCAAGACCTTCTACCTTTTTGTATCCGGTTTTTTCTGCAATCTTTACAGCCCGCAAAAGATGAAAATCTGTTGTCACAATAATGATATTATGATTTGTAATATCCATAAAATCCTTTGAAAATTCCAGATTTTCTTTTGTAGAAGTAGACATATCTTCCATATAGATACGCTCTTCTTCTATTCCCAGCCTTACAAGCTCATTTCTCATTGCCTCTGCTTCCGATATTCCTTCATCCGTACCTTTCCCTCCGCTGACCACAGCTTTTGTATGGGGATGATGTTCCAGATACCATGCCGCTTTTTCAATCCGGTATTTTAATATTTTAGATGGTCTGGTTCCGTTTACCTTTGCCCCTAATACCACCAGGTAATCTGCCTCACATTCCGGTTTCTTCTTACTTTGGACAACCATCATTCCTTCCACCACTATAAATAAAAAACAGCCTGCCAGTATGCTCACTTCTATCACAAACAAAAACGGTTTGGGAATCCATTCAAATCCTCTCTTTGAATAGCGGAGGATAAGTGCAGTACCTAAGAAAAAGAAGCTTCCAAAAAGCCACATATAATTGAACCGGAAGTCCGGTCCTATAGTACCCATCAATACTATAAAATATAACATTGTCAAAAATGCCAGGAAAAATAAAAAATATTCTAATATTCTCTTTTTCAAAACGTGTTCTCCATTAATTTATTTTATCTTTCAGACGTTTGATCACTTCTTCTTCTCTACCCGCCTCTTCATGATAAGGCGTAGCAACCACAATGAGAGTAACCCCTAATTCTAAAGCCGCCTCCATCTTTTCAATGAAACCATTAGAAATCCCTGAATCCTTTGTCACCAGATACCGAATATTAAAATCCTTCAACATTGCATAATTCATCAGTTTTGAAAACGGACCTGTCATTCCGATCAAATGCTTCCCCCTGATTCCCAAATCTTCACATGCTTTCATAATCTCCCCATTGGAAAGAACACGGGCATATATTCTATTCTTATAATCTTCTAATTCCGTATATTCATATATTTCCAATGCCCCGGTAGTAGTCAGGATATTTCCTGTCGTATCCTTTAAATATTCCACAGCCGCCTTAATACTCTCAACAATAATAATTCTGTCCCCACTGCCATTCTCATCCAGTTCTCCCGGTACTACCAGTTCTCCTCTGTTTGCCAGTTCATGAATAGCCGCCAGTTCTCCCTTTACCGCCAGTTCTCCTTTTACAGAAAGCTCTCCTTTTACAGAAAGCCCGGTACGCGGAACCGCCAGTTCACCGTTCTTTCTCACTACCATCTCTTTTTTGCCATTTTCGTCATTCTTCATCTCAATACCTCCCAGACTTGTAACCAATTTCGCTTTGCAGATTTTGATGTGGGCAATTCCCGTCTCGCAAATTTTCATAATCCACTTGACACTACCATCCGCAAGCTGCCAGATTTAAAATCGAATTGTCAGCTTTTTGACAGCTGCCGCCATTGCAATGCCTTCTACTTCCTGCTTTTTAATTACAAGCTTTCCACCATGGCTTCCCCTGATGGCACATCTTTCACTGGCATTATCAATATTAAAAATATCACCAACCACATCCGAACCGGAGAAATTACCGGATACATCCATCAATGCCTCATCAGAATATGTCTGATACTTTATACCCAGAGCATTTGCCACCTCAACGATCCCCGGTTCTTCATCTAAATGATGCAGGGAGCAGATTCTTCCCACCCGGGTTACCGGTATCTGATATTTTTGCAGATTTGCATAAATAAACTGTTCAATATCACTTGCTTTTGTTCCCGGGCTGCACACAATTCCTATAATGATATTTTTAGGGACCAGATGAAGTGTCTTTTGGAACGGATGTGACAGCAGGTCCGTGGATACAAAAATTCCAGCTTCCTTTCCTTCACTCCCCAGACTTTCCGGCACTTTTCCCTCAATAAAATAATCACATTCAAATCCTACCGGTTTGCCATATAAAATCTCATTTGATATCTCTTTTGACAATACATTCTCAATAACGTATAAATGATTCTTTTTTGCAAAAGCTTCTATACTGAACACACTGGATAGATTGCTGGTGTTTGTAATAACCGGATTGGCATTTAACTGGTCTGCCAGATTATAGGCAAGTTCATTGGCAGTGATCATCTGTCCTGAAATCAGGGGAATTACATTTTTTCCTGCTTCATCCAGCACAACTACCGCCGGATCTGTTGCCTTACTCCTTATAAACGGCGTAATCACTCTGACTGCTTTCTCACAGGAACCAATAAAAATAAATGCATCCATTTCAAAAAACAGTCTGGCAACAGTAGATTCCAGCTTCTGGATTGGCAGCTTGCCTGCCATTGCAGCAAATTTTTCAGAGGCATAAGAATAAACTGTATGCCCCTCCTCTTCCAAATATACCTCTATCTTATCACTTAATATACATCCCTTTATGGAAAATGATAACAAACACATTTTCATATGCAATCCCCCCTAAATTATCAGCTATTTTATACATCTATTAAAATATTCCCTAGATATTTTAATTATACACCTTTTTATGCTTTGATTAAAGTACATTTTAACAAGAAAATTCCCCATTTTCGGATACGCAAAAAGGACTGCCACACTAAAACCTATCCCTCTTTTTTGAATTATGTAACAAAAAGAAAGATTTTTTAATAAGGTAGTCCCTTTCTGAAAGATATAGAGTAAATTTTTATTTCTTTGTAATATATCCCTGTGCCTTTAAAAGCTCCGCACAAAGGACTGCACCACCAGCAGCACCACGTACCGTATTATGGGAAAGACCTACAAATTTCCAGTCATATACACTGTCCTCACGGATACGTCCTACGGAAACACCCATTCCGTTCTCATAATCCACATCCATGGTTACCTGTGGACGGTTTTCTTCCTCCATATACCGGATAAACTGTTCAGGAGCACTCGGAAGATTTAATTCCTGAGGCACTCCTTTATATTCTGCTAGTTTCTGAATCAGCTGTTCCTTAGTAGGCTGCTTTTTAAACTTTACAAATACAGCCGCTGTGTGACCGTTCAATACCGGTACCCGGATACACTGACAGGTAATTACAGGACCGTCTGCCGGTACAATTTCACCTTTTTCCTCATCTATATGTCCCCATATGCGCAAGGGTTCTTTTTCTGACTTTTCCTCTTCCCCGCCGATAAACGGAATTATGTTGCCAACCATCTCTGGCCAGTCCTGAAAAGTTTTCCCCGCACCAGAAATTGCCTGATAAGTTGTTGCTACCACCTCATATGGTTCAAACTCTTTCCAAGCCGTAAGAACCGGTGCATAACTTTGGATAGAACAGTTCGGTTTTACCGCTACAAATCCTCTGGTAGTTCCCAGACGTTTCTTTTGAAAATCAATCACCTTCATATGCTCTGGATTAATCTCCGGTACCACCATTGGCACATCAGGTGTCCATCTATGTGCAGAATTATTGGAAACAACCGGTGTCTCAGTCTTGGCATAAGCTTCCTCGATTGCCTTGATCTCATCCTTTGTCATATCCACTGCACTAAATACAAAATCGACAGTACCTGCAACTGCTTCCACTTCATTTACATTATGAACAATTATGTTTTTTACTGCTTCCGGCATCGGAGTATCCATCTTCCATCTCCCACCGACAGCCTCCTCATATGTCTTGCCTGCACTTCTCGGGCTGGCTGCAATCGTTGTCACTTCAAACCATGGATGATTCTCCAATAATGCAATAAATCTTTGTCCTACCATACCGGTACCCCCAAGGATACCTACTTTTAACTTTTCACTCATCACTAATGCTCCTCTGTATAACAATTATCGTATAATCTACATTATAATACTCTAATCTATTTCATTTAGCAAGTTTTTTATAAAAATTTACCGCATCTTCTGTTACCGTTCATCCCTTTACTGCAATAAGAAATTCCACTCCATCCTCTTTATTCTCTACCGAATAGTATCCCTCATGTGCCTCTATGATTTCACGGACGATTGCCAGACCTACACCGCTCCCCTGTTTTTTCCCTCTGGTCCTTACCTTATCCGCTTTGCTGAATGCTTCCCAGATAGAATGGAATTCTTCCTCCTTGATAAAGCTTCCTGTATTATACACCCTGAATTCATAATAATCCCCATTCCTGCTGCCGGTAATTTTAACCAGCATCTTCTCCAATTCTCCATGAATAACCGCATTCCTTAAGAGATTATAAACAGCACGCTCCAGCATCATAAAATCTGCAAACAATATATCTTCCTTCTCATATTCCTCTATATACCGGACATTCTTCTCTATGACCTCATTTTGAAAACGCTCCTTTAACGCCTCAAATAAACGGCTGGCAGCAAAACGTTCCGGATGCAGTTCTTCCGTCTCCTGCCCTAATTTTGATAGTTCCAACATTTCTTTTACCAGCATATCCACCCTTGTACTCTCACTGGATATAATCTCACAATAGGTCAATGCTTTTTCCGGATCCTTTAAAATAACTGCCTTTAGCCGGTCTGCATATCCCATAATCACTGCAACCGGAGACTTGATCTCATGGGAGAGATTGCGCACCAGCCGTTTCCGGCTTTCAATATCATTTTGCAGCTGTTCCATATTAATTTCCAGATGAGTACACATCTTATTAATGGACTCCCCTAATTTCCCCAGCTCGTCTTCTGTTTTGGTATTTATCTTCATGCCAAATTCCAGATTGGAAATATGTTCTGCGGTCACTGTCATTTTCCGGATAGGAATCACAAGCTTCCGGCTGGTACAGTACACCACGATAAACCCGACAAAAATCAGCACGATCCCTGCTATAATTTCAAACATAATCGCTAAATAGGTTGCATTTTGCAGACTCCGATAAGTACGTACCATAACAGCATACCTGTTTTCAGCAATCTTTTTAATCACCTTCACATCAATCCGGTTCGTATTCTCCTTGTTCCTCGTTAATGTTGCCACTTTTCCCTGCTCCAGTTTATCAAAGTTGTCATCAAATAATGCACCAGTCACTGTTCCCAATTCATTTCTGTGATAATCACTTACCCTGGTCGTACAAATAATTTTCTTATCTTTATCCACTATTGTAATCTGCGTATTCCAGTCATCATTAAACTGCTCAATATATTCCATAAATTTTTCATCGGAATAGTTTTCCCGGTTTGCTATAGTCATTACAAATTTCTCCATCTGTTTTTCACTTAAGTAAGTAGAAAACGGTATCAGAAAAAAATAAGTTAACACAATATTAAGCAGCATAAACAGGACAATCAGTCCCACTCCCACAAAGCAAAGTTTCTTCCCTAATGACTTTTTCATAGTATCTCCTCAAACGAATAACCGATTCCACGGATTGTTTTAATATAATTTCCTGCCTCACCAAGACTGGCCCTTAACATTTTTACATGGGTATCTATGGTCCGGATATCCCCATCATAATCATATCCCCAGATTCTGTCCAAAATCTTCTCTCTCGAAAGTACGATACTTTTATTATTCACCAGAAATTCCAGCAATTGAAACTCCTTATTATTTAATATCACTTCTTTTTCCCGAACATATACCTTATGCCCTGCCGGGTCAATCTCTAAAATCCCCATCTGGATATTCTCAAGGTTTTGTGTTTTTGTCAGCTTTAACAGATTTTTTACACGTTCCACCAGTATTTCATAATGAAAAGGCTTACTTACAAAATCACTGGCACCATGCTTCAAACAGGATAATTCACTGGAAGAATCTCCTAACGCAGTCAGCATCAAAATCGGAACATCTGATCTCTCCCGTATTTCTTCGAGCACTGCCAGTCCATCCAGCTTCGGCATCATAATATCCAGAATCACCAGTGCAATTTCTGAATGCTCCCAAAATATATCCAATGCTTCTTCACCATCTGCCGCCTCATATACCTGATAACCCTGCTCTTCAAAAACTTCTTTCACCAAATTTCTTAATAAATCATCATCATCTGCTACCAGAAGGCTAACTACCATAATCGTTCTTCTCCTTATTCCTAACTTTATGATATCCACAATCTATTATATTTTATAACCTTTTTATGAAATATCAGTGTAAAAAATAGGCTGTCACACTAAAACTCTATCCCCCATTTTGCTGCACAAATCAACAAAGAACACTGCAATGTGTTGCTTAACTTCTACTTATCTTTGTCAAATTTGTGTTGCAAAAGAAAGAATATTTTAATGCAACAGCCTCTTTATATCATACAGCTGACCAGGTTTCCTTCCTTTAGATAACCCTGACCTTCACGACACCAGTAATAGCCGCCAGTTCATTTTTGCTGTCTTCATCCACATCCGACTCCACATCCAAAATCGTATATGCCCACTCTCCCTTAGACTTACTTACCATATTCGCAATATTAATGGATTTCTTTGCAAATACGCCTGTAAATCTGGTCAGCATATCGGGGATGTTCTTATGACAGATTGCCACTCTGGCAGCAGTTGTACATACGCCTGCATCACATGCCGGATAGTTTACGGAATTCTTAATATTACCATTTTCCATAAAATCCATAATCTGTTTTACCGCCATAATTGCACAATTATCTTCTGATTCTTCTGTGGAAGCTCCTAAATGCGGCAGTGTAATGACATGCTCTACTCCTGCAACAGTCGTATTCGGAAAATCAGTCACATATCTGGCAACCTTACCGGAAGCCAGAGCTTCTTTGATATCTTCCTCATTCACCAGAATATCCCTTGCAAAATTAAGGATACGGACACCATCCTTCATCATTGCAAAGGCATCTTTATTAAGCATTCCCTTGGTGCTGTCCAATGCTGGCACATGAACCGTAATGTAATCACACTCTTTATAAATATCCTCTACATTGGTAATATGCTTAATATGGCGTGAAAGAGACCATGCAGCATCAACAGATACATACGGATCATAGCCATATACCTCCATACCAAGACGGAAAGCAATATTTGCCACTTTTGCACCGATAGCACCTAATCCGATGACACCCAGTTTTTTGCCTTGGATTTCATTTCCTGCAAAATTCTTTTTCTGCTTTTCTACCTGCTTTGTAATATCAGCATCTGAAGCATTTTCCTTTACCCAGTTATATCCCCCTATTAAATCACGGGAAGCCAGTAAAAGACCTGCAACAACTATTTCTTTTACACCATTTGCATTGGCTCCTGGTGTATTAAATACAACAATACCTTTTTCGGCACACTGATCCAGCGGAATATTATTGACTCCGGCACCGGCTCTTGCTATAGCTGCCAGATTCTCTTTAAACTCCAGATCATGCATAGATGCGGAACGGACTAAAACTGCCTCTGCATTCTCCATGCTGTCTACTATCTCATAATTATCGGAAAACAAATCCAGACCACATGCCGCGATTGGATTTAAACAATTTACTTTTGTCATGACGACTCCTTTCATACTCCTACCTATTTGGCATTGTCTGCCTCAAATTTCTTCATAAAAGCAACCAGTTTTTCTACTCCTTCAATCGGCATAGCATTATAAATGGATGCACGCATACCTCCAACACTTCTGTGTCCCTTTAAATTCACAAAACCTGCTGCTGCCGCCTCTTTTACAAACTTGGCATCCAGCTCTTCATCCCCTGTCACAAACGGCACGTTCATTAAAGAACGATCCTCTTTCACAACAGTTCCCTTAAATAATTTGGAAGAATCTAAAAAGTCATACAGAATTGCCGCTTTTTTCTCATTATGAATCTTCATTGCGGAAAGACCGCCCATTTCCTTTACCCATTTGAATACCTTGCCACAGATATAGATACCATATGCAGGAGGTGTATTATATAAGGAATCCGCATCAGCCTGCGTTTTATATTTTAACATGGTCGGTGTACCGGAAAGCACATCATCCGTAATTAAATCTTCCCGGATGATTACTACTACAACACCTGCCGGACCCACATTCTTCTGAACACCAAAGTAAATCAGACCATAATCCTTTACATTAACCGGCTGTGACAGGATATCTGATGACATATCTGCAACTAAAATCTTTCCTTTGGTATTGGGAAGATTTTTATATGCTGTTCCATAAATCGTATTGTTATGGCAGATATATACATAATCTGCATCTTCATCAATATCCAGATCACTACAGTCGGGGATATAAGAAAAAGTTTTATCTGCGGAAGATGCAACTGCTTTTACCTTTCCGTACTGCTTTGCCTCTTCAAATGCCTTTTTTGCCCACTGTCCTGTGATAATATAATCTGCAACACCATTTTTCATCAGGTTCATAGGAATGGCTGCAAACTGTTGAGAAGCTCCTCCCTGTAAAAACAGCACCTTATAATTGTCCGGAATCTCTAATAAATCCCGCAAATCCTGTTCTGCACTCTGAATAATCTCCTCAAAAGCCTTCGAACGGTGGCTCATCTCCATAACGCTCATTCCCGTACCGTTGTAGTTAAGCATCTCTTCTGCTGCCTGCTTTAACACAACCTCCGGTAACACAGACGGTCCTGCTGAAAAATTGTAAACTCTTTCCATTTCATATCCTCCTAAATGTTTCTTTAAATATACTATGTCTAAAAATGTGAAATGCTTCGCATTTTACATTTCGATAGTTTGTTCATTAGTCTTTCTATTATTTTTTCCTGACCGGTCAAAAATTTATTTCTCCAAATCCTCTTCCGAGAAACAGGTAGAAATCGGCTGTCCGGCTGCTACCATAGGCCATACCTTATCATCTGCATCGATCTGAGCATCAATTACGCAAGGTCTTCCAGAATCTAATGCCTTTTTAAATGCATCCTCAAATTCAGAAATGGTTGTCGCCTTAAATGCCAAAGCTCCCATACCTTCCGATACCTTAACGAAATCCACTGCATCATTTAAAATGGTATTAGAATAATGCTTGTTATAGAATAAAGTCTGCCACTGGCGAACCATGCCCAGCACATGATTATTGATCACCACCTGAATAATCGGAATATTATAACGGGTTGCTGTTGCAATCTCATTCATATTCATACGGAAACAGCCGTCCCCTGCAATATTTACGACAACTTTATCTCTTCTGCCCATTTTTGCACCAATACATGCTCCCAGTCCATATCCCATGGTTCCCAGTCCGCCGGAAGTCAGCAGCTGTCTTGGCTCCTTATATCGGTACATCTGGGCCGCCCACATCTGATGCTGTCCAACATCCGTTGTAATAATAGCATCACCTTTTGTCATATCATATATTTTTGAAATAACGGTAGGACCGGTTAATATATCAACCGGATATGTATTAGGGAACTTCTGCTCTAGTGCAGCAATCTCCTCTAACCATTCCTTATTATCCTTTTGTACGATCATCTTATTAAGACGTTTTAATACTTCCTTTGCATCTCCTATAATGCTGGCATCCACGACAATATTTTTATTAATCTCTGCCGGATCCACATCAATCTGGACAATCTTGGCATCATTAGCAAATTTCTTGGCATTACCAATCACACGGTCAGAAAAACGTCCTCCTACAACAATCAGCAAATCAGAAGCAGTTACTCCGAAATTGGAGGTCTTTGTTCCGTGCATACCCACCATTCCCGTATAATGCGGATCATTTCCATCTATAACACCCTTACCCATTAAGGTATCACAGACCGGTGCATCCAAAAGCTTTGCAAACTCCCTGAGTTCTTTATGGGCATTGGAAGCAACCACACCGCCTCCTACCATCAAAAACGGCTTTTGGGATTTTTTAATCAGTTTTGCAACCTCTTCCAAATCAGATTCATTGATCGTATCAGTACGTGGAGTAATCTCCTCAGGCTTTTTATATTCATAATCTGCAAGATTTGCCGTAACATCCTTTGTAACATCCACAAGTACCGGTCCCGGTCTTCCTGTCTGTGCAATCTTAAACGCACGGCGAATCGTATTTGCCAATTCATGCACGTTTTTCACAATAAAGCTATGCTTCGTAACCGGCATAACAACACCCGCGATATCAACCTCCTGAAAGGAATCCTTTCCCAATAAGGAAACTCCTACATTGGCTGTAATTGCAACCATGGGGATGGAATCCATATAAGCTGTTGCGATTCCCGTAACCAGATTAGTTGCTCCGGGACCGGAAGTTGCCATACATACACCTACCTTGCCGGTAGCTCTTGCATAACCGTCTGCTGCATGGGAAGCTCCCTGTTCATGAGACGTTAATATATGGGTAATCTCATCCTGATGCTCGTAAAGTGCATCATATACATTTAATATGGTTCCACCCGGATAGCCAAATACAGTATCAACACCCTGTTCTTTTAAACATTCAATTATAATTTCCGAACCTGTTAACTGTTTCATCTTCTTATCTCCTTACCAAATGTAGTCAGCCTATGGGAAACAATCCCGTTTCCCATAAACCTGCAATACATAATATTCATTTAACATATCCCTACAATCATAAATCTTTTATATGGGATTTGTAAAGTAAATATTATAACTTTCACAAAAAATCTATCAGAATAACCGTATTTTTACAATTATTCCCCTAATTTTATCCTTTTTTTACATATTAATCAAGTTCCAAGACCGCACCACGGTTTCCAGATGTCACCATTTTTGCGTATCTTGCAAGATAACCGGTAGTGACTTTCGGCTGTCTCGGTGTCCAGGCTGCCTTTCTCTTTGCCATTTCCTCTTCGGAAATATCTAATTCCAGACTATGATTATCAATATCAATCTTAATGATATCCCCTTCTTCCACAAAGGCAATAGGACCGCCTACTGCTGCTTCCGGTGAAACATGACCGATAGAAGCTCCACGGCTTGCTCCCGAAAAACGCCCATCTGTAATCAATGCCACAGAAGAACCCAGTCCCATACCCGCAATCGCAGAAGTCGGATTCAGCATTTCCCTCATGCCCGGTCCGCCTTTTGGTCCTTCATAACGGATTACCACCACATCTCCGGATACGATCTTACCTCCCTTAATGGCAGCAATCGCATCCTCTTCACAGTCAAACACTCTTGCCGGTCCTTCATGCTTCATCATTTCAGGAACCACTGCGGAACGCTTCACCACAGAACCATCTGGTGCAAGGTTGCCTTTTAATACTGCAAGACCACCTGTTTCACTGTATGGATTATCAAGAGGACGAATCACCTCAGGATTCTTATTTACTGCCCCTTCCACTGCCTCACCGATGGTCTTGCCGATCACAGTCAGACAGTCTTCATTTAAAAGTCCCTTCTGCTTTAACTGGTTCATTACCGCATAGACACCTCCGGCTTCATTCAGATCCTCCATATAAGTAGGACCTGCCGGTGCCAGATGACAGAGATTCGGCGTCTTTGCATTCACTTCATTTGCCAGTGCAATATCGAAATCAAATCCAATCTCATGGGCAATCGCAGGAATATGAAGCATGGAGTTTGTGGAACATCCAAGCGCCATATCTACAGTCAGTGCATTCATAATCGCATCCTTTGTGATAATATCCCTCGGACGAATATTCTTACGATACATTTCCATAACCGCCATTCCTGCATGCTTTGCAAGCTTCAGTCTCTCGGAATATACAGCCGGAATGGTTCCGTTGCCCGGAAGTCCCATACCCAGTGCCTCTGTCAGACAGTTCATGGAATTTGCCGTATACATACCAGAGCACGACCCACAGGTCGGACATGCCTTGCATTCAAATTCATTGACATCCTCTTCACTCATGGAACCTGCTGCATAGGAACCCACAGCCTCAAACATAGAGGATAATGATGTTTTATGACCTTTTACATGACCTGCCAGCATGGGACCACCAGATACAAATACCGTAGGCACATTGACTCTGGCAGCCGCCATTAAAAGACCCGGTACATTCTTATCACAGTTAGGTATCATCACCAATGCATCAAACTGGTGGGCAATTGCCATACATTCTGTGGAATCTGCAATCAAATCCCTTGTCACCAGCGAATATTTCATTCCGATATGTCCCATGGCAATTCCGTCACAGACAGCGATTGCCGGAAACATAACCGGCGTACCTCCTGCCGCAGCAACTCCCATCTTCACTGCCTGTGCGATTTTATCCAGATTCATATGTCCCGGAACAATCTCGTTATAGGAACATACGATACCAACCAATGGTTTTTCCAATTCTTCCTCTGTCATGCCTAGGGCGTTAAACAAAGATCTATGCGGTGCCTGCTGCATACCTGTTTTTACATTATCACTTTTCATCATTATCGTCTCCTTTTTTATTATTTAATAATTCTTTCATAATATCAATTGATGTATCCTTGCCCTATCTATACCTTCTTCATTCTTCTCTGAATCATTGACTATAATTTTCATTAAAATATGCACGATTGTTGTCTTTTCCGACAGTTTGACAAATCCGAATTTACCGCTTTCTTATTTTCACAACTATTGTGCTAATCAGGAAACCAATTATTCCACCAATAGCAATAGTTCCAACAAAGAGTAAAATCAATACAGTCATATAGTTTGTGTATATATTGGAAACCAATTCGCAAACTACATACAAAGCAAAAATTGAAATTAAACTGATTATGTTTTTTTTCGTGTCGTTCATCTTTATACCAATGCATACCGCAAGAACTAATCCAATTAACATGAAAATAATACTATCGGACTCAAACAGCTCTTGAAAAATAGGAAAATATTTCATTCAAAACCTCCATCAAATTTTAATTTGTCATGCAGTTTATATCCTCTCAGCAACTAAATCCCCCATCTCGGTTGTACTGACCAAGGTTGTTCCCTCTGATACAATATCGCAGGTGCGATATCCTTCTTCCAACACCTTCTTGACAGCCGACTCAATGGCATCTGCTTCTTTATCAAGATCCAAAGAAAAACGCAAAAGCATTGACGCAGAAAGGATCGTTGCGATCGGATTCGCCTTATTCTGTCCTGCAATATCCGGTGCCGAACCACCACTTGGCTCATACATACCAAATTTTGTCTCGTTTAAAGAAGCGGAAGCTAACATTCCAATGGAACCTGTTACCATGGAAGCCTCATCGGATAAAATATCACCAAACATATTCTCTGTTAAAATCACATCAAACTGTGCAGGGTCTTTTACAAGCTGCATCGCACAGTTATCCACCAGCATATGTTCCACCTCTACCTCCGGATAATCCTTTGCCACCTCATTGACAACCGCTCTCCAGAGTCTGGATGAATCCAGCACATTTGCCTTATCCACAGAGGTTACTTTCTTCCGTCTCTTCATGGCAATATCAAAACCACGGATGGCAATTCGCCTAATCTCGTCCTCAGAATAAGTCAGGGTGTCAATGGCTTTCTTTTTACCATTTTCCTCTATCGTTTTGCGTTCACCAAAGTAAAGTCCCCCAGTAAGCTCCCGCATGATCATCATATCAAAACCCTTATCTGCAATCTCCTCCTTTAACGGACAGGCTCCCTTCAATTCCGGATACAAAAGCGCCGGTCTTAAGTTTGCAAACAATCCCAGTTCTTTACGGATTTTTAAAAGCCCTGCCTCTGGTCTTAAAGACGGCTCCAATTTATACCAGGG
Organism: Lachnospiraceae bacterium; assembly: GCA_029063085.1. Lineage (GTDB taxonomy): Bacteria > Bacillota > Clostridia > Lachnospirales > Lachnospiraceae > CAG-590. Next base: position 53,459 of record JAIDOW010000073.1, read on the forward strand.
TGAAGTACTGGTATTCCCTCCGATTGAGCCAAGCAGTACTGCATCCGATTTCTTTGCCTTTGCCACAGCTTCATCCGTAAGGGGGACTCCATATGCATCAATGGAGCATCCTCCCATTAAAAGCTGCTCATAGTGAAAGGTGTGCCCAAACTTTTCACCAATCTTATCTAATACTTTCATGGCCTCGGTAACCACCTCCGGTCCGATGCCATCGCCCTTGATTACTGCTAAATTATAATTCATACCTTAACCTCTCTTTTTCTCTTACTCTATTCTTTCTTCCATATCCGAAAGCAATGCATCAACTTTATCCTTAAACTGCCAAAAAAGGTCAATAAATTCATCAATAATACGTCTGACATATTTTTCTGCAAGCTTAGCATCATAATCATGTGTCAATTCATTTCGAATTTTTAACATCTCCATCCATGTATCATCAAAAATCAAATCTACTTTATAGGCAGATTTCAACGTTTCTCTGGGTGAACCTGCTGCAAAGTCCAATACACCATAATATTGCACTAAAATATCTTTCATTACTTTCCAAGACAGATCAAAAGTTAGGGAAAACTTATTTATTGTTCCACTTAGAACAAAGGAATCCGTCACATCTCTATTCTTTGCTTCAGAAAAATCCTTCAAACAGTTACAATAGGAATAAAAGCGATTAATAAATTTTCTTTCCATATTTTTCAATATCCTCTCTAAGCAACACATTATCTTTACATGTTTCCCATTCAAAAATATCTATTTTTTTTAATGTGGGAATATTCTGCAATTCCTCTTCTAACTTCAAGAAATTATAATTGCCACGAATAACGATATCAATATCACTCTTATCCGTATTTGTTCCCTTTGCATATGAACCAAATAATAACAGCGAAGTTACATCATTTTCTTTACATATAGAAGTAATCTGACTGATAATCTCCCAAAACTCCATTCCGGTATCTCCCCTCTTAACCTGTAGTCAAGAAATATCATTATTAATGAAGAGTGTAATCAAATTATGATTTATTCCTCTTTCCTTTTCTTCTTAATATAGATTATAATGCCAGCTACTACTGCCACCAAAATCACTGCTGTTAAAACTGACAGAACTACCAGCACCCCCGGTTCGATTCCTAATCTTCCCGCCACAAAGCTACTAGTCGGTCCATCACCTCTTTCAAGTACGATTTTCATCGAGACCTCCTAATCTGCCATTTTGCCATCATGCAATCGGCATTTGAAATCATTATTTATTATTGATATAATTTACCAGTCCCTCAGCTTTAATAATCTCCTGCATAAACGGTGGAAATGCCTGTCCTTTAAACTCTGTTCCCTTTGTCCTGTTGTAAATCATGCCACTGTCAAAATCAATCTCTACCTCATCGCCGGCATCGATTCCTTTTGCTGCTTCCGGACATTCGATAATCGGAAGTCCGATATTAATGGCATTACGGTAAAAAATTCTCGCAAAAGTCTCGGCAATCACACAGCTGATTCCGCTGGCTTTGATAGCAATCGGTGCATGCTCACGGGATGAACCACAGCCAAAGTTCTTATTTGCCACCATGATATCTCCCTGCTTTACACGGTTTACAAAATCCTTATCAATATCCTCCATACAGTTCTTTGCCAGCTCTGCCGGATCAGATGAATTTAAATATCTTGCAGGAATGATAACATCTGTATCCACGTTATCACCATACTTGTGTACTGTTCCATGTGCTTTCATATTACTCAACCTCCATACTAAATCTAATCCTATTCTATCTATTATCTTTTATTGACCTTGCCCAGTCTTAATATCATCTTGCCCGCTGCTTTTACAGCCCAAGCTGGCATGGACAGGAAATCTTTCCCGTTACTGCCGAAGCTGCCGCTACTGCCGGTGAAGCCAGATAAATCTCTGAATCTACATGTCCCATACGTCCTACAAAGTTACGGTTCGTCGTTGCCACCGCTTTTTCTCCTGCTGCAAGGATACCCATATGCCCGCCAAGACAAGGACCACAGGTAGGTGTCGAAACCACCGCCCCCGCCTGGATAAAAATTTTAAGCAGACCTTCTTCCATTGCCTGTAAATATATTGCCTGGGTTGCAGGAATTACAATGACACGAAGCCCCTTCACACATTTTCTTCCTTCTAATACCTTTGCCGCAATCCGTAAATCCTCAATCCGGCCGTTGGTACAAGAACCAATCACTACCTGATCAATCTTAATCTCCGGTACTTCGCTGATCGGCTTCGTATTTTCCGGTAAATGAGGAAATGCCACCGTAGGCTCTAACGTACTTAAATCAATTGTATAAGTCTCATCATAAACCGCATCCTCATCAGCCTCGTAAACCTTATACTCCTTAACCGAATGTTCCTTCATATAGGCAATCGTCTTCTCATCCACCGGAAAAATGCCATTTTTTGCTCCAGCCTCAATCGCCATATTTGCCATGGAAAAACGGTCATCCATAGAAAGACTGGCTATGCCATCCCCTACAAATTCCATCGACTTATAAAGTGCACCGTCCACACCGATCAAACCGATAATATGCAAGATCACATCTTTGCCGCTCACCCATTCTTTCGGTTTTCCCGTAAGCACAAACCGAATGGCAGAAGGCACCTTAAACCATGCCTTTCCGGTAGCCATACCTGCTGCCATATCAGTGGAGCCTACACCTGTGGAAAATGCACCTAATGCACCATAGGTACAGGTGTGGGAATCTGCCCCAATGCAGGTCTCACCCGCAACAATTAACCCTTTTTCCGGAAGCAGGGCATGCTCAATTCCCATCTCTCCAACATCAAAGAAATTCGTGATATTTTGTGCATCGGCATATTCCCTTACACATTTACAGTGCTCCGCACTCTTTATATCCTTATTCGGTGTAAAATGGTCCAATACCATTGCAATCTTATCCTTGTCAAACACCTTATCTGTCTTAAACTTATCCATTTCATGGATTGCTACCGGTGTTGTCACATCATTTCCTAATACTAAATCCAGATCTGCCTCAATAAGCTGTCCAGCCTCAACAAACGGCAGACCGGCATGTGCAGCTAAGATTTTTTGTGTCATTGTCATTCCCATAACAAATTTTCTCCTTTTCTTTATATTCCTGCTAGGTAATTGCGAAACGCTGTTTTTGCTATCACCTAATATTCCTGTGGGTTCTTACTGTTATTTCATTGTAGCATATCACATGCTATAAATAAAATATATATATCGAATATTTATAATAACCTAAGGTTATATAAAACTATTGTTTTTTTCTTCCCCTTTGTTATAATAAATAACAGACATAAGCTATGAAGCATTATAGCAGATACACGTTGTTTACACAATATTTATATAATGCCAGGGTCAAAGGCTGGCAGCAATACATGTTTACACGTAATTTACTATCTACTGGCTTGACCCGCCAAACACCGACATGAAGCAGATTTACTTGCAAATATGCGGAAATGAAGGTGTTTGCAGGATTACGAGAGTTGTAAAACAACAGAGCAATCCGCAACATCAATTGGGGGCAAAATACCTTTTGACCCCAATATCATTTATCTCGAATTACAATTTACAAATTTTAACAATGATCGGAGAATGAGATATGGAACAAAATCTGAACTATTATAAAATATTTTATGAAACTGCCAAAAACGGAAGTATCAGCAAAGCAGCTGAATCACTATATATCAGCCAGCCGGCTGTTTCCAAATCTGTTACAAAATTAGAACAATCCTTAGGGCACACCCTGTTTATCCGAAGCAAAAAAGGCGTAAGACTCACCGAAGAAGGGCAGACTCTGTTTGAATATCTGAAAAAAGCCTTTGACTCTATCGATACTGCGGAAAAAACACTGAAACGAATCGGGGCATTTGGTATGGGACAGATACGGATCGGGGTATCTACTTCTCTTTGCAAATATATCCTGCTCTCATACCTGCAGGATTTTATCAAAGATAACCCCCATGTAAAAATATCTATCGACTGCCATCCCACCTTTGAGACGATACAGCTCCTAAAAGCCGATAAAATCGATATCGGTCTGATCTGTGACACTCCGGTAGGCAAACCCTATCATTTCACGCCTCTGCGTTCCATCCATGACACCTTCGTCACAACGCAGACCTATCTGGATAACCTGACATTGCGGGAACAGGATTCAATCCCAGAATCCAAGGAAAACATGACAGAACTGAAAGATATCCTGACTCATCCAAACAGCCCAGGGGAAGAGGAATTGAACACAATCCCTAATATGACTGGTCTTCTTTTGTTTTCCGAAAGAAACGCTTCCCCGTCAAATTCCGTTTCTTTAAGTACCAAAGAAATTTTAGAAAAATCCAATCTGATGCTGTTAGATCAGGGAAATATTTCCAGACAATTCATAGACCGCTATTTTGACACCTGCCAGCTTCATCCCGGTCAGGTATTGGAAATCAATAACATGGATCTGCTGATAGATTTTGCTGCCATCGGAATGGGGGTCGCCTGCGTAGTACGCGAATTTGTCTCCTCTTACATCGAATCAGGACAGGTCATCGAAATCCCCCTTGACCATGCGATTCCGGAACGTACCGTAGGCTTCCTCTATAATGAAAGAAGCCTTAGCATTACATCTAAAAAATTTCTAAATTTCTGCGGATGCTGTAATACATAAACACACCTTACAGTATGATCAGCTCCTTCTCTGACTGAGAAAGCTTTGTAAATCCATCTTTTTTTACGACTACCAGATCCTCAATCCTGACACCGAAGTTTCCCGGCAGGTAAATTCCCGGTTCATCCGTAATCACCATATTTTCCCTTATGACCACATCACACTTTGGAGAAAACCTTGGTTCCTCATGAATATCCAGCCCTACACCATGCCCAAGACCATGTCCGAAATATTCACCATATCCGCATTTTGCGATATAGTCTCTGGCAATGGCATCTATTTCACTACAGCGTTTCCCTTCCATAATCCCTTCCATGGCACGTAAGTTTGCATCTAATACAATCTGGTATACCTCCTTCATCTCCTGGGTCGGTCTGCCCACTGCCACCGTTCTTGTCATATCCGAGCAATATCCCTGATAAACACAGCCAAAATCCATCGTTACAAATTCGCCCTGTTCTATTTTTTTATCTGTAACCTGTGCGTGAGGCATGGAGGAATTAGCACCACTTGCCACAATCGTATCAAAGCTTAACCGGGAAGCTCCCCTGCGTTTCATAAAAAATTCCAGCTCCAGTGCAATTTCCGCCTCTGTAACTCCCGGTTTTATCCTGTCCAGTATATGGGAAAATGCTGCATCCCCAATTGCTTCTGCCTCGGAAATCTTTTGAATCTCTTTCTCATCCTTTATCATCCGGCACTCATGAATGGCATCCCCCTCCATCTGAAAAGAAACGTTTTTACAGACCTCGCAAAGCTTCATATATCTGGAAAGCTGCATAGTATCCTCTATGGCAATACAAACCCCTTTCTGTTTTTTCAGATTTTTCTCTCTGTGTTCTTCTCCTTCCCCCTGTAACAGCAGGATTCCTTCTTTCAAAAGTTCTTCAATCAGCTGATACAGAGTTTCTCCATATCCTCTTTTCTCCAGCCTGACCAAAGTAAGGTCCCTGCATTCCTTTTCTACCTGCTCATAATAACGGGAATCCGTAATGATATACCCGGTCACATCCCCTGCCGCCATCAAAAACAATGCTTCACCACCGGTAAACCCTGTATAATAATATAGATTAGACGGACTGTCGATCAATACTGCATCCGCCTGCTTTTTCAAAAGCACATCCTTTAAATGCCTTCTTCTTGTTTCAAACATGAAACTCCTCCTGTCTGCATGACTGATTAAAATGGTTTGGAAAGTACATCCAAGATTTCTTCCATATCATTGGAATTGGTATCTACCAACTCATCTGCTGCCGCCTCATATCGGGACTTTCTCTCCTTCATAAGCTCACAAATTCTGCCATAAGGATTCTCCCCCTGTAGCAGCGGCCGGTCTGTGCTGTCCTTTACCCTGTCATAAATGACCTGTGGTGCCGCTGTCAGATAAAATACCCGGCCGGTCTCTTTTAAAAGACGGGCATTGCATTCCCGAAGGGGCATCCCTCCACCGGTTGCAAGCACAGTATTCTCCAGATGATCCCGCAGATATACTAAAGTCTCGGTCTCCAGCTTTCTGAATGCCTCTTCTCCGTCCTCTGCAAAAATATCCGCAATAGACTTGCCTGCCTGTTTTTCGATATAGGTATCGGTATCCAGAAAATGCATACCCAGTTTTCCGGCCAGGGCTTTTCCGAAAGTGGTCTTTCCGCTTCCCATAAATCCAATCAGAACCCTGTTATCCTTCTTATATACCCTGCGTTTTAAATCCACATAAACCTCTTCCACAATCTCCTGGGGAATTGTAATATCATGCCATAATTCATAGGCCGTCACCCCCTGATATAAAAGCATCTTTAAGGAATTATAAGCCTTCCCTCCCTGCTCTGCTACCATCTGCATAAACCGTGTATTGGCAGGATTATAAATCAAATCTACACCTGTCTTTATTTTTTTATAAAACTCTGCATCCTCCAGTACTGCCTGCCGGTCATTCGGTGCCAGTCCAACAGCAGTTGCCTGAAATACTATAAGCTCCTGCTCCCTGATTTTCCCATAATCCGCTAAAAGCATGGGTATCACCTTATCTGGTGATAAATCTGCTCCCTCTGGATTTTCCTCAAGCCCTGATGCAGCCGTCATACAGCTGTCTTTCCAAATCCGGTTCATCTGATCTGCTATCTGCTTTGCTTTCTCCAAAGTACGGTTTAAGAGATAAACCTTCCCTGCTCCCTCTAACAGGCACATATAAACCACTGCCTTTGCCGCACCTCCGGCCCCGAGAATCACTACCGTTTCATTTTTTAACGAAATTCCATCTTCCTGAATCTGCCGTCTTAATCCCATCATATCCGTATTATACCCTTTATATCCGTGCTTTGCTTCTAATCTTACCAGGGTGTTTACGGCACCAATCTGCTTTGCCGCCTCATCAATCTCCACGAGGGATTCCAACACCTGATTCTTGTGGGGCACCGTTACATTCATACCCAGTATATTCAGCTCGTAAGCCCCCTTTACAGCCTGATCCAGCCCTTCTCCTTCCACCTGAAATGGTACATAAACCGAAGAAATCCCCATTTTCACACTGATTCCATTATGAATGACCGGTGACAAGGTATGTTCCACCGGATTACCAATCAGACCAATCAATCTTGTATTGCCGTCAATTAACATCTTTTTATTCCTCTCTTTTGAATGCTGACAGGTCATTGCCAAACAATTTCTCCTCCCTGCCTATCATTTTGTATCATATTCCCCTTTTTTTAAATCATTCTTTTTTCGATAAAGCCATTTTACAAGCTTTTCCGGAATACGCTTTAATATGATCTGAATCTCTTCTTTCGGATTGATCGGATCTAACAAAATGCTGTGAAGACCTGTACGGTTCGCCCCCCAGATATCAGTAAAAATCTGATCCCCTACAAACAGTGTATTTTCAAGATTCGTATGCAATATAGCCATTCCCTCCAAGTAGCCGCGTCTGGCAGGCTTCCAGGCTTTATAAACATATTGGACACCCAAAGGATCAGCAAACATCTTTACACGCTCCTTATCATTATTGGAAATCAGACAGATGCGGAATCCAATCCTGTGAAGCTTCTCAACAAAAATCTCCGCTGCCTCATCTACCGGTTCATCATGCGGTACCAGGGTATTATCAATATCAAATAAAATACCGCGGTATCCCTGTTTGTAATATTCCTCCACAGGAATATCTTCCTTTTTATCATAATATCTTTTGGGATAAAACAACTCTATAATCACCTCTCATCCGATTTTTCTTCCTTGTATCATAACACAAAAACGGTGTGAAGGAAATCCCTCACACCGTTTCATTTACTTTTGGTTAAATATCAAATTGTTTTCTGTCTGTCAGATCAATTACCAAACTGCTGTCTGATAACCCATGATGACCAAAATCAAAGCCTGCATCTGTTAAATCAAACAAATATGGAACTTTATTAATCTTAACCCTTGCTGACTGCCACTGATTTGCCTCATCCTTTACACGGATTACAATATATGTGTAGCCATTATAATTTTCAAAGTAGTCTTCCTTCAACAACAATTTAGGGAAAGCAGACTCTCTGAGCCTTACACGCTTGCCATTCATATTATCTGCCGCATCATAGGAGGTAATCAATACATGGTTGGTATCAGCTTTATAACTATCTGAGTTATCCATGCCATCTCCCTCACCATAATTCAAGTCATAGAATACCAGAATTTCTTTAATATCTGCCGTACCAGCAATCGCTTTAAAATCAAATTCAGGATAAAGTTCTGCCTGATCGTCATCAATATTATACTGATACATCTTAATAGCATCATTATAGAACAAGGTATTCTTTTCTTTAGATAACGTCTTGTTATCGTCATCATCCTTCGGATCTACAAACTTATCATCACAATTAGCATGCTTATTGCCTTCTTCGTCACACTTATTATAAAGCTTCAGTTTCGGCTTTGCTTTTCCTTTGGAAACACTGTTCACAATAACATTGATAAACAATCGTCTCTCGTCATTGTTATCCTTCATATTACCAGTTACTTTCTGATGACCGGCACCACAGTAGAACACATTATTTTTACTGTAAAGGAAGTAAGAATTCATACCATCCTTTGGCGAAGCGGCAAAAATACCACTATCATATCTTGCAAAGTCTTCTCCTACATCAGGATTTTTACTTACAAAGTTAGCACCGAGGGTATACCATACAGCTACTGTAGGATCCTCCAGATCCAATGCGAACATCTGTGCATGTGTAGGTGAAATCAAAAGTTCACTACTGATTGCAAACGGATACATCGTAACTCCGCCCTGATTTACTTTCGCAGCTTTTCTGGTACCATACTTAGCCTCAAAACTCGAACCGTCTAAGTCCGTACCTTTATGGTCAAAACTCTCAAATTCCATACAAACATATCTATATGGAGACGTCGGCTTACTGGCTGCATCACTAAGTGCATACAAATCTGTTACACCAACCGGTGTATTACGTTTAATAGAGATTCCTTCCAGTTTACTCGCAACATTTGCATATTCGCTAGGAGAAGATGCAATAATACGTTCTGTCCAGAAATACTTGGAACTGTCTTCTGTCTCATACTGTCTGTACGGGAAACCAGAAGGCGAATCATATATACTGCTGGTAGCAACCTGCGCAGGATCAACCATAAATGTTACAACACCATTTGTTGTCGTTCCATTTTGCACATTACCTCTGAAAGCACATCTAATTGTTGTTCCATCCGGAACTGCTGTACCACCATCAGTAACCGTAATATCAATCTTTAACTTCCCATCAGCAGCAACTTCCGTATTATTTGCATTTGCTGAAAGTGTACCTGTACTTATATCATAGGTCGCTGTAACATTATTTTTGCCAAGAGCAAAAGATACTGATTCATAATCCATTGCCTGATCTAACTTAATAACCGCAACACCGTTAGCATTTGCAACAACGCTGCTAATCACATTCGTAGAATTATCTCTATACTTATAGGTTACATTCGGCATACCGTTAATAATAATTTTTACTTTTTCACTTAAAGATGTATGAGGCTGTTCAGCTTCCGTGAAAGTAGCATCATACACAGAACCCCAACCTTGCCTATTGACATTAACTGTCAAGTCCTTATTAGAAATTTCAAAATCCTTACCATCACCGCCCCAGCTTTCAAGAACCTCTCCAATATATACTGTTTTCTTGCCAGCCTTTGGAACTGCGACTTCAACCTTAGTACTGCTTCCAATATCCTGTACATGGAAACGATCCATACCAAATGCACTTCTTAAGGAATTTGTTAAATTAACGGCTCCTTTATCCTTATATTTTGTCATAGTATCATGTGTATTCAAAATAGAACCGCCCTGAGTAACATAGGTCTTTAACTGTCCACAGGAAACTGTTGATAAATCTTTATTATTAAATTCATCTGCCAGACCAAGAACAATAATATCATAATTATTCAACAACCAGGTATTATGGTCAGATGCCTTACGAGAATATTCTTTATAAAGCTTCTTTTTGGCAACCAGTTCATCATATTCTGTAATATAATTACTATAAGCTGTCTTTAAAGCTGATAAATTAAGTGCACCGACCAGTGGCTGATTACCTCTGTCATTACAATATTCCCAGAACTTATAATATGCCTGGTCAATCATCCAGTTACCTGGATTTCCGGCAGTTCCGATTCCTTTTAGGATTACATTCCGCCTGTTACCGCTGCCTGTATTCCTAATCTGGTCTGCTACCTTATAAAGTTCCGACTCTAATTTTGTCCTGTACAGCGACAGTGTCTGAGATTCTAAGCCCTCTTCATATTCCTCTAAGTACTGCTCTGCTAAAGCTGTTGCTGCACCGATATCTGTATCTGTACGTCCTGCTGCATCAGAACACATCTCATCAAATTCGGAAGGTGTAACAATATCCAAGTCAAACTCATAATCACCAGTCTCTAATGTACCGTCTTCCCCATGTGTTAAGGTATCTGCAAAATTTTCTTCCCAGTCATCCGTTGCAATAGTCGAATCATATTTTACAATACCAAATCGATGTTCATGCTTACCAACTTTTACATCACCCAGTACCGTCTCCTGATCTGCATATGAATTCAATCCAGGATTACCATTCTTATCATTGCCTATTACAAGAACGTTATTTTCCAGTACTCGCATAGCCTGTTGGCACTCTGTACAGAAATATAAAGAAAATCCTGACGAGAAACCTGTCTGCTCTGACTTCTCCAACGGCATAATCTGAAGAACCCTGACTGTCTTCTTCATCTCACTGTCCAATTTGAATAACGCAGTACCCGTTTTGGTATCACACAATACTCCATTAGCAGCAGTAACCTTAATCTTCCAGTTTACCAGTCCAAAGAAATCATCATCTAAACTATAAGATAAATTAACTGTTCCACCTGCATTACAGGTCGCACTGCTCACCATCTCCGTATCTGCATAGGTACAATCTCCATTAGAATCTATAAAGAGTTCTACAGTATAAGTAGAAGTATCCGCCGCTGTGGTTGTAACACCTGCCGTAAATGCCACCGGATTCTCCGTATTAACCGTAGAATCATCACCTTCTACATATTCTTTTGGTTTAGCAGTTATCTTAAGACTTGGTCTTAAAGCAGCATTCTCGACCAAATTCCTGATAACCTTTTCATAATCTTCACTATAAACTGTAACCTGCCCACCACGGGTGTACCCAAACTCGTTATCTACATTTTCTACTAACCTAGTTGCATTTTGTGCATCGGTATTAATACTTCCCCATGCAACATTCCCTTTAGAATTACCAGATTTGACCAATTCGTATGTATATGCTAAAAACTGATACATATTACAATCCGGGTCAATCTGCTTTAACTCTAACTGCTTTAATCTGTTTTTTTCTGTTGATTTTTCATTAGCAGGATCATATTGATAAGAATCCTCAAACTCCTTCGTTACCACCTGATCAATAATAATCGGAAGACCGGAATTTACAAAATCTTTTAACTCATCTCTCTTAATCGTAGTAAGATCATGTCCACTGAACTCTACCGAATTTGTACCACCTGCTACTTCCCCATAGGTCATCTTGTAGTCTACAAAATTACCTGTATGGGTATACATATCAAACTGGGTCAGACATTTCAATGCACTCTGTACATAATTATTCTGGAAGTTCCAGTCACTACCGGCATAATTAACATATTCATGTGAAACCAATGCAGATGTATCTCCACCGATATATACCAGATCATAATTCTCCAGTACAACATTCTTTGTAGAAATCAATTCATCTACAGACATCTGATCCACCTGAATCTGATTATACGGAATACCTGTTGCATGAGATATCTTTGCCTTACTCATTTCAAACGCATAATACTCAACATCATCATCTATTTCATCCTTGGTCACGCCGGAAAGCACCTGATCCGGAATTGTGTAATACATACCTTTATATATAGATTCAGGATATGCAGAAGCTCGAGCTTTGCGCGGCTGACTCTCGGCTAAATCCGTATCAATCGGATAACAAGGCTGAATCTCAAGTACACGGTATGCACTTCCATTCTCGCCGCTTGTACTACTGTCTCTGTATTCACTGGTATTGATAATATCTGCAATTCCCTTCGCTGAAGCAACACCATCAGCACCGGCATTATTTAAAGAAGTAAAAAATCCATAACGAACAGATAAAATATTGGACTGTTTTGCAATACCATTTGCCGTCAGCAATAAATTCATCAGCTTAAGATAATTATTAGTACCTACATAAGACGAGGAGCCCCCCTCTTCAAAACTTCCTCTAAAATCATAAAGTATATATTTACAAGCTTCTGACAATGCTTTTATTTTTGCAAATAATTCATTTGTCATTGACGTAGTCATGATATTATTTTCTAACAAAATAAAATCATAACTTTCATTTAACTGATCCACAGTCAAGGCAGTTGGATTCACAAACGTATACTCAAAATCATTAGGTTTCGCCTGACCATAGTATGCTTTATTAATTATGGTACTCGTATTCTCACTACTCATCTTCTGATACATGGAACCCGACTCATTCTGATTTGTAGTAACAACCAACACTTTACCATTACTTGGTGTCTGGTTTGTATTATATTTTACATAGTATGACTTTTTTTGCAAATTCGCATCAAAAAACTCTTGTGCACTGGCATCATCTTTCCATGCAAATGTTCTAAAACGAATATGATTTGTTCGAATCTCACTAATTAAATCCTTATAAGTTTTTGATGCACCGACAGATCCTGAATCTCCCGGCTTCACAAAATCAACAATAACCGGTTTATCCTTCCCTAGAGCATATGTATGAAGATAATTATAAATATCCTCACTCATATTATTATCATATGCCGAATACGATGGGCTACTGATATAAATCAAGTCTGCCTTATTCAGGACATCCCCTATAGTTGAATTCTCACCGGTAATATTGGAGTCCACCTTGTCATTAAGAGTTGTTGCTGCCGCTATATGAATGGTATCCAACAAAATCATATCTGCTTTCATCGTAGCACCTTTCGTACTGTTAGCATCAAATACATTACTCTTAAAATGACCATTCGAAATATACTGGCTTAAATCCGAACCGTTCACTCCAACCGGAACAATCTCCACAACATTAAATGTCTGAGCCTCGTCTCCTGGCTTATTCGAATTCTCGATAATTAAATCAATATTCGTCTTATAATCAGATGCAGGATTAGCACCTCTGTTCACAGGCTCTGTCTCTATTTCTTTCTTACTATTTGCAGAACCACCTCTTGTCGCAATAGAATAAGAAATTGCAGAGACTGATGTAACCAGAACGACTAATGTAAATATAATAGCAATAATTTTTTTCTTTGACATTGTTCTTCTCCCTTCCTTTCTTATTTCTATTATGGTGTAACTCCTCCACCGCCAGTAACCACCTTTTTATATAAGTTCTGCGGTCGGACAGTCAACACTGAAGAATTTCTAAACTTAACGGTTTCTGCTGCATTATACTTATAACCTTTAATATCGAACAATGCATCTATCATGAGTGCATTCCCCTCTGCATCAGCAGACAAATAAAAATCTGACAGATTCTTAGTCAGCAGACCGGTATCTCCAGAATCAGGTGTTGCTCCTAAAAGACTATACCATCTGCTCGCTGTATTACGATTCCATGTCTTGCGACTAAGATAAATACTAATACTACCATTCACATTATCTACAAAACGATATATTACGCTCTCTACCTGAGTTGGCTTGCCACCTGCATCCATTACATTATATTCTGCATAAATATACTGCGGCTCTATATACAGATAAGTGTCATTTCCCGCCACCTCCTGCTTCAGAATTCTAAAGGATCGGGCATCCACTATTGCCGATTCATGTAAATCACCATTTAACGGATAATTTCCGTCAGCAACTTTTTCTCCCGGTAACTGGAAAGTATCCATATCTACAATCACCTTACGCTCGCCGCCTATATAGTTCCCGTCGGTATCTACCATCTTATTATAATTTCCAAAATTATCGGGAACAATTGTCATATTTGAGGTTGGTACTACACTTACGGAACCGGCTACCGGGGAAAGAGCTTCTTTCCTTGATCCAGTAGTCTTATCCATTGTATAGACTGCACCATTTTTTGATCTGACCTGTACATAACTTGCAGTGACCAGACCATCCATTATATTGGTCATGACCTCTTTTGCTTCTGTCTGCACTTTAATATTTTCCTTAGTTTTCTTCTGTGCTCCTGCTGTCGAACTCATAAACTGAACAACCATTACCATGATAATAGATAATAATGCTAAACTGATTAACAGCTCAATCAACGTGAAGCCTCTATTTTTATTTTTTATACCTGACAATGACTCCACCCCCTACTTCACGGAATGATTTCCGGTTGCCGCATCTAACTTAACTGTCGCCACTTTATTGCCATTATATATAATCTCATAACTTCCTGCTCCGTAACGGACAGAACCATCTGCTTTTTTAAATTCAATTAGCATAGTCTCTGTTCCATCTACAAAGCTGCATTCTCCTGCACCTGCTTCCGGTGTGTAATTAATACTGAGAATATTAGGAAGCGTGGTCTCAACTACAGCATTACCATCTGCATCCACCTCTTTCGGTGTAAAAGAAGAACCGTCATTATATCCTAAGATTAATGAATAGGATCCTCTTTTAGCAATTGTACCGTCTGCAAAATTAATGTCACTATTATTATACTGAATCAACATACAAAGCGGTGAATCCTTTGCTTCCGAAACTGCCTTTGTCTTAATCAAAAGACTTCCCATTTGGGCATCCAGAGCAGAAGCCGCTGCATTACATTTTGCCTGTTTGATAATTCCAATTGTTACAAAAGACATTCCCGACAAGATTGCGATAATCGCAATGACGATAATTGCTTCAATCAATGTGTAACCTTTATTTTTTCTTGTATTTTTATTCTTCCTCATACCATCACCGCCTAATCTACATTCTTCTTCCAATTACGGAAGGAAAGAATATCTTCAAACTGGACAGCACTGATATCTTTCATTGAAACCACAGGGGTATCACCACTTTCAGCCGGAGGAACATACTGGGATGTAAATAACCGGAACATATCACAAACAAATCCAAAATTATCAGCCTTGCTTTCTCCACGGGAATAATCACATTCCCGCAAAATAGTCTTAATAACTTCTTCATTGGCAAGAAGGCTCATTGTTGTTTTTCCATTTACCTTATCAAAATTATTAATGATAATTTTGCCACCGGTTACAATCAACCCCTCAAACTCTTCCACATTATCCTCAAAGGTCACATCGCCCTTAGCAATTACAATTCCTCTTACTTTGCCGTTTTTATATGGCTTATTATAATCTGCGGTTGAAGAACCTATCTTACAGGAATCGGCACCAATCTGCACATCTCCTTCAGAAATCCATACACCATATCCACACTTAAGTGTACAGTATCTGCTATTTTCCTTATTTACAAGAGAAAAATCAAAATAGTGGTTAATCGGCGTAATAACCTCTTCCTTTAAAGTATGTGCCTGTGTCACAAAAGCACCCTCACTACTCTTATTTGTAAGAAGCCATTTTACTTCTTTATATTGATCCTGTAACTTACTTGATACACGCTGTGCTGCAACCGCCGCATCACTACCAATCTGCAATAATGACTGACCGTTATTTCCCTCATTAATCGCATTATTTACATTCTCAGCTGCCTTAACTAAAGGGGCAATATTTCCACTGTTTGCAACAATAGTAAAATTACCGTCTACCTGTGTAGTAATTGCCGAATTGGTATATATATTCTTATATGGATCCGTTTCTTCCTCACTAACCTGCAGCATTTTCACTTTAAAATACTCATAATCGGTAATGTTGATCATTCCATATGTCTCACCTGCAGTCTTCCCACTGGCATCAACTATAGTAGACTCATCAAACATAGCCGCATAATCTGCAATAAACTGATTCATTACGTTTTTATCTTTTATATCTGCCTTTGAGAAATCCAGAAAATATTTCGTTTTTCCTGAAACAACAGTCTTTACAACTGGTATCTTATCAAAGTTGGACCAGATATCCTTGTAAGCATCTACATCTCTTAAACGCTGCGGAAGCTCCAGCCATAATCCATCCGCCTGATCATGTACATTACCATCCGGGATATATGCTAGCTGGTTACTCTTAATAGAAATTGCTTCACCAGTGCGGTAATCCTGAATAGCTGTCTTGTCTGACTCATCAATCTTTCCTGTCTCCACCGTATAGTTATCGGTAACCGTACCGTTCTTTGTCTCCTGTGTCAGATAACTATCTGTTTCACGCTTTACCTCATCCGTCATATTTTCGACAACATTACCATTTTTCACAGTATAATTCACAGTCTCTGCGGTCTCTGATTCCTTAGTAGCTTTTGACAACTCAATATAAGACTGTCCTGCCACATATAACGCATTCGCCTGTTTAAAATCAAGCGTTGTATCCTGTCCGTTCAATATAATCGCACTACTGTTATAATGTGCCTGACCTCTTATACTCTGACCATCCGTAATACCTGCATGAGTATCCTTTGTAAACTTACGAACACCTTTTTCAATAGATTCTGTAGTATAAGTCCGGTTATCCGTTGAAGCATAATTATATCCATAATACTCTCCGTTTAACAGAACCGATCCGGAATTGGCATTTACCTCCAAATCATCATAAATATAAGCCCTTGCCTTCATCGTCAAAGAAGCACCTTTCATAACATCACCAGTCGTACTCTGCCTGAGTGCAAATCCATCCAGCACAATACCATCTGCCCATATATCTGCATAATCAGCAGATGAATTAGCAATATTTGAAATTGTGACATCTGCACAATTCATAAGTGCAAGGGACCCCGGAACAATAATCCTGTCTGACGCCAGTATAACAGATGCTCCATCTACATAAAGACCGGAATACATGCTCTTTACATTAACACCATCACAATTTTTCAAACGATCTTCATCATAAGAATTGACCTTCTGAATCTGATCACTCTTCAAATCTGCTGGAGCAGCAACATCATTAACCGTTGGAATAGTTCCCGGATTCTCATCATAGCTCTTATTATAAAAATCTGATGCTGCATATATATTTCCGGTTATATTTACCTTATTGCCCAGTGCCGTCTTACCTTCTTTATCAGTAATCTCAATACCTCTGTCTGCAATCATGGAATAAGCATACAACTCACTAAGATCCGCATTATTTCCGTTAAAATTAACATCAAACTCCGGCTTTCCGATAATTAAATCTGTTGTAAGAGTCTGAATAAACGTATCCGGAGCTCCAACCGTACCGGAATCCTTCTTAGATCTTGCGTTTATTGTAGAATACTTAGCTTCCCTGCGTAATACAAGATTGTAGATCACCAGCTCATCGTCTGTCTTATTTATATTTCCAATACTCAGCTGAACACCTTCCTTGGTATCCTCATTTGTATCGCTGTATGGATAACTCAAAAACGATTTTAAATGATCTTCCGCATTACTTGGCTGATAATCCTCATTAGAACTCAACATTTTCATATACGTTGTCTTTAAAATTTTATTAGCATCTGCTGGTTCCATTGTCACATATGCCTTTTTACTGGTATCATAATACACCAAAACTTCCAATGTTTCATCATATGCCTGATTTAAAACCCTCATAGCATCTCCACCGACACCCGCATATATTTCATCCATCGCCTGCTCCAGATAATAGAAATTATCCCGTGCATTAATATCATAGGCTTTCAGCCTATAGCAGAGTGCAACAGCAACCAGAATTGCCGCCACAAGAACTGCAAGAAAGGAAATAGTCGCTACAACCATTATGAAACTGTTACCTTGATTCTTTTTCTTAATCTTCTTTCTTCTCATCAAGTTTCATTACCTCCTTTCGTTCCCTGAAGAATCGGCTGATCTACCGAAGTATCAATGGGTCCCTCTGTATCCGGCTTCATCCATATCTTTACCTGATATAACCCTCTGCTCTCTTCTGTTGCTTGGTTTAACAAACCGACTGTCGCATCCTTACTCCCTCCCGAAACTAGAGGTGCAATCGCTATTCTTTCACTAGAAGAAGCACCATCATTAATTAAATTTAAAAAGGTACCCACTCTGCCATCTATTGCTCCACTCACACCCTCGCTTCTCTCATCAGCAGTAACTGCAGAAGCTGCCTTGTACCAGAACTTATGTGCCGCAGATTTTTCATTGGACTTAAGATTACCCTCTGAATCGATATTATCACCTATATTATGATATACATGAATCCTCTCTAGAGTATTATCTCCGCTCTCTTTGGTCTTTGCTAACATATGGATATTTACATTATCCCTGCCAACGGAATTCCCTCTTACATCATTGTAAAGTATGTTCCCTACTTTATCATCTACCGTTCCAGAATCCACGATATTCTGTGAATACGTCGCAGCTGTTTCTACAAAAAAGAGATTAACTTCAGAATCATCCAGTTCACTTATATCAATTGCAACATAATCATCCTCTGAATAATCCCCGTTATAAACACAAGGATTATACATCAAATAAATATTAGGAAGCTTATCTGCAAATGTCTGTGCATCCGAAACATACTGAATATGGTTATTATCACCAAGTATACCATTAAGATCATGATCAATATAATCCAAAACGCACCGAACGATATATCCATCTCGCGAATTACCGGACACCTCCACCGTCATCATTCTGGATGCTGTATCCGCCAAAAATAAATCCACTCCTATACCCTGCATCTGCTGGTTGTAACGATCCTCATCAATCTCTTTGAGTGCCTGTAATTTTTTCGTTCGGAACGCAGCAGATGCCATCTTATCATAATTCAGCATTGTTCCATCAAATAAAGCCACCTTAGTATGATCGATATCCTCCACAATACCTAATGCCAGATTATTTGGATCAATAAAACCAGCATCATTTACTCCCTTATCTACATAATAATCATTGTTAACCTGAATCAGATAATTATATGTCGAACTTTTTGTCCCTATTGTGGTCTTACCTTTCATTGTACAGCTTTTTCTTTCTGTCAAATCAGTTGGATCTACAGTCGTTACAAATCCACCGCCAAACTCAAAGGTTCCTGCCAAGGTACCATTTGCAACATAATACTCTTCATCCGTAACCTGATCGATCGGCACCGCTTTAATATGCTCCATCAAATTCTCAGCAAAATCATTACGGTACTGTAACTCTTTTGAACTCGTTGTCATATTCAGGGACGATATAATCCCTGAAACAATCGGCAGCATCAGTATCATAAAAATTGCAAGGGATATTAAAATTTCAACCATACTAAAACCAGTATTTTTTTTCTTTATCATGGAACAATCACTCCAATCTACTTATATACCTTGACAGAACCTGTCTGGCTTGCAATATCCACACGAGGGGATACGCTGTCATCTCCACTTATTTTTACATAAACCGGAAGATTTGTTGTATTGCGAATTGTAACACGGATTCCGGCTTTATCATCATCATTCTTCCTTGCTGATGACTGAAGTAAAACTTTAACATCTTCACTGGAAGTTACCTCAGCCTCATAAGAAACATCATCCAAAGTATACTTACAATAATTCTTACCGTCTTTCTCATAAAAATCAAAGGTAAGAGTTGATACATCATTGTCACTATTGGAAATTACGCTTGCTTCTTTTCCTGCACCGTTCTGACCTGCCACCTTAGCAGACACATCACTGGTAGATGCATTTAACATTGCATAGAAATCATAACTGCTTTCAATTGCAGCACCATCATTCTCATCATATTTGTTCAGACCGCTCTCCTTATCTGTACCAGAACTGCCTCCCACTCCGGTATTAAAGATATTATTAACACCAATCTCAACTTCATTTAAATCAAGCTGACGCTCCGGTCTTTCCGAACTCTCTACCGAATAGCAGTATAATTCCAATTCACCACTGTATAAATCCCCTTCATTATCATACTTAACATCAAGAGAATTAATGGTCATTCTATCAGAATATCCTCCTACATAGTTGATCACATCTTTTAAAGACGAATAAGATCCATAATAGGATATTGGAAAGATTGCACGGTAACACTTGAAAGCTGCATCATTTCCCACAGCCTCTCCCTCTGTCAAAGTATCTCCGGAAGCTGCATTCTCAGTAGAAGCCGCTTCTGTTGTTGCAGTCTCTGTCGTTCCTGCCTCTGTTGTACCGGCTGTATCCGCTGCTGCGCCGCCAAGAGAAGCGTCAGCACCACCCTGACCCAAGGTATAAAACTGCTCTTTCTGCCCCATCTCCAAAGAATCCAGAGAAAAATCATTGCTCTTCTTCACTCCGTCTAAAAACATAACAGTAATTTCCTGATTCATATCTGCCGGAAACGCATTTAATACTTCTTCGAAATCTGCATTAAACTGCTCTGTATCTGCAATATACTGTTCCCTGTTTGCCTGTTTCTGGTTTAATTCTGCCAGTCTGCTCTCTAACTGTATAATCTCACTGTTAATCGTCTGTACCTGATCATAATTCGGCTTTGCCACATACATAAGCACGAGGACAGCAGCAGCCACACCTACCAGCCCCAATAATAATGCCTTTTCTGTATCTCCTAATTTCATCACAACCCCTCCTATTCTGCACTGGTTTCCGGAAGTACTGCATCACCAGCCGCTTCCTCTTCTGTATCATCCTCTACCATTGATACAAAATTTGCCGTAATGTTAAATTCATAATATTTGATTGCCTGAGCACCCTCTCCGGTACCTTCCTGCTCTGTTTCATTCAGGTCAACTAAAAATGCATTCTCCACACATTCAATTTTCTTTAGCTGAATGATAAACTTCGCAATGGCATCATAATCCTTTGTGATACCACTCATCTCAACACCTGCATCACTGGACTTATAGGTATTGATTGCAATGTCCTTTGGCAGGTTATCCTCTAATGCCTCAAAAAACATGGAAACATTCTCATTCAGGGTTCTGGTCTGTGTATACATATTCTTAATATCTGATAATTTTGCCTTCGCCATATCATAATCGCGGACAATCTGGTCAATATCTGCAATCGCCGCAATCTGGTTGTTCAGACTGTCACGCTTTGATATCGCATTATTCTTCATAACAATCGTCACCCCTGCCGCAACTGCCGCAATCACAATGCCGGCAGCACAAACACCCATACCAATCTTTAAGGTATTTGCATTACTACCCTGCTTTACCTTAGCCTCTGAAGGGACAAATCCCATAGGTGCAAAAGCAGCACCAATCGGAGTAATCAGATAAACAGGACTATAAATTTTCAAATCAATTTTCGGATCAAACTTGATGTTATAAAGACTATCCATGACTTTTGTCTGAATATTCAGCTGAATCTTAAACAGACCATCAATACCACGAATCAAAGCACCGTCACCGATAAGAAACACATCATCTATCGGCTTATCTGGATTCTTTGTTACATAGTAATCAATTACACGACCGATATTATTAATCAGATAACGAAACGCTCCTGTAGCTGCATTATCGTCAAAATCAACTGTAATCAGACGTTCATTCTGTAACATCGTCATAGCTGTTGTGGCATCTACTCCCTTTTCATCCATAACCTCAGTTACTACTGCATTAGTTCCATACGGTACAGTTCTCTGTAACAAAAGGGTATCACCCTTTACAATATTCAAAATTGTAGATTCACTACCTAACTGGATTACCATTGTTGTCATTGTAGAACTGGTCTGCGTCTTAATCAACTGAAGCATCGCATTACCTATGTAGTCAATTGACTGTATGGTAAATCCTAACATGCTTCCCAATTCATAATAACCTTTCACCATCGCAATTGGTGCTGCTACTACCATCAGTTTTATCTGTTTGGTCTTATCTTCGTTCACCACATGTTCTAATATAGAATGAGAAACAACGTAATCCTCTATATTAACAGGGAAATACTCTGAGGAATTCGCACTCACAATTCCCTTTATTTTATTCTCCTTCACTTCCGGAATTAATACTTCACGGTTTACCACCTTAGTAGATGTCAGAATGAATATCACGTTCTTATTGGTAATGCCATTGGCATCCAACTGTTCCCGAATTGCTGATGCAATTTTTTCAGGTTCTTTGATATTTCCGTCCTCATAAGCATCCTCAGGTGTCTCAAAAATTAATGCATTATGTACATTTGTCTGTTTCTTTATTGAAGGTGTCACTTCAATAATTGTAATACTTTCATTCGTAATGTCTATCGTTAAGACTTTATTACTTTTTGCCATATCCGTAGCCTCCCTCGCTAATCAGAAGTTATTTTAATAGGGTATCACACCCAAAATTTCCAGATACCAGCTCACAAGCTGTGTTCCGCATATCATTGTAATATAAATGCCCAAAGATAAATACGGGCCGAAAGCAAACTGCCTGTTGCTTCCCTTAATCTTCATTAAAGCTACATGTATCACTGACCCTGCAATACATCCAATCCCTAATGCCAAAAAATTAAGTTTCCAGCCTAAAAGTAAGCCAGTTGCTGCCATTAATTTGATGTCACCGTCCCCTATCACACTGTCAATCTCCTCCTGATACCGATTCTGAAGAATCGGCGTTACAGCAAGATTCACAATGTATAAAAAACCGCTGACTGCAATAAGACCAATTAAATATTCTAACCAATTAGAAAAATCTGCAAATAAATGAATCAGTCCGCATATAAAAATAAAAATGTTGCACTCAAATGGAATATACTGTGTATTCCAATCTACAACTGATAAGAAAAACAACGCAACCGCCGAAAAACCCATCAGCACTCCATCAAGTCCCATCCCTCTCGACCAAAAAGGGAATACATAAACCAGAAAACCTAATATAACCATTGCAAGCTTTTTAAAATGACTATATGTTTTCTCACAGGAACAGTTTTTCCTTACTGCCAAATAGGATATCAGCATCCAGTCACTAACAAAATTCGATTGCCCACGTTTGGTCTCCTGCATCGCAATACATTGCTTTTCCAAACCGCACTGCCGGCACGCACTTTCATCCTCTATTTTTTTAATAAATGCAGAAAGAGGAAGCACAATCCAACACACTGCACTTATTATCAAACCTGTTCCAATCCCAAATATCATTTTCATCTCTGTCTTGTTTTCCTTATTCAACATTAACACATCCCCTCTTTTAGAGAGGATGTGTTAACCATATTGTTGCCTTACGCAAAACTTATAACAAAATTGTCTTCAACCATCAGGTTCCTGTAGGTGAACAAGATGTTGCATTATCATTTGTCAGACACTCATCTGCGGTAGGGAATACTAAATGATTACCACCGATACGAACCTTAACTTCATTTCCTGAAGTGTCTACATAAATTTCAAAATCACCACCTGTTGCAGCAGAACCACTCTTTGCGATACACTTCTTAGACTTAACCTTTGGAATATTTGCTCCAACTGTATTTCCAACTGTAGCCATAAAGTCATCAGTAGCCCATGAGCCACCGCCAGTCAACGTAGTCCATGTCTTATCATAACTGCTAGCTGCCGCATCAAAACCAGCCTCATTAGAAAGTGCCGTCTGAACTGCTGTTGCAATTGCATTACCAGTCTGAATATCTGTAGACACTCTGGACTTATTGATGTACTTGATAAGTGCTGGTGCAAGAGCACCTGCTAAAATAGCCATAATCGCAATAACGATTATCAGCTCGACCATTGAGAAACCTTTGTTTGTCTTCTTCATAATCATCTCTCCTTTACTTATATAAATATTTTTATTAAAACTGTTGTGGTCAACAACAGGTTTAACCGTAATACCTCGCAATGCCATCTCAACTCTGCATTGCTATCACCATATGTCATTACTTTCATTCGCAATGCCACCTCAGCTCCGCCTCGCTGTGGCTGTCGCCATATGTCAAGGTATATCAAGACACCCGCTTACAAGCAAGCTTGACGCAGATATCTTGATATACCTTGACGCATTGCTCGTAGTTGTTACATATTGTCAATACCTTCGTACATACTGAGGATTGGACCGTATACAGCGGCAACAATCATGCCTACAATTCCGGCCATAACCACCATGGTAAGAGGCTCCATCGCCTGTGTCAGGGACTCTGTCGCCAAATCCACTTCCCTGTCATAAAGATCAGCAACCTTTTCCATCATGTCTTCAATATTACCAGTCTCTTCGCCAATCTTAACCATCTGTACCAGCATGGTAGGGAAAACTTCCATATCCTTAAGAGGTTTTGAAAGCGGAAGACCTTTCGCCACCTGAGCCTTGGTATTCATCAGACCATCGCGGAATATCTTATTCCCCATCATTTTAGCAACCTGTTCAATGGAATCCAACATTGGGATACCGGCCGCCATTAATGTACTCAAGGTTCTTGCAAATCTGGCAGAATTAGACTTTATAACCAAATCACTAAAAATCGGAGCATTAATCGCTGCCTTAGCAAACAACATCTCACCATACGGAGTTGATACAAATGCCTTAACTCCAATCACGATAACTGCAACGATAGCAATCAGGATATACCATTTATGTAACACAAAATCACTGCCCGCCATCATGATTCGGGTAGCAAGCGGCAATTGGGTTCCCATATCAGCAAACATTTCCACAAAATTCGGAATAACCGCTATCATAACAACGATAACCACCAGCACAGCCACAATCATAACCATAATTGGATAAGTCAAAGCCCCTTTAATCTTACCCTTCAATGCATCATCCTTCTCAAAATGAATAGATAATCGTTCAAAAGCAACTTCCATACTACCTGAAGCCTCACCAGCCGAAGTCATATTAATCATAATTGGTGGAAAGATTTCCGGATTCAAACGCATCGCATCCGAAAAGGTCCCTCCCTTTTCCACATATATCTTCGCTTCAATCAGTGCATTCTTAAGCGTCTTGTTATCCATCTGTTCCGAAAGCATATCCAGTGCTGTAATTACAGTTACACCGGCATTCAATATACTTACCATCTGCTTACAAAGAATTGATAAATCCCGGCTCTTAACCTTCTTCTTGCCAAGACTGAATCCCTTGCCACCCTCTCCGGCATCCTTAATCTCTGTAACAGAAAGTCCTTCACTTTTCAGTTTTTCCAAAGCTTTATCGTGGTCTGCTGCATCAATGGTACCTTTCCTTGGCTTACCACTCTTATCAACCGCCTTATAATTAAATTGTGCCATTGCATCTCCTCCGCCATTCTTTCCTTATTCATATCTTAGTTTCATCAAAATAATTCTGAACAAAATATGAACAATTTATTAACAATTATTTCTGAATATAATGATACTCTATCTTTGTCAAAATTGCAATATTTTTTTGCTGGAAATCAAAAATATTATAAATTTTAAACAAAATTTACATTTTTTTCTTCAATGCTGCCTGATCCTTTGCATAAATTAGTGCATTTTCACGACTGATTGCCCCTTCTCTGTACAACTCATACAAATGATCATCCAAGGTAATCATGCCCATCTGACGGCTGGTCTGAATGGTTGACTGAATCTGATGTACTTTCGCTTCACGAATCAGACTTCGAATTGCCGGACTTCCAAACATAACCTCAAAAGCCGCTACACGTCCTCTCCCATCTTCTGCCGGAACCAGAGCCTGTGAAATTACACCTTCCAGAATCATGGCAAGCTGCACACGAGTCTGCTGCTGCTGATGGGTTGGAAATACGTCAATAATACGGTCGATAGTACTTGCCGCACCAATTGTATGCAGAGTAGAAAAAACCAAATGTCCGGTCTCAGCTGCTGTAATGGCCGTAGAAATAGTTTCCAGATCACGCATCTCTCCTAGCAGAATAATATCCGGGTCTTCACGAAGTGCCGCCCTAAGTGCATTTCCATAACTTAAGGTATCCATTCCAACTTCACGCTGGTTTACAACAGATTTCTTATGATGATGTACATACTCAATCGGGTCCTCCAATGTAATGATATGATCCGTCAGATTCTCATTTGCTTTATTAATAATAGATGCCAGTGTAGTTGATTTGCCGGAACCTGTCGGTCCTGTTACAAGAACCAGTCCTCTCTTTTTCTTATATAACTCTACAACCTCTGTAGGAATTCCAAGCTGATCCGGTCTTGGAATTATCGTCTCTACCCGTCGGTAAGCAGCAGCCATATTTCCCCTATCCATATACACATTTACACGGAATCGTCCAGTTTCGTCAGAATCATAAGAAAAATCGACCTCTCCCCGTTCCTTCAAAATCTGTTTGTGACGCTCGTGCATTGTCGATCCGATCATCTCTGCCGCATCTGCCGGCTCCAACGGCGGACACTCCACTTCAATCAATTTACCGTTAATTCGAAGTTTCGGCGGAATACCTACCGCAATATGTACATCGGAAGCCTTCTGCTCAACCGAAAAAGTCAATAATTCTTTGATATCAATCATGTTTCTTCCCCTTTCATTTCTCCGTTTTCTTTATAAAGTACTGAACCAGACACCGGACAGCCTTAAGAACAAATTCTAATATTCATCTCCGGCTTCATATACAATCTTACGCATCTCTGAAATTGATGTGATTCCGTTCAACACATGCTGTGAACAGCTGAGTTTCAAGGTCATCATACCTTCCTTCAAAGCCTGTTTTTCAATCTCATTTGCCGGAGCATTCGTAGCAATTACCTGCTGCAGACTTCTAGTAACCGTCATCATCTCGTATACACCGATTCGTCCAGAAAAACCTGTATCATTACAAAGCGGACATCCATTCGGTTCATATACCACCACATCCTCATCCTGATCTGGTACATTCAAAAGTCTTTTTTCATGCTCTTCAGCATACCTTGGCTGCTTGCAGGTACAAAGTCTTCTAACCAGACGCTGTGCGATAACTCCCACCAGTGCATCACCTGCCGTATATGGCTCAATTCCCATATCGATCAGACGGGTTACCGTAGATGCTGCCGAATTCGTATGCAGGGTAGACACAACCAAGTGTCCTGTAATAGCCGCCTTAACCGCAATATCCGCCGTCTCGCCGTCTCGAATCTCACCGATCATGATAATATCCGGATCCTGACGCAAGATAGAACGAAGTGCCGCCGCAAACGTCATGTCTGCCTTTTCATTTACCTGACACTGATTAATTCCGTCAATATTTGCCTCCACCGGATCTTCTACCGTGATAATATTAACACCTTCTGTATTCAGTTCACTCAGTGCCGTATACAGAGTCGTTGATTTACCGGAACCTGTCGGTCCCGTAACCAGAATGATTCCATGTGGATTACTGAGGATACCATCAAACACCTTCTCCTCCTCTGCACTGAAACCAAGTCCAGACTTCGGTCTCGTCAGACCGTCCTTGGAAGTAAGACGCATAACCGTCTTCTCTCCATATACTGTCGGAAGCATGGACACACGGATATCAAACTCTTTTCTGTCTACCATAATGGAGATACGTCCATCCTGCGGCTTACGCTTTTCAGCAATATCCATTCCACCCATAATCTTTAATCTGGCACTGATACCGGAAAGTAATGAATAATCGTAGGACATGACTTGCTTTAACACACCGTCAATACGATATCTGACACGCACGGAAGACTCTAACGGTTCGATATGAATATCGGAAGCCCTCTGTCTTACACCGCCTTCCAGAATCTGCTTTACCAGTAATACAATAGGGGAATTCTCAATATCCGCATTGTATTCATCCTCTTCTGCCTGTGACAGCATATCCTGCTCCCGTTCCTTTCGGTATGCTTCCGCTGCCTCCATAGCCTGATGATTGCCGTAATATTTGCCGATGGTTTCCGTAACATCATCTTCCATGGCAAACAAAGTCTCTATCTGTGCTCCCGTAATGATTCCCAGATCATCCACCGCAATGATATCCATCGGATCTGCCATCGCCACACGAAGGACATTGGGATTATTCTCGTCATACCCTAACGGTATTACCTTATATTTCATAACAACATCTTCCGGAATCAGCCTCAAGACATCATCATCAAATTTACATCCCTTTAATTCTATATATTCCACACCCAGCTGTTGGGTCAATGTTGCAACTAACAATTCCCGGCTGATGAAGCCCTCTTCCAAAAGAGTCTGACCTAATTTCTGACCCTTTTCCTTTTGAAGTGCTAATGCCTGCTGTAATTCTTCATCAGTGATTGCACCTGCCGCAACAAGCAAATCTCCCATTCTAATTTTTTTTCTTCCTACTCCAATACGCATACACAAGACTCCTCACAAATTTTAATTATTATTATTGTACCACATTACCAAAAAAAAAGAAACAACAAATGTATTTTTGTGGATTTGCATAAAAGGTTTTGTGGAAAAGCACTTTTTCATGCTTTTCTCATAGAATAATGAAAAGCCCTTTAAGGTGACTCCTATGCAGACATTCAAACAGCCTTTATCAAAGGAATCTGAACTTTACTATCTGAAACAGAGCAGAGCTGGGGACTTAGAGGCAAGAAATATATTAGTAGAATATAATTTAAGACTCGTGGCACATATCGTAAAAAAATATAATAATTTCGAACGGGATACCGATGATCTGATCTCCATTGGCACGATCGGACTGATCAAAGCGATCAATACTTACGATATAGAAAAAGGCAATCGGCTGGTCACTTATGCCTCCCGCTGTATCGAAAACGAACTGCTGATGATGCTGCGCCAGGAACGGAAATGTTCCCGGGAATTCTCACTGTACGAACCGATCGGCACCGACAAGGAAGGTAATGAGATCAATCTCCTTGACATCGTGGAATATGAGGGAACCGACATTACCGACCACATTATACTGGAGGATAATATAAAACAGCTTTACCACGCCATCGCCTCACAGCTAGACGGCAGGGAACTCAAAGTACTGACACTCCGATACGGTCTGTTTAATAGCCATCCCCTTACCCAGCGAGAGGTTGCCTCGAAATTAAACATCTCCCGTTCCTATGTCTCCCGAATCGAGAAAAAAGCTCTGTCCAAGCTGCGCAGATCATTTGACGGCTTTCCTGCGTAAAACAGTTCCGCAGGGAAGGACCATACCCAGATCAACAGCAAGGGCCTCTTTGGGATGAGGTGCACTCTCCACAGATTCCATTTTTTCATTCAAAATAGCTCTTACCGTAAGCATCTCATTCCTTCCATCAAAAAGCATAGCCTCAATACATTCGCCGACACTGAATTTGTTACGCTGCATAAAATAAAGAAGCCCCTTTTCATCAGTCTTCTCTACCGTTCCAATGTACGTGTAATCCTTTACATACTCATTGCTGTCATATACCTGGGAATCCGAATCGGTTTTTCCAAAGTAAAATCCGGTGGTAAACTGTCTGTAAGTGCATTTTCCAATCTCTTCCCTGTAATAAGAAAGATTACTCCTATATAATTCCGGATCTCTGTTAAAATCATCAATCGCTTTCCGATATGTTCTGGCCACTGTAGCAACATACAAAGCCGTTTTCATCCGCCCTTCAATCTTAAAACTATCTATTCCCGCATCCATCAGTTCCGGAATATATTCGATCATACATAAATCCTTGGAATTAAATATATATGTTCCTCTCTCATCCTCTTCTACCGGAAAATACTCCCCCGGTCTTTTTTCCTCCATCACACTGTATTTCCACCTACAGGGATGCGTACAGGCCCCCTGATTTGCATCCCGTCCTGTCAGAAAATGGCTGAGCAGACACCTTCCTGAATAAGAGATACACATGGCACCATGCACAAAGCTTTCAATCTCCATCTCCTCTGGAATATGCTGTCTGATTTCCTTAATCTCCTTTAAGGACAACTCTCTGGCAGATACCACTCTGGATGCCCCTAACTCATACCAGAACCGGTAAATCCCATAATTTGTATTATTGGCCTGGGTACTGACATGTAAATCCACCTCCGGCAGAATTTCCTTCGCCAACATAAAAACGGCAGGGTCTGAAATAATCAGTGCATCAATCCCAACGGGCTTCAGCTGTTCAAAATAAGCACGGACTCCTTCCAAGTCTTCATTATGGGCAAAAATATTAGCAGTAACATATAACCTGACATTTCTTTCATGACAATACACTGCCGCTTTTGCCATCTCCTCAATTGTAAAATTATGTGCCTTTGCCCGGAGTCCAAAGGACTCACCACCAATATATACGGCATCCGCGCCATAATCCACAGCAACCTTCAAAACCTCCGGACTGCCTGCCGGGATCAACAATTCACTCTTTCTCATTTTATTCACCATCTTATACAATTGCAATTATACTATTTTCCATTGGTATACTACCGTTTCACCGACAATGCGACTCCATCTCCCAGCGGAATAATGGAAGTATCAAGCCTTTCGTGATTTTTAAGGGTATATAGATACTCCCTCATCCTGGTATGAATCGTCCGATTTCTGCGATTCACCACATATTTCGAATCCAACACTTCTCCATCCTGTAATACATTGTCTGATATCAGGACGCCTCCCGCTTCCAATAACCTTATAACATCCGGCAGAAAATGAATGTACTGCCCCTTTGCTGCATCCATGAAAACAAAATCAAAGGAGCCCTGCAGCTCCTTTAAAATATCTGCTGCATCCCCTTCCAAAAGAACAATACGATCTTCCACTCCAGCCCTTTTAAAGTTCTCCTTCGCCCTCTCAATACGAGGCTTCCACTTTTCGATAGTTGTGATACATCCTTCTTCGGGAAGAAACCGGCTCATATAAATAGCCGAAAACCCTACCGCCGTGCCCACCTCTAATACTCTCACAGGCTTTTTTATCAAAAGCATCGTTTTGATCCATTCTTTAGTTTCCTTCCTGATGATCGGAACTTCCTCACGCAGTGCTTCCAGTTCAATGTCCCTTAATATCCCTTCATCATCCGGATTCATAGAGTTAATAAACGAAGTAATCCTTTCCTCCACAATCATGACGCATCCCCGCTTTGCAGCCCGCATATCCGCCGGCATATCTCATCAGGAGTCATTCCCGGTCCCAAAGTATAGGTTCCTGCAACGATCCTGTCATCATATTTTCCAAGATATACTCTTGCCAGAAACTGATATTTGCCTTCCACAATCCCAAAATCATCCAGCAAAGCCGCTATATCCTTCACCTCAGTCCCCGGTTCAATGGTAATGCTTTTCATATCTGCTGAAGCCGCTATATACGGAATATCTGCAAACACTTTATATGAAAAGCGATACGATAAAACAAACCCTTCTACCAATACAAGAAGAAGTGCTGCATTGATCAGAATCCGGATACTCATAAAAAAAATTATACTTGTTACACTTTCCTTATCCTTTAGCATATCGTAATTCTCTACTCCATATAACTATAGTCTAACTCCAGTTCCTTTGCGATAATTTCATATACTTCCGTCATTTTTCTAGAAAAAATCTGTTCTGCTACCAGAAATTCATTCACAGCCGGATTACGCAATACTTTTTCATATTCCAGTCCGAGATTATGAATTTCCTGATAGCGGTTAATACCGTCATCATAACTTTGCAGCTCATAATTACGTCTGCGGAATGTATTCATCGCCTGATACAGTTCCTGGTTCTCCATCACCTTTTTCATAGTCTGATGGTAATGGATATACTCCTGGCTTTCTTTTATTACCTGATTCAGTTTATATGCTTCTTCTATCATAATGACAGTCATCTTCCTTTCCGGGCAAAATCTTATACTTCCGTAATAATCGGAAGTATCATCGGGTTTCTCTTTGTTCTCTTCCATAAAAACTCACCCAGGTCATCCTTGATGGAGGTCTTGATTTTCCCCCAGTCTGTAATATTATGATCCAGACAATTATTCAAAGCATCCTCTACTACCTCATGACACTCATCCATTAAGTTCTCGGATTCTCTGACATACACGAAGCCCCGGGATACGATATCCGGACCTGCCACCAACAGGTTGCTGTGCTTTTCCAACGTCACAACCACTATGATCAAGCCGTTCTGAGATAAATGCTGTCTGTCACGAAGCACAATGTTGCCCACATCTCCGACACCCAGACCATCCACCAGAATTCCCTGTGAAGTAACATGTCCTATCACCTTGGCTTTATCCTTTGACAGCTCCAAAACCATTCCGTTACTTAAAATCTCCACATTGTCTTTCTCTACACCCATCTCCACTGCCAGTTCTGCATGGCGTTTCAGATGCCTGTATTCTCCATGAACCGGTATTGCATACTGAGGCTTTGTCAATGCATAGATCAGCTTTAATTCCTCCTGACAAGCATGTCCTGACACATGAGTATCCTGAAAGATAACCTTTGCCCCTTTCATTTCCAACTCATTGATAATCTTATTAATTGCCTTCTCATTTCCCGGGATGGGACTGGAGCTTAGAATAACCGTATCTCCAGGTTTAATGCTCACCTTGCTGTGGATATTAGCAGCGATTCTCGAAAGTGCAGCCATATTCTCTCCCTGACTGCCCGTCGTGATCAATACAATCTGTTCATCCGGATAACTTTTCATCTGTTCAATCCCGATCAAAGTATTGTCCGGAATCTGGATAAACCCTAATTCTGATGCCGTATTGATAACATTAACCATACTTCTGCCTTCAATCACTACCTTGCGTCCGTATTTATCAGCACTATTGATAATCTGCTGTACCCGGTCCACATTGGATGCAAACGTCGCAATGATCAAACGATTGTTTTTATTCTCCGAAAACAAAACATCAAAGATATGCCCTACCTTTTTTTCACTCGGCGTAAAGCCCGGACGCTCCACATTCGTGGAATCTGCCATAAGTGCAAGCACACCTTTCTTACCAAGTTCAGCATATCTTTGTAAATCAATCGTTCCACCAAACACCGGTGTGAAATCTACCTTAAAATCCCCAGTATGCACTAAAATCCCCGCCGGTGTGTAAATTGCAAGTCCTGATGAATCCGCAATGGAATGGTTAGAACGGATAAATTCAACCCGGAAACATCCCAGATTAATGGTTTGTCCATGTTTTACAACCTTCCGCTTTACATTATTTAAAAGATTATGTTCCCTCAATTTGTTATCAATCAGCCCCATTGTAAGCTTTGTAGCATAGATTGGCATATTCAGTTCTTTTTCAATATATGGTATTGCCCCGATATGATCCTCATGACCATGCGTAACAACAAGACCTTTTACTTTCTCAATGTTATCCTTCAAATAAGATACATCCGGTATCACCAGATCAATTCCTAACATATCCTCTTCCGGAAATGCCAAACCGCAGTCAATTACAACAATGGTATCTTCATACTCGATGGCTGTAATATTCATGCCGATTTGCTCAAGACCTCCTAAAGGAATAATCTTCACGCTGGGAGCCTGTTCTTCCTTTTTCTTCTTGCCAGACTCGCCCCTTCTAATATTCATTTTCAAAACTCTACCTCCATATCACTGTCTTCCATTAATTCATCAAAAATAGGAGAAAGAACCGCTAACTCTTTCTCATCCTCCACAAATTCGTACATTCCGTACTCCTTGTCCCGTTCGTCTATATTCTCTTTTAGAATAAAACATTCTATCTCATCTGTATCATCATCTTCTGCCGGTGCAACCAGATAATAATTCTTTCCCATCAGCTTTGTCTCTTCCAATACAAAGAATTCCGCTTCTTCTCCGTCATCAAAAGTGATGACAATTGTCTCCAATTCCTCCATCTCTCTTCCTTTCCGTCTCATTCAAACACTCTTTATCAAAATAAGGTCTTTTCTCCTATCCGTTATTGGCATCCAGATAGCTTTGTAAAATCACTGCTGCAGCCATCTTATCTACATAATCCTTGCGGTTTTCCCTTCTCACTCCCGCTTCCATCAATATACGCTCTGATTCTTTTGTAGACAGTCTCTCGTCCTGCAAAATAACCTCCAAACCGGTTCTTCTCTCAATATGTTCTTTAAAAGACTCCGTAGCCAGTGCACGGGGTCCTGCCGTATTATTCATATTTTTCGGATATCCAAGCACAACAAAAGAAACCCCATACTCATCGATAATCTCTTCTATCTTGGCCAAGGTCTTTCGTAACTTATTCTCCGACTTTCTCTCTATGGTCATAATAGGCTGTGCAGTGATTCCCAATTCATCGCTAAGGGCTACACCAACCGTCTTAGTGCCATAATCCAGTCCCAAAATCCGCATCCTTTGTCTCCTGTTATTTCAATCTTGTCTCGATATAATTCTCCAGCAAGACTTCGATAATCTCATCTCTTTCCGCCTTCATGATCAGACTTCTTGCATTCTTATAACTCGTTATGTAAGTGGGATCTCCACTCATCACATAACCCACAATCTGGCTCACCGGATTATATCCTTTCTCAGACAGTGCTGTATAAACCTGTGCAAGAATATCCGTGACAGGTAAATTATTATCTTTTACTACCTCTACAAACTGAGTATTAAATGTATTTTGATTATTCATAGCATCACGTCCTTATTTCGATATCTATATGATAATATACTTTTCCAAAAGTTGCAAGCTGTATCTTAAAAGCAGACATACAAATCATCAGATAAAAGCCATAATTGTGACAAAACAAGCCGTTTTTTTCTATAATTCCACCTTCATAATCCGGTTTACAATGTTATCATATGCCGCTATTTTTACTTTAACATATCTTTTTGTATGTCCTGTGAAATAACGGATTCTTTTATCATCTTCTTTTACATCCTTCCTGATCATGTCATCTTCTTCATATTCCGTCATTTGCACTTCCACAATATCATCTGACGGTTCACCGTCAGTTAACTCTTCCTCTATCAACACCTCATCCAGCAATCCTTTCACGGATTCTTCATACGCTTTTTTTTGTTCTGCTGTAAGGTGCAGTAAAATTTCACTCCTCCGCCCTTTCTCTTCCTCCGGAATCTGACCGGAAAAGCCTGCGGCAGCGGTTCCTCCCCTTACAGAATACCTGAATACATGAATTTCATATAGATTCAGTTTTTTTAGATTTTCCAGTGTTATCGCAAACTCTTCCTCGGTCTCTCCCGGAAATCCGACAATTACGTCAGTCGTAATCGCCGGCTTTTCAAAATACCTGCGTATCATCCCGCATTTTTCCATAAATTCTTCAACCGTATATTTCCGGTTCATCCGCTTTAACGTAGCAT
This sequence comes from Lachnospiraceae bacterium, assembly GCA_029063085.1. GTDB lineage: Bacteria > Bacillota > Clostridia > Lachnospirales > Lachnospiraceae > CAG-590. Next base: position 88,694 of record JAIDOW010000073.1, read on the forward strand.
CGCAGGCACTTTGAAGCGATAAATGAAAATGTGGACATACCTTATCCGTCTTTGAAAGCGTTTCCAGAAAATTTTTCGTGATAATTCTGGGCTCCAAAGAACCCAGACGGATTCTCTTTACCTCCGGAACATCAGCGATTTTTTTTATAAGTCTTTCAAGATTCATCTTCTTTTCTTCTCTTGTCCCTATTTCTCCCGTTTCCTCATTCTTCTTAACCAATTCATCATATTGTATACACTTTTCTCCGAAATCTGCTCCATAAGAAGAAATATGAATTCCCGTCAATACAAACTCTTTCACCCCTTCTTTTGCAAGGCTTCGGATTTCCTCTAAAATATGCTGGGGATTCCTGCTTCTTACCCTTCCTCTTGTGTACGGAATAATACAGTAAGAACAAAATTGATTACATCCATCCTGAATTTTAATGTAAGCCCTCTGATGGTCCAGATGGGATGCATCAAGACTTCCCATTTCTTCATATTCCCCGGTCCTGTTAATATCAATATAAGAATCTTTTTTTTCCCTGCTTTGCAAATAATCCTCAATTACCCGGATAATATCTTTTTTGCAGTTGTTCCCCACTACAATATCAATAAACTCCTCTTGTTTTAATATCTCATGCTCTGCATTTACATAACATCCCACCGCCACAACCACGGCATCAGAATTTCTTTTTTTGGCACGCCTTAACATCTGCCGGGATTTCTTTTGTGCCATATTCGTAACAGAACAGGTATTCACAATATAGATATCTGCTTCTGATTCCGGTTCCACTATGAGAAAGCCGGCAGCAAGCAGCTTATCCTTTATGGCGTCCGATTCGTATTTATTGACTTTGCAGCCTAGGTTGATTACGGCTACCCTCTGTCTCTTTTCGTTTTTTTGATGTTCCATTTCTTTTTCCTTTATAAAATCTTTGTATTTTTCCATATTGACTTTTATAACTTAAAAAGTTATCATAGTAGCAGAAATGCCGTTTGGCAAATTTTTTTAGGAGGATTCACTATGAAATCAGTAAAAATTTCTTTAAATTCCATTGACAAAGTAAAAAGCTTCGTGAATGATATTGCTAAGTTTGAGGCAGAATTTGATTTAGTATCAGGAAGATATGTAATCGATGCCAAATCCATTATGGGAATCTTTAGTCTGGATATTTCGCAGCCCATTGATCTGAACATTCATACCGAAGGCGATGATACAGAGATTTTAAAAGCACTGGAACCATATATCATCTAATCTGTTTTTAATAAAAAGTATATTATGAGCTGCCGCACCAAGAAGAACATTTCTACTTTCTGCGGCAGTTCTTTTTCATATTATTTCTCATAATTATTTCATCAAATCTTCTGCCCTGGCTTCCACAACTTCTACCGACTCTAACGCCTTTTCCATCAACTCCTCTATCACATCGGACAGCTTCTCTTCCGAACGTTTGATAATCTCTAAAACCGGCTTCGTGACCGGATGCTTTGCCACAAAAATCGTACAACAGTCTTCGTAGGGAAGGATTGATGTTTCATAGGTATCTATCATTTCCGAGATATCTACTATTTCCTGCTTGTCCATGCCGATACAGGGACGGAAAACAGGCATCCTGCACACCTCATTGGTGCAGGCAAGGCTGTGCATGGTCTGGCTTGCCACCTGACCTATGCTTTCTCCCGTTATCAGAGCCTGGCATTTATTTTTTTCGGCCAGTATTTCAGCAATCTTCATCATATAACGCCGCATAATGATCGTCAGTTCTTCATGGGGACATTTCTCATAAATAGCCAGCTGGATATCCGTAAAATTAACAATATGGAGACGGATCATCCCTGAAAATCCGGATACGATCCTCGCCAGGTCCACCACTTTCTGCTTTGCACGCTCTGATGTATAAGGAGGAGCATTAAAATAAACTGCTTCCAGTTCCACTCCCCGCTTGGATATCATATACCCTGCCACTGGGGAATCGATTCCTCCCGAAAGCAGCAGCATTGCTTTTCCGTTGGTTCCCACTGGCAGTCCGCCCGCTCCTTTTATCGTCGCAGAATATAAGTACACTTGTTTTCTTACCTCAATATTCAGTATTACATCCGGATGATGCACGTCCACTGTCAGATTAGGGAGGTTTTCCAAAAGTTCATGTCCGATTTCACTGTTAATTTCCATGGACTTCATCGGAAACGACTTATCAGACCTTCTTGCATTCACCTTAAATGTGAGCGATTTCTCTCCATAACATTCTTTCATAAAAGCAACCGATTTTTGTTTGATCGCCTCATACTCTGCCCTTTCCTCCACCACAACCGGGCAGATTCCCACTATGCCGAACACCTTTTTCAGTTCTGCTATTACATCTTCATAATCATAATCCGACTCCGCTTCAAGAAAGATCCGACCGTATTCCCTGCGAATCACAAATTCCCCCAAAGCTGCTACATGTTCTTTAATCTGTCTGCAAAGAACATCCTCAAATACATATCTGTTTTTTCCTTTTGTTCCTATTTCTGCATATTTAATTAAAAATGCTTTATATTTCATCCTTTTATCCCTCTCTATTTTCTGGTAAATCTGCGAAGCACCGGCAAAAGCTCTTTTAGCATCTTCACTGTATATTCCGCCTCTTCTATAGTATTATTCTCACAAAAACTGAATCGTAGTGTAGATTCCAGCAAATCTTTATCCAGCCCGATTGCTTTTAACACTCCACTGACATCCGGGTGATTGGAAGAACATGCTGCACCAGCCGAAACATAAATTCCTTTTTCTTCTAACGCATGCAGCAGCACTTCACTCCGAACCCCTGCAAAACTTAAGCTTGCAATATGGGAAGATTCTCCGGAATTATCCGTTACCCCTTCAATTTCCGTAGCTCCTGCTATTAAAGTCTGTTTTACGGCATTCATTTTTTTAATATTTTCTTCCAGTCTGTCATACATAACCTCCACGGCCTTTCCCATGCCTGCAATAGCCGTTGTGTTCTCTGTTCCTGAACGCATTCTTCTTTCCTGACCACCGCCATAAAGAATAGGGGCAATTTTTACACGACTGTCCACAAATAAAGCTCCGCTTCCTTTGGGCCCATGGATCTTATGTCCACTCATGGAAAGTGCATCCACTCCAATCCGTTTTGGATAAATCACCCTCTTTCCAAATGCCTGAACGGCGTCCACATGATAGATGATGTTTTTATTATAATTTTTAATAATTCCTGCAATTTCTTCAATCGGCTCCACAGTACCGATTTCATTATTCACTGCCATTGTAGATACCAAAATCGTATCCTCGCTCAAAGATTCCTTTAAATGCTCCAGATTTACCTTTCCATTTTGATCTACCTCAAGAAAAGTTACACAAAATCCCAATCCTTCCAAGTGTAGTATCGGATTATATACAGAAGCATGTTCTATTTTGGTTGTGATAATGTGATTCCCGGTTCTTTTATTTGCCACAGCACTTCCAATCAAAGCAAGATTATTCGCCTCTGTACCGCCTGACGTAAAAATAATTTCTTTGGGTTCGCATTTCAGCTCTTTACTTATTATATTTCTGGAGCGGCGAAGATACTTCTCTGCTCCTACTCCTTTCAGATGCATGGACGAAGGGTTACCATATTCCTCCTCCATCGTCTCCAGCATAATCTCCCGAACCTCCGGGATAATCTTTGTTGTCGCCGCATTATCAAAATATACTTCCATATTACCTCCGCTTATACAAATCAACCATATATCCTGACCAGCATAATGCCGGCTAGTCTTCTTCTAACAGAAACATAAGCAGTGATAAAACTGTCATTCCTGCTGTTTCTGTCCTTAAAATCCGATGTCCCAGTGAGATGGTCTTGCCACCACTCTTTTGAATCATTTCCACCTCTGATGGTTCAAATCCACCTTCCGGTCCGATAAAAATCCCAATGTGCTGTTTTCCTTTCGCTTCTACAATCACTTTTTTCGAATCATTCATCCCAATTGCATTTTCATACGGCAGTAGGATATAATCCATATTCCGTGCATATCTGCATGCTTCTTCCATTGACATTACATGTGTCACTTCAGGAATCTTTCCCCGTTTGGATTGCTTTGCTGCACTTAAAGCAACCGCATTCAGCCGCTGAATTTTCCTGTCTGCCTTTTTAGCATCCAGCTTCACCACACAGCGCTTCATTTCCACCGGAACAACCTGAAAAGCTCCCAATTCCACTGCCTTTTGCACTACTGTTTCCATTTTATCTCCCTTTGGATATCCCTGAAACAGGGTAATCTTTGCCGGCAGTTCCCTTGCGGTCTGTAAAATATCAATAATCTTAGCTTCTGCTGTCCTGTTGTCATCTTCATATTTTATAATTTCACAAAGATATTCTCTCTCCCCTTTATCGCACACGAGAATTTCTTCTCCAACTTTCATACGAAGCACATTACGGATATGATTGTAATCCTTTCCTGCAATCACAATACCATCTGTATTCAATTCTTCCTGATTTACAAAAAAACGATGCATCTTTTTTCCTCTTTTGCAGATATTGGTAAGTCTAATCGCTGCTCTTTTGAAATTTTTCTTTCCTCTTCCATACACAAAAGCCTGCAAACAGCAAAACACCCGCCAGTGACAATACCATTCCCACCCCTGCATAAGGTGTACAATACTGAAATTCCACTTTGTGCTCTCCTTTCTTCAAAGGAATCCCCAGCAATGCTTCACCAATAGTTATATGTTTAGTAGGTTTTCCATCTACATAAACCTCCCATCCTTTCGCTGCCGGTATGGAAGTCATCATAATCCCGTCTGCATCAGCTGTAATTTTACCTGTAATCGTATTATTCCCATATTCTTCTATCTGATAACGGTTTCTACCAAGTTTTTCATATACTTTGGAATAATTGTCTTCCTGAAAAGCCGCAATCTGATAAATCAATGTATCATTTTGCAAATCATCAACTACTGCATAAGATATAACTGAAATATTCTTTCCTTTTTCCACTACTCCTATATGGAATGTTTTCTGTTTTCCAGAAATTTGATCTTCAAACAATATTTCTCCATCAATAGTAACCGTGGAATAGATATCTGCTTCACTCTTAAGATAAATATAGTAATCAGATACCCCGTCTGATTCAAATCCGGCAGTCACCGCATCCCCAGAATACATTTTTTTAAACTCATACCGATAGTGCTGTTTTTCCTCATCAAATTCTACCACTGTTTCCGGATTCTCATCATCTTCTCCTTCTTCATGCACATGGTCAGATTCTTCTTCCAATCTGTGACCGCCCAACAGAGAACTACAGGTAAATTCAGGCGTTACCGTTTTAAATATAGCTTCCTCACCTGATGCCTTCTTTGCAAAATCATTCTGAACCTCAAAAGGAGATAACTGGTCGAGATTCCAATTCACAACATCCTCATTTACCATATATCCGAGAGCCGCTATATCATCCATTTCATACAATTGATATCCGTTATTTTCTCCTTTCTTCTTCCCTCCACTAAATGCAAGCTCACTCTGGCTCATTCCGTAACGGATATTGCACAGCACATTTAAGAGCGGAGACCCGCCAAAATATTCATAATATTGTTCCGCTTCTGCCATTCCCAGTTTATCATACATCATCTGCACAGCATCATTCGTATATACAAGTTCTCCGGACGCTGCTGCCTTGTCCAGCGCAAATCCGTAATTACTCATGATCTGTGTCCCTGCAATCCTTTCACCATTCTGAAGTTCGACAGAATGTGCCAGTACTTCACTTTGTTCATGATAATAGCTGGTTTCCACCGGATACATATTATACTCTTCCAACTGCATATATGCATTTACTGCCAGCTCTCCAAAACAAAGCACGGCAAACACGATCAGCATATTGGAATATTGTATACTTTTCCTGCAATAAAATATCAGCAGCAACAGAATCAGAACATATATCAAAAAAGTCCCTAAATAAACATAATAATCCAGATATACCGTAATCTTAAAAAATGTATAGGCAATTCCCGCAATACCTGCCAGCAATACGACAACGACATTCCATAACTTAATCTGTTCCAGCTCTCCAATCACTATCATTACCATATAAAGAAGCAGGAAAGATAACAAAAATGCAAAACTGCCATGTGCTTCATTTACTCCGATATATCCATGCCACAAAAGATTGATTCCTCCGTTACATAAGCCCGCAATCAGCAAAACAAGCAGCAGCATTACACCTTTCTTTTTCATAGGGATAAAGAAAAACAACAATGCAAAAGCAACTCCCGATACAGACAGATACAACATCGTATTACCCGTATCTGTCATACCAAGAGAATCACATACAAACAATCTCTGAATAAAACCGGCAAAAGATACAAAAAAGCTTTTGGCATAATCTCCGATACTCTCCCAAGGGTACAGTCTTTTACTGTGGAGCGTCATCATAACACACGGCACCATTACAAACATTCCAGTAAGCACCGCCGCTGACAGAGCATACAGATACCGTAATATATTCTTTGCCTGTCCACCTGAAATTCCATCAGACTGCATCACATACCAGATTATAAGAAATATGATAACCGGAACAGATAATCGAAAATTACAAATTATCATTACCGATAAGCATAAATAGAACCTCTTAAAACCGGTCCCCTCTGCCATTTTCTCTTCAAGAAGCAGAAGCAGTGGAAACAAAATCCACACATCTCCCCAGCTTACATGGGAAAGGTTTTGAATTAACGTATTACTAAAAGAAAAAGCCATTGCCAGTATCAGGCTCATAAGCTTCTTATGATACGGAATCTTATTATGCTTTGTATGCATAAAATAATAATTCATTGCTACCATTGCAACAGACCATTTCAGTACCATAACAGCTTGCAGCATATCAGCAATTCCGCTCTTCGGAACAAGCAGCAACAGAATTGTAAAAGGAGACATCATATACTGAAACAGATTCACCAAAAAATCTGTCCCAAGTCCTGTATTCCAGCTATAAAACAGGGAACCTCCCTGATGTACCTTATTCCACAGTTCCATATACATTCCATAATATATTGTTCCTGCATCAGCAGACAATATACTTCCTTTACCCATCAGCCAGGATTCCCTTATAACAGAATGAATCAAGATCAAAACCCATGGCAGCAAAAATGCAATTATATAATTCCAATTATTCATAAAAAACTTACGTATCTTGCCCATAATGATTCTCCAAACCTCTCTTTTCTATTTTGCCGTAATGGCTACCCATTCTCCCATATAAGTGATATCTGTTATCGTGAATCCGTTAGCCTCCAGTGCCTCTTTTACGGCGTTTTCCTTCGTATTGATGATTCCTGATGTGATAAAAACGCCGCCTTCTTTCATAAACGGACGTATCACACCTGATAACGGGATGATCACATCTGCTAATATATTAGCTACCACAATGTCATATTGTCCGATATCTGCAATACTGTCTGCAAATTCTCTGTCGCCAATAACGTCTCCCTTTACTATCTCGTATCGTTCTTCCGGTATCTGATTCCGTTCCAGATTTTCTTTACTCGCTTTTACTGCCAGTTCATCAATATCAATCCCATACACTTTACAGGCACCCAGTTTCAATGCAATGATAGACAGAATGCCACTCCCGCATCCTGCATCCATCACTCTTGTTTTTCCATCAGGATTTATATATTTTTTTAAATTTGAAATACAAAGCTTTGTAGTCTCGTGAGAACCTGTCCCAAACGCAGTTCCCGGATCAATATTAACAATGATATCCTCCTCATTCACATCCGCAGTTTCCGTCCATGTAGGCTGAATTACAATATTCTCCTCCAGGCGGAATGGGTGAAAAAATTCCTTCCATTTATTAATCCAGTCCTTATCTTCCGTTTCGCCAATCAGTATCCTTCCTGATCCTGTATTCATATAAGCGGACATTTCTTCAAGCTGTTCTTTGATATACCCGCATAATTCCTGCACATCAATTCCATCATCAATATAACAGGATATCTTCGCCATACCATCATCCATTGGAAGTTCCGGCACAATATCAATAAACATCGCCTTCTTATCTTCCTCCGATAAAGGAATGTTATCTTCAATCTCAATTCCCTCAACACCATACTCTCCTAATGCATAGCTGATCATATCTGTTGCCTCTGTTGTTGTTTCAATTGTAATCTTCGTCCACTTCATAACACTTTCCTCTATCCAATCAAGTATATTTAAGGAAACGCTGATCAAAGCATTTCCCGCACTGGGCTTCTCTAGTCAATTTCTCTATATTTTAACAGTTTCCATGCTACATTTCAACCATCTGATACAGTGAAAATCCGGTTTAAAATAGATTTGTGCACCTATCCCTCTATATTTGCTGCATCCTCTGCAAGAAAAAAGCTGCTACGCCAAGTGAATCAAGAACCATTCACCATGTGTAACAGCTATTTTATGATTTTCTATTTTTTCTTTCCTGAGCCTTTTTTCTTATGCCCGCTAAAACTAAAACCACCTGATGAATCCATAGAACGCCTTGCCGTTGAACCGGTCGCCTCATCAAAATTGTTGAGGATTGTTTTCTGTTCCTCTGTCAGTTTATCCGGAACCTGAACTACCAGCGTCACATAATGGTCTCCTCTTACATTCTTATTTCGAAGTGTAGGGACTCCTTTACCCTTTAGCTTAACCTTGGTATCAGTCTGCGTTCCCGGCTTAATCTCATATTCAATCGGACCGTCAATGGAGTTAATCGTAACATTTCCTCCAAGTGCAGCCTGTGTAAATGTAATCGGTTCCGTGGAAAACAAATCATACTCCTGTCTTTGGAACTGGGGATGTCTGTCTACAAGCACTGTTACCAGTAAATCGCCTCTGCCACCGCCATTAACACCCGGTTCTCCTTTTTCACGGATACGGATACTCTGTCCGTTATCAATCCCTGCCGGCACCACCACCTGAATTTTCTTCTTGCTCTTGACATAACCGGTCCCTGAACACTGCGTACACTTAAATTTAATCACTTTACCGGTTCCGCTGCATTCCGGACAGGTCTGCACATTCCGGACTACACCAAATAAAGACTGCTGGGTAAATACCACCTGACCTTTGCCGTTACACTTTGTACAGGTTTCCGGATTATGTCCCGGCTGGGATCCTGTACCATGGCAAACAACACATTCATCTTTAAGCGGAAGCTCCAGTTCTTTCTGGCATCCAAATACAGCTTCATCAAATTTGACACGTACCGTTGTTTTGATATTAGCTCCTTTCATCGGTCCGTTCGACTGATGACCTCTGCTGCCACCGCCAAACATATCTCCAAAGATATCTCCAAAGATATCCCCCATATCGCTAAAATCAAAACCGCCAAAACCTGCACCCATACCACTGTTTGGATCAAATGCGGCATGACCAAACTGATCATACTTTGCCCGCGAATCCGGGTCGCTTAAAACTTTATATGCTTCGGAAGCCTCTTTAAACTTGGCTTCTGCCTCTTTATCTCCGGGATTCGTATCAGGATGGTATTTTTTAGCAACCTGCCTGTATGCCTTTTTTAATTCCGATTCCGTTGCACTTTTGGAAACACCCAGAACCTCATAATAATCTCTCTTTGTATCTGCCATCTTCCTCACCTTTATTTACAATGAGTTCCCGCGATTTCCGACCGAAACCGCAGGACTCTGATTTTTGATTATAACTCTGTATAGTCTCCGTCTACTACATCACCCTCTGAATAAACATCCGGACCAGTTGCACCAGTTCCTGCATTTGCACCAGGACCATTTTGCTCATACAGTTTTGCAAACAGATTCTGGGCACTTGTCATCAAAGTTTCCTTTGCATTCTTTAACTGCTCTACATCATACTCACTCATGTTCTCTGGATCCGTGCTTTCCACTAAGCTCTTTAATGCTGCAAGGTCTGCCTCCACCTTGGTTTTATCCTCAGAAGGAAGCTTATCTCCCACATCCTGCAATGCTTTCTCTGTCTGGAATACCATCGCATCTGCATCATTTCTTGCCTCAATCGCTTCTTTTCTCTTCTTATCCTGTGCTTCATATTCTGCTGCTTCTTTAATTGCCTTTTCGATATCATCATCAGACATATTAGAGCCTGCCGTAATCGTAATATGCTGCTCTCTTCCAGTTCCCAAATCCTTTGCAGATACATTAACAATACCGTTTGCATCAATATCAAAGGTAACTTCTATCTGTGGAACACCTCGTCTTGCAGGTGCGATACCATCCAAGCGGAAACGTCCCAATGATTTGTTATCTCTTGCAAACTGTCTCTCACCCTGACAGATGTTAATATCAACCGCATCCTGATTATCCTGTGCCGTTGAGAAAATCTGGCTCTTCTTTGTAGGTATCGTTGTATTTCTCTCAATCAATCTGGTTGCAACACCACCCATTGTCTCAATAGAAAGGGAAAGCGGGGTAACATCTAAAAGTAAGATTTCACCGGCACCGGCATCACCAGCTAATTTACCACCCTGAACAGATGCACCGATTGCCACACATTCATCCGGATTAATTCCCTTAAACGGATCCTTGCCTGTCAACTGTTTTACCTTATCCTGAACAGCTATGATACGGGTAGAACCACCAACCAGTAATACTTTATCAAGCTCTGAAGGAGTAAGACCTGCGTCCTTTAAAGCTGTCTGAACAGGTGTTGCAGTTCTTTCTACTAAATGAGCTGTCAGCTCATCAAATTTTGCCCTCGACAGATTCATATCAAAATGCTTTGGTCCCTCGGCAGTTGCTGTGATAAACGGAAGGTTGATGTTGGTTGTCGTAGAAGAAGAAAGCTCTTTCTTAGCCTTCTCTGCGGCTTCTTTCAATCTCTGCATAGCCATCTTATCCGTTGATAAGTCAACACCCTCCTGATTCTTAAATTCACTCAACATATAATCTGTAACAACATTATCAAAATCGTCACCACCAAGCTGGTTATCACCTGCTGTTGCCAATACTTCAATAACACCGTCACCAATTTCGATGATAGATACATCAAATGTACCACCACCAAGGTCATATACCATGATCTTCTGCTCATTTTCATTATCAAGACCATATGAAAGTGCAGCCGCAGTCGGCTCATTGATAATACGCTTTACATCCATACCTGCAATACGACCTGCATCCTTTGTTGCCTGTCTTTGTGCATCTGAGAAGTAAGCAGGAACGGTAATAACAGCTTCTGTTACTTTCTCTCCCAAATAACTTTCTGCATCTGCTTTTAACTTTTGAAGCACCATGGCAGAAATCTCCTGCGGAGAATATTTTTTGTCATCAATTGCCACTTTATAATCAGAACCCATATGTCTCTTAATAGAAGAAATCGTTTTATCTGCATTAGTTACTGCCTGACGTTTTGCAGGCTCACCCACCACTCTTTCTCCTGTCTTTGTAAATGCTACAACGGATGGTGTTGTTCTTGCACCTTCTGCATTATTAATAACAACCGGCTTACCACCTTCCATTACAGCCACACATGAATTTGTTGTACCTAAGTCAATACCAATAATTTTTCCCATGATTTTTTCCTCCTAAAATTCTAAATATTTATATTAGTTTAAATTTTATATTAGTTTGCTACCTTGACCATGCTATGACGCAAAACTTCTTCCTTGTACATATAACCCTTTTGCAGTTCTTCTGCCACTACATTCTCTTCCAATTCCTCATCTTCTATATGAAGCACGGCATTATGAAAATCCGGGTTAAACTCAGTACCCTCAGCATTCATCGGTTTCACACCTACTTCTTCCAAAGTTACGATCAGCTGCTTGTAAATCTTGTCAACGCCCTGCTCAAAAGCACGCTCTTTATCTTCTTCCGGAATTGCCTGTAATGCTCTTTCAAAATTGTCGACAACCGGCAGTAATTTTTCCAGAACCTCTTTTGCACCAACATCATACATACGTCTGGACTCTTTCTCATTGCGGTTACGTGCGTTCTCAAATTCTGCAAGAAGTCTTTTGTATTTATCATTTGCTTCTTCTGTGAGTTCCTTCTGTTTCTCTAACTCCAGTTCCATCGCTTTATTATTGCCGCCGCTCCGCCGACCGCCTTTCTTACCCTTTACAGGTTTCTTCTCCGCATCCTCTGAAACTTCATTTGCCTCTACTTCTGTCTCCTCAGTGGATTCTACCGCTACTTCTTCTACACTCTCTTGTGCAGCATTGCCGGCAGGCTTGCTCTTCTTTCCTGCACTTCCCTTTGCATTACCTTTTTTCTTTTCTTCCACTTTGACACCTCTAATCTTTCTTCTTAAATATTGTATCCAACTCACCCGTAAGATTTTTAAGGGTGCTGACTACTTTCTGATAATCCATCCGCTTTGGTCCTATAATACCAATTGTTCCTTTCGCACCTTCCGCCAGTTCGTAGGTAGCAGTCACAATACTACAGTCCTTCATATTAGAAACCGGTGACTCTTCACCGATATACACCTGAATACCATTTGAATTATCGCTGTTAATCGTCTCATCAATCAGCTCATCCAATCCCTGTCTGTCCTCTAGCGCCTCAAGAAGCTTTGTTGTCTGTTCTATATTGCCAAGTTCCGGATATTTCAGCATATTCGTGGTTCCACTGGTATAAATCTCCACCTCATCTGCCTCATGTATCGCTTCTGCAATCCCCTGAAAAATATTTTCCATGACATCTGCAAACTCGCCCGCCTGTGACTTAATGGTCTGTATCATCTCAAGATTGATATCCTGCAAAGATGCTCCCTGTAAAAATGTGTTCAGCAAAACATTAAGCTTTAACAGCTCATCATTTCCGAGAAGGCGTTCCACCTGCATAAGCTTATTCTTAATAACATTCCCGTCTACTACGATAACTGCCAATAGCTGGTTCTCATCCACCTGTGACAGCTGTATAAACTTAAGTTTCGAATTCTGATACTGCGGAGCAGTAACCAATGTTGCATAATTCGTGTTATATGCCAGCACTTTTGCAACCTGCTTCAAAAGAGATTCCATCTTATCCACACGCTCTAAAAGCTGTGTCTTCATCTCCTCCATCTCAGTATCTTTTTCTGCCATCATATGATCCACATAAAGGCGGTATCCTGCATCAGTGGGAATTCTTCCAGCAGACGTATGAGGCTGCATGATCAGTCCAAGCTCCTCTAAATCAGCCATCTCATTGCGAATTGTCGCAGAACTAAGGTTCAAATCAGTATATTTGGATATTGTCCTTGAACCAACCGGTTCTCCGGTTTCCAGATAATTAGAAATGATTGCCTTTAATATCTTCCGTTTGCGCTCGTCTAATTCCATGCACCAAACCCCTTTCCTGCCCTTTCGCCATTCGTTATTAGCACTCATTGTTTTCGAGTGCTAATATCTGAATATAGAGTAACACCAGCTTACACATTTGTCAAGAAAAAAACACGAAAAATTGTAAAGTTTTATTACTATTCAGGCTATCAGACTGGATAACAGCAAAATTTTATCTATTTCCATATTCCCTCTATTTTATCAGGATTTTCCAACAGTGTCTGCGTCTGTTTTTTCAGATCCAGTGCCCGCGTATAATATTCATTCTGCTGTTCCTTGCTGAAATCCTGATAACGCCTTCCTCTGTAATCTTCTATCACATATCTCGTATCAATGGGATAATCATACCTTACACCTATATTATAATAGCACTGTGTTGTAAGCGGCATCCCAATCTTCATTAAGATACTGGCAGATAAAAAAGAAACATTCATATCCGTGCCCCTTTCTTTATCCATATTAAAATTGTCCCATATGATATATGGAGTAGAATAAGCCAGAGTCTCCTCCTGATTCCCTGCTCTCAATAGTTCCAATGCATAGCTTGGTGCATGATCTCCAAAAAAGACAATCACTGTAGGCTCTTTTTGCTTTTCAAAATAATCTGTCAGTTTTTTAAGTGCCTCCCCACTCTTAGCAATCCCGCTTATATACTCCTCAAACCACTTTCTCTTATTCGCTCCATATCCGGTTTCCTTGCCGTTGAATGTAACCTTAATATCATCCGGCACATTTTCCTTTTCCTCTCCGTTAATAATGGCAATGTGATTTGCAACAGATACACCAAAACAAAAAAACGGTTTTTCCCCTTCTTTATTCTTCTCATACTGATATATAATCTCATTTGTCAGCGAGTCATCCGATATATAGCCGCACATATCTGTATACTTCATTTGGGAACGGTCTATAAATTTGTCAAATCCCATTCGCGGATATGCCCTGTAACGATCCCAGAACGTTCCGTTATATGGATGAACTGCCATGGTATAATATCCTTTTTCTTTTAAATACCACGCAAAAGCCGGCTGGTCTTTTGAAAAATAATCTTTGTAAGGGCAGGAACCTGAACGCATACCCTTTGTATTCCATCCTGTCAGAAACTCAAATTCGGAAAAATGCGTACTCCCACCATAGACATTAACCATAACATTACCATAACTGCTTTCTTCCTTTACTTCCTCGAAAGCAGACATGGGATTCTCACTGTAAGATACCGTTCCTTCGAACCGGTTTACATCATAAAATGCCTCACTCATGATCACAATGATATTCGGATACTGTTCTTTCAAACCGGAAGCATTTTTATTCATGACAGCATTCCCACTCTCCTCCATTATACGCCTGCCTTTCTCTACGTACTGGTAATAGGATGCCTCTGCTTCTTCCACCGTATACGGCTTTTGCAATCTGGCTGTCAGTACACTCTCCACAAAATATACCAAAGGTCCTGTTTTATCGGCAGACCTTACCTCCGTCAGCATCGCCATCTCACTTTTTTTCATATCAAGGGCAAGAAACAGAAGCAAAACAACACTAAGACCTGCTAAAAATCTCCGCAGCATATTGACATTCTTTTTATCATGAATACCTGTGCGAAACCGGATCACATCAAAATAAATCCAGATAAAAATACAGAGTATTCCTGCACCCATACAAATCCACGTACCAGAATATGTACGCATCTCTGCTTTGCCTGCAACTTTGGCAGCCTCTGATAATTTTGAAAAATCTGATACCGTTATACATTCATTAAGACCTGCCCATTTCATATTATTAACAACGGAAAACAGTGCCAGAAACACACCTGGTATCAGATAAGATACCAGAACTCTCTTAAAGGGAATATAGCATAACAAAACCAAAAACAGGCATAACAGGAAATTATATATCAGAAAATAAATGTTATCTTTCCTAAACCATTCCGAAAAAACATAGGAATCCGCAAAGGTAATACACTGCATCATAACCATCAGAAAAAAAGCCTGTAATATAAATATAGCAGACAGCATCAAGCCATTTTTATTTTGCAAATAACATAAGTTTCTATCCGTAGTTCTTTTTGTTGATAAATCAGTCATTTTCTAATACTTCCTTTGAATACATTCGATATCTGTCTCTTTTAAAAAAAGAAAGTCCGGGGAGCTGCCTCGGACTCTCTTTATCATGTTCTATTTGACCTGAATCTTAATACTTGCTTTCTTTCCACTGCCATCCTTGGCTTTCGCCGTAATCTTTACCTTGCCCTTTGCTTTTGCAGTTACCTTACCCTTAGAATTAACATCCGCAATCTTTTTATTACTTGATGTCCATGTCAATTCCTTGCTGATTCCTTTGGATGGGGTAAACCTTACCTTAATCTTCATGGATTTACCGACTTTCAGTGTCTTCTTTCCGGTCAGCTTGATTTTCTTTACTGCCTGCTTCATAACAGTAATTTTATATACTGCTTTAATACTGTTGTTTTCTGCCGAAACTGCTGTAACCGTTATCTTTTTCCCTTTAGCGGCTTTTTTGACTGTTACAACACCTTTGCTGTTAACAGACGCATATTTACTGTTGTTTACTTTCCAGACAACCTGCTTATTCGCTGCATTTTCAGGATACACATTGCAAGTCAGTGCAATCTTTTTGCCCGGTGCGACTTTCTTGGTATCACCAGTAATTTTAAGACCGGATACTTTTATATTTTCGATTTCTGGCGGTGTTACGATCGGATCTTTTTCTGGCGGTGTTACAACAGGATCTTTTCCTGAACCTTCTTCCTTCACTGTGACCATGCAGGAAGCAGTTGTGCCGCTTCCATCCTTTGCAACCACTCTGATCTCTGCATTCCCTGCTGTTATACCTGTTACATTTCCGTTCTCATCTACCGTTGCAACCAATGGATTGCTGCTGATCCACTCCACTTCTTTATTATCTGCCATTTCAGGCTCTATTCCCACAATCTTTATCTGGAACGTTCCGTTTTTATCTATGGTCTTTTGTTCTGTATCCAACACGATTTTACTGACAAATACCGTTTCCGCAGACTTCTGAACTGTAACAGTACAGCTTCTGGAGTTTCCATCAATCTCTGCCGTAATCACTGCTATTCCCTCTGATCTGGCTTCCACCTCTCCGTTTTCGTCCACACTTGCGATATCCGGGTTATTACTCTTCCACCTTACAGTATAGGAATCCGCTCCTTCCGGTAC
Source organism: Lachnospiraceae bacterium (assembly GCA_029063085.1). GTDB lineage: Bacteria > Bacillota > Clostridia > Lachnospirales > Lachnospiraceae > CAG-590. Next base: position 105,133 of record JAIDOW010000073.1, read on the forward strand.
AGCCGGAATAATAGATAATCTTTCCTTCTCTCCGATCTTCATTGTCATGGAAGTTTTATCCAGTTCAAAATTGATAACCGGACTGTTTACTGTTACTGTACAGGAAGCAGATATACCACTCTCATCCTTTGCCATCGCCATGATCACTGCCTGCCCTGCAGCTACACCTGTCACGTTTCCGTTCTCATCTACCGTTGCAACCAATGGATCGCTGCTAATCCATTCCACTTCTTTATTATCTGCCGTTTCAGGCTCTATTCCCGTAATCTTTATCTGGAACTTTTCGTTTTTATCTATGGTTTTTTCTGCGATATCCAATACGATTTTACTTACCAGTATCGGTTCAGGCTTTTCAACCATAACGGTACAGCTTCTGGAAATTCCATTAATTACCGCAGTAATCACTGCCGTTCCCCCTGACTTGGCCTCTACTTCGCCGTTTTCATTCACGCTCGCAATATCCTGATTGTCGCTCTCCCACTTAACGGTATAAGGATCTGCATTTTCCGGTACGACAGAGGTAACAGATAAGCTTTCCCAGTTTCCAATCTGCATTGACACGGCTGTCTTATTCAGAGCAAAACCTGTCACCGGGTTTGAAACCGTTACTGTACATGTTTTTTCAAATCCACCTGCTCTTACCGTTATCTCTACTGTTCCTGTCTTTTTTGCTGTTACAATTCCTGTATCAGCATTTACTTCCACAATTCCTTCCTGATTGCTTAAACCATATTCTATATTGCCAATTACCGCTCCTGACGGTTCAGGTATGACCGTAATTGCCTCCTGTTGTCCTGCCTTCAAATCCATATGCTCCGGTATAACCTGAATCCCCGTTAAATTCTCCGACGTAGGAGCTGTCACAGTCACCATACAGGTATTTACAATCTCCTCTGTTCCATTATGAATCTTAGCCGAAATGGTAACCGTTCCCGCATTTTTTGCCGTAATCTTTCCATTCAAAACATCCGCAACCGAAGAGTCACTGCTGCTATATGTTACAGTATAGGCATCCGGATTTGCCGGTGTTGTAGATGCAATATAGATTGTCTCCGAGTTACCCGCTGTCAGCGTCACAGTCTCCTTATTCAATGTAAATCCAGTAAGCGGATTCGCCACTGTCACCGTACAAATTTTCGAAATACCATTGATGACCGCTGTAATTACAGCCGTTCCGGTTCCTGCCGCTTTTACAACACCGGTATTATCTACCGTTGCAACACCGGAATCACTGCTGCTCCACATTACGGTATAGGTATCCGGATTTGCCGGCGTCGTAACAGGAGTCAGCTTCCAAATCTCACCGCCTTTTAACGACAACTCCTCCTTATCCAGGTAAAAATCTGTCACAGGATTCGTCACCTTCACCGTACAGGTTCTGGAAATACTGTTAATCTTCGCCGTAATCACCGCTGTTCCGGTTGATACTGCTGTTACATTACCGTCTTTATCAACTGTAGCAACTTTTGTATCATTACTGCTCCATATATTCTGCCAGTTCACCGAAAATTCTTCCGCATCTGACGGTGTTATGCTGGAAATTTCAAGTTTAAAACCTTCACCGGTTTTAAGAGCCTTATTGGCTTCATTTAAAGTAAAATCAGTGATTACCACAGGTTTTCTCATGATATCTATAGAAACAGTAATTGTAGTGTAATTAGCCTTATCCGAACCTGTATATTCTGCTATAGCCGTAACCATCTCTTCAGAAACCAGAGCCTTTGTTCTGTCTGCCTCCTGCCAGATCCATCCGTCAGGCAGTGTCACATCGCCAACCGTTTTTACATTATAATCAGCTTCCATATATGTATTCGGTGTATTGGAAGGTTTCGCTGCCTTCGTAATCCAAAAAAATTTCGTAAAAGAACCTGTATACTCGGAACTGTCTATTGCCTGAATAGTTACAGCAGCCTTATTTGCACTCGTGCTGACATTAATATTATTTTTATATACCAGTTGATAATCTACTCCCTCTGTCAAAGTCTTATCCCCGTCTTTAACCGTTATCTTTTCTGACGGTATAATCTCACTTCCAGTATATACATGATTAGACAGGGTATCTGGCGTTATGGTCAACTTATTAATCTCTTTCTTGGGCACAGATGTTGTGACAGCCTGAAACGTTATAGGTGTATTCCATTCCGTTGCTTTACTACTTGCCGAAGGTACAAACCAGAGACTCCAGTAGTATGTTTTGCCTGCCTCCAATTCACCTTCCCAATATTTAGCAGTTTTCCCCGCTGCCTTTGCATTCTCCACATAATTATCACCAAAAAACTGATAACTAATAGCACTTGTATCAAATGCAAATTTGTATTTATCAGTTACCTCTGGTGTAAACTTAAAATATATTTTCTCATCTCTCACACTAGCATTTAACTTTTTCAACAATATAGTATCTGAATAACCATCTGTTAAAGTTATTGTATTTGCATCTGTTCTTTCTACCCAATAATTCGCATATAGCATTAAATCATTTGTTACAGGCTGATCCAGATTATACGGTTCACCAGATGGATAAGACCATGGTTTTGCCTCACTTTTATACCACCCTAAAAAATGATATCCTTCCATATAAGGTTCCTCCAGCTTTGGCAATTCGGAACCCTCATCCATCATCTCCGTAAAATGACAATACCGGTTGTTAATTTCATGACCTTCCTCTGGATCTTTTTTTATTGAATCATAAAACGTAACCCTGTATGTCGATACACTGGCAGCAAAAGATTCCAACGGCTGTACCAATACCATTAAGGCTACCAGTACCATACTGAGAATCCTATACACCTTTGACCTCCTGCTCTTATGGGATACCATCAAAACACTATTGCCAGTTCCCCACCTTCTTACCTCATCATCCATAAATTACTCCTCCTTATATTTTTTATATATCGTTTCCCTTCCATCAGGAAATAGATTTCATCATAAACTTCACGTCCGTTTAATAAATGTCTGGCTGCACTTCGGGCAGCGGATATTGACTTTATTTCTTCCTTTTGGTATACGGATTATCTGCTTACAGGTACTGCATACAAAATATGCATACTCTGTATCCCGTAAAGTCTTTATCTTCATCTTCACACATAACTTTAAATACTGACAATATACCACAACGCTTCCCATGTACCGCATATAAAAAGCATTTTCCCTGCTCCTCTTATCCAGTTTTTTAGAAAATACCCGCATATAGCAAAGCACTACAAAAACTGCTCCTACCAATGTGAAAATCCAGTTTCTTGTAAACAGGGCAATCACAATAAAAATAAAGCCTACCAGCATCAGCAGATTATTCAGTTCATCCAGTCCACATCTTTTTGACATGGCATTGCCAATATCTTCCCTTAACATTGTTAAATATTTGTTTAACATGACAATATCCTCTCTTGACATCCAGTTTCAAAATCAAGGCTGCAACAGCTCCATTTTCCTCTACAGCCTGTATTCATATGATACATCCAACAAACACTATTATCAACCAAAATATCTATAGCATAAATTCTGCCATTATCACATTGCTGACATCGAGTCCTGCATCGCTTAAATATATACTGTCTTCTCGTTCTATAAGCATACCCATATCAATATACTTATCTATCACTTTTCCATAAACACTTTCTGCCGTAACTCCAAACCGTTCTTTGAATTCTGTCTTGGAAATCCCTTTTAACATTCTAAAACCCAAAAACATGAATTCTTCCATCTCCTCTTTACGCTTAAGGATATGCAGGTCTTTATAATAATCCCTAATAAACTCGGAAAGGATATTTTCTCCATATACATCTTCTTCATATATAGCATCCTCAGTTCTTCCAAGCATCCGAAACATTTCCGTATATTCATCTTCCTGCATGCTTCCACACTGGGAAAAACGCCCGATATATTCTTCCAAATTCTCCACTCCATGAAACCTTACTTTCTGATACCGGTTATCTGGAAACCTTACATTCAGATAAGAGGAAGCCCCCAGTCCCACTCCCAGATATTCCCCACCAGTCCAATACACGATATTATGCCGGCATTCAAAACCAGTCCTTGCGTAATTGGAAATCTCATAACGGGAATATCCGCTGTTTTGCAAAAGTGTTTTCGTCCTTGCATACAAAAGTCTGTCCACTTCTTCTGATGGAAGTTCTTTTAACAGTTCCCCATCCTCACTAAAAGGTGTCCCCTCTTCTATGATCAGGCTGTATGCTGAAATATGCTCCGGCTGCATTTTTACCACTTTTGCCAGTGTATGAATATAGGATTCCACACTCTCTTTTGGGAGTCCTGACATCAGGTCAACATTGATATTATTAAACCCTGCCTGCCTCGCACTATTATATGCAGCTATAAACTGGTCATAATTATGCACCCTCCCCAGTATCTTTAACATATCATCATTGGTGCTCTGTAATCCAATACTCAGCCGATTAATCCCCAGCCGGCGATACTCCTCAAGCTTTTCCCTTGTCAGGCTGTCCGGATTGCCCTCAATTGTAATTTCCGCTCTTTTGTCTATTACAAAAACCTTATCAATCGTCTGAATAATCTGCTCTATCAGTGAGACATCCATATAAGACGGTGTACCTCCCCCAATAAAAACAGTCTGTAACACATATTCCCCAGCAATCGAACTGTAAGCCTCTATCTCTTTACAAAGTGCAGATACATATTGCTTCTGTCTTTCATATCCATATCCGCTAAAAGACAGGAAATCACAATACAGACATTTTGATTTACAAAATGGAATATGTACATATAAACTTAAATCCCTTACTTCCGGCTCCATTTTAATTCCCCTGTCTCTTGTAACCAATTTGCTTTAGTGCTAATTCGTTATTCGTCATCTAATTTTAATACGCTCATAAATGCTTTCTGAGGAATCTCTACGTTCCCAATCTGGCGCATACGCTTTTTCCCCTCTTTTTGTTTTTCAAGAAGTTTCTTCTTTCTGGAAATATCACCGCCATAACACTTGGCAAGAACATCTTTGCGCAAAGCCTTTACGGTTTCTCTGGCAATAATCTTGCTTCCAATTGCTGCCTGAATCGGTATTTCAAATAAATGTCTCGGTATTTCCCCTTTCAGCTTTTCACACATCCTGCGCCCTCTCTCATAAGCAGTATCTGCATGTACGATAAAAGAAAGTGCATCCACCTCTTCTTTATTAATCAAAATATCCAGTTTTACAAGATTAGACCTTACATAACCATTTAATTCATAATCAAAAGATGCATACCCTCTTGAACGGGATTTTAATGCATCAAAGAAATCATAAATAATCTCATTAAGTGGCAGGTCATATTTCAAAAGTGCCCTGCTCTCCTCCATATATTCCATACTCTTATACACCCCCCGCCGTTCCTGGCAAAGCTGCATAATTGCACCCACATAATCCTTTGTCACCATAATCTCTGCCGCAACAAAAGGTTCTTCCATATAGTCAATCTGAGAAGGGTCCGGAAGATTAGACGGATTAGTTAGTTCTATCATCTCTTTGTCTGTCTTGTAAACACGATACACAACACCTGGTGCCGTCGTCACTAAATCCAGATTATATTCCCTCTCCAAACGTTCCTGAATGATCTCTAAATGCAGCAGACCCAGAAAACCACATCGGAACCCAAATCCCAACGCAATGGAAGTCTCTGCTTCATAACTAAGTGCGGCATCATTCAACTGAAGCTTTTCTAACGCATCTCTGAGATCAGGGTATTTCGCTCCATCCGCCGGATAAAGGCCACAATACACCATTGGATTCGCTTTTTTATAGCCAGATAATGCCTCAGCACAGGGATTCCCTGCATCCGTCACCGTATCTCCTACCTGTGTATCTTTCACATCTTTTAAACTTGCCGTAATATAACCTACCATCCCCGCAGATAACTCATCCTGCGGAATAAACTGACCTGCACCGAAAATCCCAACCTCCACGACCTCAACTGTTGCTCCAGTGGCCATCATTTTGATAGTACTTCCCTTCTTTACAGAACCGTCAAACAAACGGCAAAAAATTATAACGCCCTTATATGCATCATACTTGCTGTCAAAAATAAGTGCTTTAAGCGGAGCTTCCACATCACCGGAAGGGGCGGGAATCTTTGTCACAATCTGTTCCAATACCTCATCAATATTAAGCCCAGTCTTCGCAGAAATTCTCGGAGCATCCTGTGCCTCGATCCCAATTACATCCTCAATTTCATTCATTACCCGATCTGGATCTGCACTTGGTAAATCTATCTTATTGATCACTGGCATAACATCCAGATCATTATCTATTGCCAGATATACATTCGCCAAAGTCTGTGCCTCAATACCCTGGGCAGCATCCACTACCAGTATCGCTCCCTCACAGGCCGCAAGACTTCTGGATACCTCATAATTAAAATCCACATGTCCCGGAGTATCAATCAGATTAAAGATATATTCTTCTCCATCCTGTGCCTTATAAACAATACGTACCGCCTGTGCCTTAATGGTAATACCGCGTTCTCTTTCCAGTTCCATATTGTCAAGAACCTGTGCCTGCATCTCCCGGTCGGTCAATAATCCTGTTCTCTCAATGATCCTGTCCGCCAGGGTCGACTTCCCATGGTCAATATGGGCGATAATACAAAAATTGCGAATCTTACTCTGGTCTAAATGTGCCATCTTTTTTCTCCTGTTCTGTGTATCCTCAAGTGTATATAGTATACCACATTATTCCTTTTTACTCAACACTTTATCAAGGATTGCAGCCAGCGGTTCCATCGCATTCTTCTCCTCCTGCACCGTGTTATTTTGTGCCCCGGCTTCAATCAGAGCAGCTCTCGGCATTAAATGAAGATTATACCGCAGACTTCTCACATATATTTTCCTTATGTAATCACCATAATGCTCTTTTCCTGCCAGATACATTTGAAAACTAAAGGAAAGATTTGTCAGTTTATTAGGATTTTTCAAATATTCGATTTCTCCGTTCATATTCGACCGGCTCACTCCATTTAGAAACATAATTTTGGCAGTAGGTTTTCCGTTCACCTCTGTTACCAGATGTGTTTCTTCATTCACTCCGTCCCTATGTAAATCAATGACCACTTCTATCGAAGGATTTTCCTGTAAAATTTTTGTTACGTTTGCATACGCATTTTCATAGGCCTTACTTCGGTCAAGCACTCCGTCTATCATGTCATATGCCGTTTCATCATGGTATACTGAGATACCATACTCTTTTCTAAGAATCTCGGCTAGATAACTTCCTACACCTATGATCGTGTCCTCCTTTACCCCCTCCCTGCTGTCGGCAAAACTCTCTGAGCCATGGGTATGGTATATTAAAACTTTATATTCATTATTACCCTCCACTCCTCCGTTTTTTATACCTTCAACCGATAAATCCACATCCAGCAGATTCTTAATATCCAGTTCCTCTGCCGTCATACTCGTATTGCTATCCACCACAAAAATTTTATTCAATAAAAATTCCGGTTTTTCCAGTTGTTCCCTGCTATATGTTGTCCCATTTGTTCCATCTGCCAAGGTTGTCACAGGGTCAGGGGGGACTGCCTCCTGTTCCTGCTCTGCCATGACACTGTCACCACCTACCGGTTCCTCATTCTCATCCTCAAAAAACCAGTCCGGCACTTCATAACCGGCAGCATAATCCACAGACGGATTTCCGTATTGTGTCTCAAAAGCCAGAAGTGGTATTATTTGTGCAGTAGCTCTCAAAAACCAGTCCGACTCCTTAGAAAACGGTTCCATAAATAAAAACCATGCAATCATAACGGCTGCCACTGCCAGTCTCTTTCTATTCAGTTTTTTTGCGGAATCCAGATAATGATAATTTTTCATACTAACATTCTATTCCGCATTTTCATTTCTATGCTAATGCTGCCTGATTGATTGCTTCCGAAATTGTATAACTGATCCTCTTCACGGCTTCATCTATATCTTTTGGCGTTACAAACATATTTTCCAGATAGGGGGTAACCATTTCGCAGGCAAGCTGATATCTCTCCTCCTCATTAAATTTTTTCAGCACATTTTTAGTAGCCTGTTTTCCGATAGCCGCAACCATAACTTCCATTGCATCATTTACAATGGTAGGCACTGCTATCACAGTCGGCACACCAATTGCCAGAACGGGCACACCGACATTTTCTTCATTTATCGCCTTTCTGTGATTTCCTACTCCCGAACCCGGAGTAATTCCGGTATCTGCCAGCTGAATAGTCTTATTTAACCGGTCAGATTCCCTTGCGGCCAAAGCATCGATTACAATTAAAAGTTCCGGTTTTATCTCTTTGACCAGTGCATTTAAAATCGTTAAAGACTCCATCCCCGTCTGTGCCATCACCCCCGGTGCAATCGCACTAATTTCCACGCTCTTGGAAATAATTCCTTCTTTTAATAAATGTCTTGTCACATACAGATTATCAATCACAAAGGGGCCCAGTGCATCCGGAGTCACTTCTCTATTTCCAAGTCCTGCCACCATAATCTTTTTTTTGTTCCCGATAAACTGTCTTAAATGTCTTGAAAGCACCTCCATCATTGGCTGATGAAATCCCTCATCATGCTGTCTTAACTGCTCGCTTTCCAACGTAATATAAGTTCCGATCGGTTTTCCCAAATTCATGGCACCCTCATCATTTTCCACTACGATGCGCACTTCTTTTATATCTGTATCTCCATTATTTTTTGTCATTACATGTACGCCTTTTATCGGTTCATCACTTTGTAAATCTTCTTTCATCTCTACCGCAAGGTCTGTTCTGCCACGCATATAGATATCTCCTTCCACTTGCATCCCATTAAAATTTTCTTACCACAATAAGGTATTTTTATATCTATAAATATTGACCGTTTTCCCCCTCCTTATACACTATCTTCTTTATTAAATTCTTGTTTATCTTAAGAGGGACGCTTCCATACGGTGTTGGTGGCGGACGCAGGAAAAGGGGGCTTATGGTTTCCACGAGAGACACACTTGCGTTCTAACTTCAACGTAGCGGTACATAAGAGGCTATCCTGCAAGCAGGCTACCCTCTAAGTACCGACGTTTTCAGACGGGTCTCTCTTAGGATAACCATAAGCCCCCTTTTCCTGCTGTGTACCGATACCGTCGTATGGAAGCTGTTTCCTGATACAATATACAAGAATTTCTGCCCTGCGGGCGGCACAGCTGGTACTATGTGACTGGTTAGTTATTGGACTTTAAAATATTATTTATTACCATCCGGTAAGAAAAGCAATATTTGATAAGAGATTACCTTCAGCCCAGAACAAATATCCCCTGCCCCACCGGAGGCAAATAAATTCTTGTGTTGATTCTACCAAAAAACAGCTTTCAACATGAGCTTTTGAAAAGTCTAAGCTGTGGGGAAATACTTTGCTGTTTCTCGGTAGGACTTTCGCACCCATCGGTACTTAACGATTGGATGTCACAGACGTCCAAGAGTTTAGTACCGCTATGTGTGCGAAGGAGCGCAAGCGGGGACGAACGAGAACAGCAAGTATTTCTCCACAGCGGACTCCACCAACCCCTCATGTTGAAAGCGTCCCTAGTAAGCTAAACAAGAATTTATAAAAAAATAATTGACAAAGGGGAAAACTTTGAGTATTATAAGTGAGTATGTTTACATTAGATTGTCCGTGTCCGGTTTTAATGTAAAACCATAAAAATAAACAATAAATATTATTATGCAATGGAGGTGTCTGATTTGGCTAATATCAAATCTGCAAAGAAGAGAATCAAAGTTATCGAAACAAAAACTTTAAGAAACAAGATGGCAAAGTCTAAATTAAAAACTATCATCAAGAAGTTTGATGCTGCTGTAGCTGCTAACGATAAGGCTGCTGCTGAAGCTCAGTTAAAGGTTTGTACATCTGAACTTAGCAAGGCTGCTGCTAAGGGAATCCTGCACAAGAATACCGCTTCTAGAAAGATTTCTCGTCTGGCTGCTACTGTTAATAAAATGGCTTAAGAGAATATATATTTTTGCATTCAAAAAGGACTGATTAACCCACAGTCCTTTTTTATTTTATAAAAAATCCCTCTAAAACGTCCTATGGGGTGCTGAATTCAACAATCAGCAGTTCCACTCCCACAATGTCCGATATCTGTCCTGTCTTAATGCCCTGATCCGTTTCCTGGCATTTTCCCACCATCTTTTTTAACGTTTCATAAGAATATTTGCCTGCCTGTGCTGCATATTTTTTTACACTGAACGGTGGAATTCCACAAGCAGAAGCAATCTGCTTATTATCCTTCCCTATATTAGACAATTCCGAAATCTGCATTAAAATATGAAAATGTCTGGTCAGCATATACAATACCCGCATAGCTGGTTCCTTCAATGCCAGAAGATCATGGTATAACAGCAATGCCTTGTCCTGATTATGATTGCCAATGGCGTCTAACATATCAAACATTTTATCCGCTGCCTGGCTTACACATACTTCCTTAATATCCTCCACTGTAATCTGCTTTCCTTCCAGCCGGTAACAAAACAGCTTTTCCAGTTCATTTTTTAGGAGCAGCATATCCGTTCCCATATGCTCCACAAAATAAAAAACGGCAGCTTCATCAATCTGTTTTCCTTCTGACCTGCACAATCCTTTTACCCAGGAAATCAGCATTTTTTCATCCGGAGTGTTCATCTCTGATACATAACCGTTTTTTCCTATCCATTTAAACAAACGGTTGCGTTTGTCTACATCCTTTTCCACAAATATCATATAAGTAGATTCAGGAAATGCTGCCAGATGTTTTTCAAAATCCTCCGGCGTCTTTTTTAACAAACCACTGTTTTCCAGCACGATCACTCTGTGATCCGAAAAAAATGGAAGGGTTTCTCCGATATCCAGCACATTCTGAACAGGAATCCCATTCCCCTCAAAGTAATTCAGATTCATATTATCATCCGGATCGACCAATGCCTTTACCAATTTATCCTTATACTGCCGTTTCAGATAATCCTCCGCACCAAACAGCAGGTAAAACTGCTTTATTTTATTTGTCTCGATATCTTGATTAATATTTTTCATATCTGCTCTCTCAATCTTTTATGTACGTTTCTATCCGGTACTTTTCCCCATCTGTATCTATGGTAATCGCTCCGTTATCCTTTGTCAAATAAATATTTTTGCAATACTGCCCAAGACGCTTCATAACATCCTTCGCAGGATGGCCATATTGGTTTCTCTCCCCGACAGAAATACAGGCCGTATCAGGCGAAAAATGTTTTAAAAACTCCTCACTGGAAGATGTTGCCGACCCGTGATGTGCAACCTTAAGAACTTCTATACTGCCTGCCATTTTATCTGCAATCTCTTTTTCTATCACCTCATCCATATCTCCAGTAAACAACATATCAAAATTATGATAAGTAAGCCATAAAACAATACTTCCCTGATTCTTATCTTCGTATCCCTGTTTCCCCGGGTTTAGACAGTAAAATTCAACATCTCCCACAGAAAGTCTGTCTCCTGTTTTTATATAATAAATATGGCACCCTTTCTCTTGTGCTTTTTTCTCCAGAGAACAAAACGCACTGTCTGGATTGGCAATCGCAGGCAGGACAAAATTTTTAATAATAACCTTATCATCCTCCAAAAGCTCTAAAATTCCACTATAATGGTCACTGTCACTATGAGTGACAAACACATAATCCAAAGCTTTCGCACCATGATATTTCATTCCGCTTTTTAATATGTAGGTTCCCACATTCTGCTTGGAACTACTTCCCCCATCAATCAGAATATGCTTTCTGTCCGGTGTACGAATATAAATGCCATCTCCCTGTCCTACATCAAACATACAGATTTTAAGTTTTCCGGGAAGATACAGACTGCCTAGCAAAAGACAAAAACAGACTGCTGTAAGACCTACTACTTTCCGCTTCTTCCTACAGGCAGCTATCAGAAAAACCGCAAGTATCCCATAATAAACGGCTATCCAGATTACAGTGGGTCTTCCGGTACAGATTGTATGAAATGGCAACTGTTCGCTCCATTCGCATAACTGCTCATACAATCGAAATATCATCTGTGCCGGCTTCGCAAACAGATATGCCCCATCCAGGAAAAAACATCCTGTTATTCCCGCCCCGATCAGCAGAGCCAGCAGCAGGCTCATAACGGGTACGACTACTATATTTAAAAAAACTCCGTATAGCGGCACTTCATAAAAATAATATAACAGGATTGGGAACAGAGTTATCTGCACACTGATGCTGACTGCCAGCCCTTCCCCAAAATAAGAAAACTTTCCAAATATCTGCTTCCATACCGGATTCACGACAGCAATCCCGATCACAGCTCCAAAAGATAATAAAAAACCCACCTGCGTAATCTGATATGGATTTATCATAAGCATAACAAGTAAAGCCGTAGCTATTGCGGTTATCATGTCATAACATCTTCCACTGACATCCGCACCCATAGAAAGTATCAGCATAACGACTGCCCGCAAGGTTGCACCTGAAAGTCCTGTCATAATACCATACAATAAAATAAAAAAGATTCCTGCTCCTGCGGCTGCCAAAAAACTCCCGGATATTTTCCTTAAAATACGGTAAAGCGTTCCTCCGATCATTGCAATATGAAGACCGGAAATAGCGATAAGATGCGCAATTCCATTTCTTTGATAAAGATTTTTAATGTCTTTATCCATCTCCTCCTTATCACCCAATACCATTGCTTTTGCCAGGGAAGAATCTTTTATTTCAAACACCTTATCATAAATCCCGCCCAGTTTTTTCCTTATCCGGTAGAGCCACTCCCTTATCGGAATCATGACGGACTCCTTTTTATGAATCGCCACATTGTTTAGGGAAAGAAAAATGCCTTTTCCATATTGATAACTCTCCTCATCATAACCTCCCGGATTGGAAGCCTTTGAAAACGTCTTTACTTCTCCGGTTCCGGTTATTACACTTCCAAGGATAAACTCCTGATCCGTTTCCAGAATAATAGATATAGAAAGGCTTTTACCCTCTATCACAGAACTTTTGATTATATATTTATTTCTACTGCCGGATTCCTCCCTCTTTTCCACCCTGCCGCAAAAAAACACTTTTTTTCCGTCAGGCATCCTGCAAAACTCCAGACATTCCTGCATATAAAGCAAGCGGGCAGCTCCGAATAAGAAAAATACACTTCCCAGTAAGATGATCGTTTTATTCTTCTTTAATAATATAACCGGAAGTACCCCAGCCATTATCCCTGCCATTAAAACACCTGTCAAACCTATCGGTAAGATCCTGCATAGTACTTCTCCAAGCATGAACAAGATTGCCCAATAAAGTACAGGTCTGTTCAATTATTCTTCTGCCTCCTCCTGTTCTATCAAATCCAGATTCCGCTCAAAAATACCATCAAAAGGCAATGTCTCTCTGAAAAATTCCTGCTTCTCCCCATTTCTCAAAAATTGCACCTTGGAAACTGTTGGCAATTCTACCAGAGAATTTACAATAGAATATATAATGATATCATTTTTTAACGGATTATCCGCATTATAAAATTCATCACTTAAATCCACATAACAGATTCCATCCTTCACCAAAATATTACGTATTGTCGTTGACTTTGGAATCGTAGCAGTATATTCTTCTGTTCCTGGTCCCTCAATTAAAGATTCTATCACCAGTCTGTCTAAGGAAGTTGTATTGGAAATCTCCACAGCTTTACGGTATTCTTTTAATGCTTCTCCCGACTGGCTTGCAAAATATAATACAATTGCTCCTTTTTGCTTATATCCACTCTCGTTGCCAAATGACATCGTAAAGGAATCCTGATCAAAATTTTCCGTTACCGTCGCTGTGTCCTCATTGGTACTCGCGACATCTGTCAAAGAAAGTGAAATGGAATTGACATCCTCCAACTGTAACAGAGTCTTAACAATACTGGCTTTAAAAAAAAGAAGGGTATCTGCGTTTATGGCATCATAAACAATATTAAAGGACACTTCCAGCCTTCCTGACTTCTCTCCAAGCACAGAACCAAGATAAGTTAAACCATCCGGTATCGGTGATTGAATTCTCTCTGTTGCCTCTACATCAAAAAGATTATTGATTATTTTAGAAACTGTATCAGTCAACGGTTCTTCCCGGTCTATGGTATAGACTTCGGGAACAATTCCTGTCTTATCGAAATTAACATAATATATATATATCTGGTTTTCCCCCAACGCTTTCTTATCACTTTCCCCGCTTTCCACTTTTCCACAGGCAGCAAGAAGCATGACAGCAAGTATCAGGAAACATAATCTTATTTTTTTCATTTTCTTCACCTAACTAACATATTTGAGAGGAATTCTTACCGTAAAGGTTGTTCCTTCTCCCGGTTCTGAATAAAGCTTAATCGCCCCTTTATGCATTAAGACTGCATTTCTGGTAATCGCAAGTCCTAAACCAGTACCTCCTGTTTCCCTGCTTCTTGCTTTATCCACACGATAAAACCGTTCAAAAACCTGAGCCTGGCATTCCTCCGGTATTCCCACGCCATCATCCTGCACTTTGACATAAAAAAATTTATGATCTGCATTTAATGATACATGAACATTTCCGCCATCATTATTATATTTAACTGCATTTTCTATCAGATTGGAAAACGCCAGTGACATCTTAACCTCATCTACTTCTCCGACCACTTCCCGAAAGCTTTCAAAGACTACCTCAATATTACGCTTTGCAGCCAGGGGCTTTATCCTTTTTAACAATAATTCCAGCAAAATATTAATATTAACCGGTTCAACATTTAATCCCGATGCTTTCTTATCCATCTTGACCAACGTCAGCAGATCATTAATAATCTTACTCTCACGGTCAATCTCTTCCACCATGTCTGTCATAAATTCCCGGTACATTTCATTTGGCACCTCTTCCTGCATCAGCAAAGAATCTGCCAGCACTTTCATAGATGTAATAGGCGTTTTCAGTTCATGGGATACATTGGAAACAAACTCCTGTCTGGAATCTTCCAGCACCTGCATCTTATCCAGCAACACATTAAAGGAATCTGTCAATCTGGACAATTCATTATAACGGCTTTTCACCTTTAAATCTTCCAGCTGCCCTTCACTCAATCCTGAAATCTGCATATTCAGCCGGTTTATATCATATACACTGACGTTACATATAATAAATGCTGCCACAAAAGCCATTAGCGAGAACAGCAAAATCAATACATCTGCCTGCATGGAAATATACGCATTGGTATTCTCAATATCCTTAAGTGAAACCATGGCGATCATGGCACCATTCACTGTTCTATCCACGTTGACAATTGGTATGATAATTTCTGCATAGTCATCCACCATCCGGATATTTTTATCCTTCTCACCACGCATTACCTTTACAACTTCATCGTAAATAATATAATTATTCTGGTCAATGGTATAGGTATCTTTTACAATCCTGTAACTGGAATCAATGACCAAAATCCTGCCTTCCCAAACATTAGCAAGCTGGTCAATCTCTACATTCAGATTACTCTGTAATGCATCAATAGTAAACTGATTTACCAAAATCTGATTTCCCAAAATGCTGCACTGGTTCTGTACCAGTAAAAGTTTCTCTTCAATCGTCTTATCATTGTAAGACTTTTGCAACAGCAGGTTAAATGTAAACATGGAAAGCAATGCCAGCAGAAAAAAGGAAATAAAAACAACGACCTTAAGACTTCGGAGTGGATTAGATTTTATCTTATTTCTTAAAATAGTAACCCACTCCCCACTTTGTCTGAATATATTTTGGATCCCCCGGATTGGATTCTATCTTCTCCCGCAGCCTTCTTACATGGACATCTACCGTTCTTCCGTCTCCTAAGGCATCACTGCCCCAGACCTCCTTTAACAAATCATCTCTGGAATATACTTTATTGGGATGAAAAAGCAGCAATGTCAGAATATTGAATTCCTTCGCTGTAAGATTAATCTCTTTTCCTGCCAGAGATACTCTCCGGCTGTCCATCTCTATCTTCAATTCTCCTTCTATCAGGGTTTTGGGATTATCGGCAACAGGAACTTTTTTCTGATTCCTGCGGATTATCGCCTTGATTCTTGCTTTTACTTCCAAAATATTAAACGGTTTGGTAATGTAATCATCTGCACCATATTCCAGGCCCAGTATTTTATCCATATCCTCCCCTTTTGCTGTCAGCATAATAATCGGCACGTCCGAAAATTCCCTAATCGCCTGACACACTTCAAAACCAGATAATCCGGGAAGCATAACATCCAGAAGAATGATATCAAAATCATTATTTTTCGCCAGTTCCAGTGCTTCTTCTCCATCATAGGCAGCAGTTACCACCATCTCATCCTGTTCCAGGGAAAATTTGATACCTTTTACAATTAATTTTTCATCATCTACTACCAATACCTTTTTCATTCCAAATCTCCTCTATTTTGTGACGGTTTTATATAGCAAGTTTCCATGTTTCTTTCTATTCTGTTATCATTATATCTTTATCTTGTCTTTTATTTTATTAAATACACCTTCCTTAATGCCAGGAATCTCCATCAATTCTTCGATAGATTCAAAACTTCCATGCTCCTGCCTGTATTGAATGATGGCAACTGCCTTTGATTCTCCAATTCCCGGCAATGCCATAAAATCTTCTTTTACAGCCGTATTAATATTGAGCAGCCCATCTTCTTCCGAGGCAGACTCAGCTCGGATATTTTCTCCAATTCCCGGAACATATAATGTCTGTCCATCCGTCACATGTTCTGCCTGATTCAAAGCCTCTGCATTTCCATCCTCCAGAACACCTCCTGCAAGCAGTAAAGCATCACAGATTCTGGATTCTTCAGTCAGACAGTATACACCCGGCTGCTTCACATATCCACAGACATATACATAAATCTCCTCTGATTGAGCCGTCTGCTCTTTTGATGAAACTGTTTCCTGCACTTCCTCCGTAATCAGGGATTCCGTGTCAGCAGTCATCACCACGTCCTCCTGTCCCATACAGCCCATCAGTATGCTTATACAAAAAAACAGTCCTATTATAAGTTTAAATCTCATAAAAAATTCCTCCTAAAATTTGTATCTAAATATGAAATCATTTTAGGAGTGTGACAAATGATCGAAAATAAAACTAAGATATAGTATCATCATACCTAAAAAA
>JAIDOW010000074.1 GCA_029063085.1 Lachnospiraceae bacterium
TTATTAAGCAATTTTAAATTTTCATATTCAATATATACCTCTCTTATATGTTTAACAAAACCATATCCAATCTTTTTCCCACAATATAAATCAATCCTTTTATTCTCTTCTATATAGTTCAAAGAACATTCTCCTGTTGGAATTGTAATAATTACCTTCTGTCCTCTTTCAAAACAAATATCACTACCATTTTTTGAAGATATCATAGATTCATGTACCGTATGACCATCAAATGATATTGCTAATCTGATATGTGCATTCTGAAAAGATTGAGCAGAATTATAAATATTTTGTAATTCAATTTCAGCTTCAAGAATAACCATATTATACCCCCATACGATTGCCGTATATTTTAACAAATAATTTAAACTCTAATAAACATATTCTATAGAAATAATTGAATTATTAAACTCTTCTAACATTTCAGGCTCTACCGTTACTGTACCTGAAGGAAACTCCCAACTATCTAATTCCATATGATTTAACCTGTTATATAATTCTTTCGGTATAGTAACTTTTATAATTGCAACTTTGTCATTATTAATTGACTTTCCTGCCCAATTCAAAGTTTCATCAAAGTCATTTCCAAACTGCTTAGCCGCAAGCGTTCCTGTTGTTCCTCTCAATTTACCATTAGACATTATATCTTCGTACTCATCAACACCAACTGCTCTATACATATCAACCGTGGATGAACTATTGCCTTCATTCATATTACTAGAAACACTAAAATCTGCCGTACTGAATGCCGCAATCCCTTTTTCTCCAATCAACCACACCTGACAATAATAATTGTATGTCTCTGCCATATTGAAGATAGACAGTACTGCCAGTACACCATACACGATTGCTGCTTTCTTATTGTTGGTCATGATGGCATAAATAGCCGCTCCTACGGACATTGCTGCTCCTGCTGTTGCCGTAATCACATAAAATCTGGCAAGCAGTAATGCATTTGTTACTGCCGCTGTTAAAAGCACTGCCCCAATTCCTGCCGCAACTCCAAACAGATACCCACTGATAAATGCCTTTGTGATATCCATATCACTTCCGCCAAGCAGTCCAGTTACCACCGCATTGGTTATACCTGACAACACTCCCAGCAGATTGATTTCGTAAACATGGTTCGCTATTATATAGTCGTCAGAAATACTTTTTATTTATATTAAAATACAAGAGCGTATACATATTCGTCTCCATTGATATGTTCATATTTTTCAATATAAGAAATAGCTTTATCCAAACTTCTTTCCACAAAATCTGAAGCTCCATCATTATTTATAAACCAACTATCATAAGTGCTTTCAACTCTACCATCAATAATTTTATATATATCTCCTCCTAACACAGGAATTCCTTTTTCTCCTAAAATCTTAAGGATTATTATTATCTCATCTTTTTTCCACGCATATTCAAATCTTCCTATGTATTCAAGGTTGAGTCCAGCTTCTACTACATCATAGGGTAGTATCTTATATTTTTCATTAATCATACCTGTACCTCCTTTTAATGATCTGGAACAAATAATCTATGGTTGCAAGTTATACCATCTGGTTCAATAATGTATTGAAACACACCTTCTTTTCCCATATAACTTCCTGATATTTCAATTAAAGTTCTCGGAACATTATCTCCACCTACAATAGATGTAATCTTCCCATTTCCTCCAAATTCATCAACACTTTCCGGGAAAGAGTGGTAATCACCTAAATCCATTTGATTTTTAACCTTATCGGTATAAACAATATTTTTTAATGGATTATTTTCACTCTCACCACTCGGATTACACTCTATCGTAGCACTTCCATTATTACCATACACATCTATCAGAAGATAGTTTCCATATGCCCAGCACCATTCCGCTATTGATAAAATCACCATAACACCGAAAGTAACAGCCAGATTGGAATATCCCTTCGTGACAGCAAACACAGTCATCGTTGCTGAAAAGATAAAGTTTGCAGAAGCGGAAAGCACGTAAAATCTTGCCAGTGTCACAAGCTCTGCTCCTACAGCAAAATACCTTACTACACTGATACCCGCTCCCAGAATAAAGCCAGTTACAAAAGAAGATTTTGCCTGTTCCCAGCTTCCTCCCATTACTGCCGTAAGGGTCATATTGATCAATCCGCACATAACTCCCCTGTACGAAATCTGTACTGCATTATTCAGCACATTTTGAATCCCCATTCCCATTGCAGTACTTGAGAAATCAAACATATTCCCGCTTGGGTCACTATACGTTACCGGATTCCCATTCGCATACAGATATTTATGCAGGGTATCCGGGTCATATATGCTTCCCTCATAGGTATCCATCGTCAGGAAGTTACCTGTTGCTGGATTCATATACCTTGCCCTTAAGTAATACAAGTTCGAAGTTCCATCATAGTACTCTCCAGTATACAGATAGTGGTTTTCTGTATCTCCTGTTTTTTCTATAAGTTCTCCATACGCATTATAACAGTATTTATCAGTAATCCTTCCTGCCTCATTTAATAATGCCCTTACATCACCATGACCATCGTATAGATAATAAGATACTTCCCCTTCTCTCATCTGTGCAGTCAGATTGTCGGCTCTCGTGTATTCTGCTTTGACATTCCCTTTGCCGTCTGTCTCCGCAAGGGTCTGGGAAAGTTCCCCTCTTGTATCGGATACAAAATAAATGCTGTCCGTTCCTGTTGTCTTGCTCCTTCTGACACCTTCCGCATCATAGGTATAGCTTTCCTTCTGTTCTCCCTGCTGGTATGCAGTCAGACGGTTATACGCATCATATGTATAGATGGTATCTGTCATTCCCGACTGCTTCAGCAGATTGCCGTTTGCATCATAGCTGTAGGTAACCGTTCCGGCTACAGAAGTTTCCGTTACAGGCTGGTTCCGGCTGTTGTAGGTATACTCCGTCTTTTCTCCGTTCTCATTTCTGGCAGTCCGGTTTCCAACGGCATCATAGGTATAAATATATGTAGTTTTCTCACCATTTCTCTC
>JAIDOW010000075.1 GCA_029063085.1 Lachnospiraceae bacterium
CCTTATTCTCAATGGCACAAGCAAAATAAATACGGGGAGCTGCCCATAGGGCAGCTTCTTTTTGGGATTCCCATCGTATCATTACCAGATGGCAATGTAACACAGGGACGCTTGCAGAAAGCGGCGTAACAGCGGCAAACTGCTTTGTATATAACTTCTAAGAATGGTGTTGCGGCAAATTGAATAAGGTTGGCAAAGAGAGTGTCTTCCATATAAGAAATCTTTTTCATATGGAAAATTGTGTGTTATATTGAAGAATGTTATCTAATTTGGATAGTTATGTAAAACCAGCCATCTCAAACTTGGAATATCTGGCTCGCTTTGTGATGGCTGGTTCTTTACGTAACATTTCACGATGCAATAAGGTTTTTTCAACCAGTCAACCAAATTT
Source organism: Lachnospiraceae bacterium (assembly GCA_029063085.1). Classification (GTDB taxonomy): domain Bacteria; phylum Bacillota; class Clostridia; order Lachnospirales; family Lachnospiraceae; genus CAG-590. The sequence goes on from JAIDOW010000075.1 coordinate 392, forward strand.
TCTTTTGAGATTTAAAATTTAGTATCTTTGGGTGGACAAGGATCATTGCCATAACTATCCTTATCGCGAATACGGCCATGACGATCATGAATTACAAGTTCTGATTGTTGACGTATCGCAATATCTCTGCCATAAGCAATGGCCTCTTTTTGTGTATCAAAAGTTTTTGTTGCCCGAGCTGCATTTTCTCGTTTTAATTGCCATTTCCCATTATTAGGAACTACATGTTGATTTGCCATATAAAACTTCTCCTTTACATTTAAGTTGCTGTGTAGTGTCTCCAAGGTATTCTGGATGGGTGTATATTTGCCAAAAAGCGTACAATATCCTTGCGGCCATCGTATGTCGGAATACCTTTTTGATTCTGCGCCATAAGAATTATTGGAATATTTCCAAAATAACGCATAAAACCAAGTCGAATGGATTCTTTTTCAGGGCTGGTTAGAACATATGGTTTTACAACAGCAATTGCAAAGGTAACCCCTTGTTCTTTAATGAGAGCTCCATCAAATGACATATTTTTCCTCCTTCCTCATAAAACTGGGAAAGGTAAATTGCTTAAATGCAATGCGAAACTGTTGAACTCTCTGCATTTATGTGATAAGATTCAAGTGCTACGTTGAATTTGCACAATGCAGATTCAGTTTGAAAGATGGCCGAAAGGCCATCTTTTTACCTTTGTTAGCACTTGCATAAAACGAGTGCTAATGTCCCTGTAAGTAAAAGATAACATATGGGATGATAGCTGTCAAGATGTAATGAGAGAAAAAAACTCTAATAAGAATCAAAATATGGAGAGAGATGCGCATGAAACTATTGACACGAGAGAAATATTCACAATATAATAGGAAATATATTAATAGAATAATAGAAAGAGAGTAGAAAGAGATGTTTATAGGCTTTTCAGTCAGTAACTATTTGTCATTCAAAACTGCACAAACAATATCAATGGCAGCATCTAAGGTGGCAAGGCATAAGGAACACATTTTAAATGGTAATGGAAAGAAAATATTAAAAACAGGTCTTATCTATGGTGCCAACGCAAGTGGAAAGAGTAATTTAGTTAAAGCGATTGATTTTTCAAGGGATATTATACTAGATGGCTTGGGTGAAGTTGATTTAAACAAAAAATATTTTAGAATATGTGGCAAGTGTTATAAGACACCAGGAGTTTTCGAGTATAGGTTGATAACACATACGGGAAAGGAATATTCTTATGGGATTGCGATATCCTATGCAGAAAAAGAAATTCTTTCAGAATGGCTGATTCGTATAGAGAAAAATGGCACAGAGACTTATATTTTTAATAGAGATATTGACGAAAATGGCATAAATTTTACTGAAAGCGAAATTAAAATTAAAGATGCAGAAGAGAAAATGAGATGGGAAATTTATTTGGATGATTTTGGTGAAAATATATCTGAGTCTATGAAGAAAAAAAGCATTCTGAGTGATATAGCTGAAAGAAGTAATGGCAGACAAGGAGTTTTTTCTGAAATTATAGATGTTTTTATTTGGTTTCAAAGCATGATTATAATATTTCCGACCAGTCAATATAGCGGTTTGAACCAGATGGTTGAAGATGAACAGATCAGAGATGTTTTTTCAAAACTCTTAAAATATTTTGATACTGGTATTGAATCTGTGGAATCAAAGTTGGGACAATTGGAATTTGATAAAATTTTTGAAGGTATTCCGAAGGAAGAGGCTGAAAAATTAAAAGCCAGAATTTCGAATGATATAGGGGATGAACCTGTAATGTTCAAGGTAAATAGTCAGGTATATTCTTTGCTTAAAGATGCCGAAGGGAATATTATTACGACAAAAATGATGCAAAATCATGGTAATATGCAGGAGCTTTTTGAATATTTGGATGAATCAGATGGAACACAAAGATTATTTGATCTTATTCCTTTATTTTATGAGCACAATGGAAATAGAGTCATTTTTATTGATGAAATTGACAGAAGCCTTCATACGAATCTTACCCGGAAATTTCTTGAGTTGTTTTATAAATTGACGGAAGATGATACAAGTCAAATAATTGCAACAACGCATGATAATAACTTGTTGGATTTGGACTTGGTCAGGCAGGATGAAATTTGGTTTGTAAAAAGAAAAGAGGATCATAGCTCAAATTTATATTCGTTAAATCGATACAAGGAGCGTTATGATAAGAAAATAGACAAAGAATATTTACTGGGACGTTACGATGCTATACCGGTATTTGATGATGAAGTGTTGGAGGATTTAAATGTATAATCGTTACAGGTTAACATCAACGGTATATGACCGGGAAGATGAAGCCCAGAAAATTATTCCGGAAAAAAGGGTATTCTTGTCCGTAGAAGGAAATGTGACAGAAAAAGAATACTTCGATGGCTTATCAAAAAATAGAGTGAAAATAGGCATTAATGCAAAAGTTGATGTAGAGGTTTTGCGTAGGGGAAAGAAGGATACGAATAGTGCACCACAGCAGGTAATAGAGCTACTAGAAGAATATGTTAGGCTTAGGGAGCAAAATGAGGATGATATTTTACAAGAAATATCAGAACAATTTAGGGAACAATTTTCGATGGATTTTATAAAGCAATTCCTAGAAACTCCTGATAAATTACCAAAGAAACAGAGAAACTTATTTGCTACTGAATTGAAGAAAATAGGCTATGATATCAATTATCGGAAATACTTAAAAAAGTATAATAATGAGAGGGATGAGTTTGCCGTATTGATTGACAGAGATATGCAAACACATTCAGAATCTAATATGTATGAATGTATTAAGTATTGCAGGGATAAGGGATATAAATGTTATATTGCGAATCCTTGCTTTGAGTTTTGGCTACTTATGCATTTAGCTGATATAGAAGCGGAATTTGGTGATCAGCTAGATAAAATTAAAGAAAATAAGAAGGTTTCGGAGCAACATACTTTTTTGAGCAGAGAGGTATCAAATAGAGCACATCACGGGAAAAGTGGTATTAATTTTGCCAGAAGATATTTGCCTTATATGGATAAAGCAGTTATTCAGGCAAAAAAGTTCCCTGATGATGAATATGAATTGGTGGATAGCATAGGGTGTAATTTATGGAGACTAATCGAAGAACTAAAAAATTATGGGAAATAGACAATGTTATAGCAAAGGAGCTAAAAGGGAAGTGTTATACTACTTTAGTATGGACTAATTCTTGTGCTTATCCTTGAGAGTTATGAAAGGTATTCAGAAGATTTGGGATACATGCAAAAATCTTTGCACAGATGATCCGGAGTATACTGTTCATAGAGAAGATATTATGGTGAAATTTACTGCTCTTTGAAATGCTAAAGTATTAGATTCTAAAGTCCTAAATGTCACAAAAGATGTCGCAATAGAAATGGAAATATCAACTTTGATCAAAAAAATGCATCTTTACGAATATTTTTTGTATTCATACGTACCATTACCAGATGGTAATGGTCGTATGGGCAGGTTATGGCATACCATTTTGCTTGGACAATGGAAAGAGTTGTTTTATTGGCTGCCTATTGAGACTCTGATACAAATGAGGCAAGATGAATATTATAGTGCTCTTGGAAGGGCGGATAAAGAGGGAAATAGCAACCAATTTGTCGAGATGATGCTTTCAGTTATTCATGATATGTTGCAAAAGTATGAAGATAGCGACCAAGATAACGACCAAGATAACGACCAAGATGTGGAACCACAAATCAGAAGACTTTTGGAAGTAATGGGTAATAGAACCATATCTGCGACAGAGCTCATGAAAATGTTGAATCTTAGTCATAGACCAACATTTCGTAAAAACTATTTAAATCCGGCGATAGAGCTGGGATTGATTGAGAGAACGATTCCTGACAAGCCAAACAGTAGAAACCAGAGATATAGAAAAGCTGCAAAAGTAAAAAGTGATAGAGACAATTAGAATATGAGAAGGCTGGAGTGTAATGCTTCGGTCTTCTTTTTAGTGAGTCATAAATTAGTAAATCGTAATTGACTAAAATACATTCGACGGCGAAAATCTTGGATTTATCGGAGTCTGGCAAAGAGCGCGTCAGAGAATTGTTGCAGGAATATAATATTGCGGACACCGACATTATAGAACGCTTTGAGTTTAGAAATAAACGGCACCGGAACTTTTTCTGGTGGCGGTTGATAGAAGGACTGGGAAAATTGCAGGGTTTTTGAATGGGCTTTCCACGAATGAGTATTTATTCCGGAATATCGTAAACAGGGACTCTCTAAGGAGATTGTTTTTCAGTATTTGAGACGTGAGCGGGTATGTAATAGATAATGCGTCACTCCGATTCATCTGGTATAATTTCGACTATGTCGTTTGGAGTACAATGTAAAATCTGACATAGTTTGTGTATAGTTTCCATTGTGACGTTTTTATTGTGTCTTAAATTGCTCATTAAGTGGCTGGAAATGCCATAATGGTTTACCAGACTGTATGTTGTAACGCCACGCTGTTGCATTGTTTGCCAAAGAGGGGAGTAAGAGTACATCTTATATGTCCTTTTCTTTTTTATCTTATTATCTCATTACCTCCTACAGAAAGTATTCGCTTATCAGATTCACGATTGAAAGTAAGATAATAATGCTGTAGATTGTAAAACAAAGTACATTATTTGTACGTAATTTAGCAGGAGAGCTCTTGATTTTTTCAACTTGATATTCTTCTGGCAACTCATTCTCAATGGTTCTGTAAGCACGGTCAATATATGTTATTTTTTTGTTTTCCACGATTCCTATATATAAACCAAATAAGGCGCAGATAATGCCAGATATGGAAAATACCCACAGAGGTAATCTGGAAGCTAGTTCGCTTTCTACACTGATAGCGGATAGAAAATTAGGTAGAAAAGAAATGATTAATGATAAATATACAAGTCTCCACAATGAGGAAATAAACCATTGGTCACGGTATTTCCATTCATCTCTGTATAAGTTCATGAGTGCAATATGATTTTCGGATTTGAATAAATCTGTTTTGAATTTGCTCATATGGATTACCTCGCTATTTTTAGTTTATTTTATGTACAATTACAGCATAAGTCAAGTATACGGATATATATTGTTGAAAAATGTCGTTTGAAATGATACACTTATATCTTCATTTATTGTAGCTTTATATGCCTTATTAGCGTATTATTATGTTATATGATAATAAGCGACAAGGAATACACTGTTATTAAAAATATTGAAGGGACGTTCATCATGGAAAACACCCTAACCTACTACAACCAAAACGCCACCCAATTCTACACCAACACCGTAACCGTAGAATTTACCGCCACAAGGCAGCGTTTTTTATCACACTTACCGCACTCCGCCGCCATCCTAGACTTCGGCTGCGGTTCCGGTCGTGATACCAAAGCTTTCCTTGACCAAGGCTACCGCATAGAAGCCATAGACGGTTCAACAGAATTGTGCAAACTGGCATCTGCCTATACCGGAATCCAAGTACGTCAAATGCTTTTCCAAGAACTATCCGAAATGAACAAATACGACGGCATATGGGCATGCTCATCCATATTACATTTACCTAAAGCAGAATTGTCGAACGTCATGCGCAAAATGTCTGATGCATTAAAGCCTAACGGCTTTATCTACACATCTTTCAAATACGGAACCTTTTCAGGTGAGAGAAATGGTCGATATTTCACGGATATGACAGAGGAAACATTTGCAGATTTTATATGCGATATAGAGGAATTACAGATAGAAGAACAATGGATAACATTTGATGTACGTCCGGGACGAGGTGAGGAACAATGGCTCAATCTGATTTTACGGAAAAAATAAATATCAGTGAATCTCAGGACGAACACCTACAGATAGAATCTACAGATGTAATGACCGGAGACCGGAACAGAAGCCGCTTTTTGTATTATCAGTTAAAAATGAGTATGCAAAAGGCAAAAAGTATCGATATTATTGTTTCGTTCCTCATGGAATCAGGCGTGAAAATGATTTTGAAAGACTTGCGGGCAGCATTAGACCGGGGCGTTCAGATACGTATTCTCACGGGCAATTATTTGGGAATTACACAGCCCTCGGCGTTGTGTCTGATTAAGAAAGAGTTGGGAAATCGGGTTGATTTAAGATTCTATAATGACAAGGCGCGTTCATTTCACCCGAAAGCATATATTTTTCATTACGAGAATCATGGAGAAATATACATAGGTTCATCCAATATTTCCAAAAGTGCGTTGACTTCCGGAATCGAGTGGAATTATCGGTTCAGCAGTTTGGCTGACGGCGGAAATTTTACATTATTTTATGAGACATTTCTTGACTTATTTGAGCATCATTCTATCGTGATTGACGATGCGGAATTGGCTTCATACTCTCAGAACTGGCATAAACCGGCGGTTTCCAAAGATTTAGCAAGATATGACGATTCAGAAGACAGCCCCGTTACAGGCGACAGTGCTGATACTAAAGTGACAGTTTTGTTCCAACCAAGAGGAGCGCAGATAGAAGCTTTATACGCGTTGGAGAACAGCCGTGCGGAAGGTGCGGTCAAAGGATTGGTACAAGCGGCTACGGGAGTCGGCAAGACCTATCTTGCGGCATTTGATTCTGCACATTATAAGCGTGTTCTGTTTGTGGCACACCGTGAAGAGATACTACAGCAGGCAGCAGTGTCATTTAGAAATGTACGTCAGTCGGATGATTACGGATTTTTTAAGGGTAAGCAAAAGGATAATGACAAGTCTGTCATTTTTGCATCCGTGGCTACATTGGGAAGAGAAGAGTATCTGACAGAAAAATATTTTAAACCGGATTATTTTGACTATCTTGTCATTGATGAATTTCACCACGCCGTCAATGACCAGTATCAGAGAATAGTGAACTATTTTAAGCCGCAGTTCTTGCTGGGGCTTACTGCTACGCCTGAGAGAATGGACGGCAGGAATATTTATGAAATATGTGATTATAATGTACCTTACGAGATTTCCTTGAAAGAAGCGATTAACAAGGGCATATTGGTTCTATTCCACTATTACGGAATCTACGACGAGACTGATTATTCTTCCCTGCACCTTGTAAAAGGGCGTTACGATGAAAAAGAATTGAATGAGACATACATTGGCAACGTCAGAAGATATGACTTGATTTACAAATATTACATGAAATATCACTCCGAAAGGGCACTGGGTTTCTGCTGTTCCAGACAGCACGCAGAAGAAATGGCGAAAGAGTTCTGTAACAGAGGTATTGAAGCGGTGGCGGTATACAGCAATGCGGAAGGTAGCTTTTCAGAGGATAGGGACATTGCCATTGAAAAGCTGAAAAAACAGGAAATCAAAGTGATCTTTTCGGTGGATATGTTTAATGAAGGCGTGGATATTGCATCGCTTGACATGGTTATGTTTTTACGCCCGACAGAATCTCCCATTGTATTCTTGCAACAGTTAGGGCGTGGACTACGTACCTGTCGGGGCAAGGAGTATCTGAATGTGCTGGATTTTATTGGTAATTATGAGAAGGCGGGGCGTGCACCTTTTCTCCTGAGTGGAGAGAGAAGCGTCGGCGAGCGTACAGCAAATGATTATTTTAAGCTTGAATATCCCGATGATTGTATTGTAGATTTTGATATGCGGCTCATTGATCTTTTCAAAGAGCTGGATAAAAAGTCTCTATCCGTCAAGGAGAGAATCAGACTGGAATACCACAGAATCAAGGAATTGCTGGGCGATAAGGTTCCGACACGTATGGAACTTTTTACTTATATGGAAGATGAGATATATCAGTATTGCATGAAAAATGCGAAAGAAAATCCGTTTCGGCAGTACATGGATTTCCTATATGAACTGCATGAATTGTCTGCGGAAAAAGAGGCTGTATACCACAGCATCGGCAGGGAATTTTTGGCACTGATCGAGACGACGGATATGCAAAAGGTCTACAAAATGCCGATTCTATACAGTTTTTATAACCATGGAAATATACGGCTGGCGATCACGGATGATGAAGTACTAGAAAGCTGGAAAGAGTTTTTCAACAGCGGAACAAACTGGAAAGATTTAGTGACAGACATGTCATATCTGGATTATAAGAATATGACGGACAGACAGCATCTGAGCAAAGCAAAAAGTATGCCGATTAAGTATCTGAAAGCTTCCGGTAAAGGTTTTTTCATTGATAAGGAAGGCTATGCGCTGGCAATCAGGGATGAACTGGCGGAAATTGCGCACAGTGAAGCCTTTAGGCAGCAGGTGAAGGACATACTTGATTATCGGACGATGGAATATTATCGGAGAAGGTATGATTTATCTGTGAATAAGGGGAAAGCATGTCGACAGTAAACCAGTCCACTACTCACAGTGCTGAAATTTATTAGGGCTTTCAGGTAATAGTATAGATACAAAACAGAAATCAATAAAAATATAAGGAGCACAACCCCAATGGACAAATCCACACAACACAAATTTTCAGAAAACATGTTGCAATATTTAAATGACAGCCCCACTGCGTATCACGCCGTAGAAAACGCAATCGGGATGCTTAAGAGCCATGCTTTTCAGGAACTGAAAGAAACGGAGCAATGGTCTTTACAGGCAGACGGCAAGTATTTTGTTGTAAAAAATCATTCATGTATCATCGCCTTTACAGTGGGAGACGGAGATTTAGCGCAGGAAGGATTCCGGATCATAGGCGCTCATACTGACTCGCCCAGCCTGAAAATTAAGCCGGGAGCCTGTATGGTCACGCCGGATGGATATGTGAAGCTAAATGTGGAAGTTTATGGCGGCGCCATTTTAAGTGCATGGTTTGACCGTCCTCTTGCCGTGGCAGGACGGGTGATCGTGGAGCAGGACGGCAGACTGGCGGAACGCTTGGTCAGAATCGACAAGCCTGTGTGCGTGATTCCGAATCTCTGCATTCATTTTAACAAAGAATGCAATACCAACTGCGGATACAATAAACAGACGGATATCCTTCCTTTGTTATCTATGAAAGAAGAGGGAGTTGAGAAAGGTGATTATCTACTGAATCTGATTCAGAGTGAGACCGGAATAGAGAAGCCTGCTATTCTTGACTACGAATTATTTTTGTATGAGTACCAGAAGGGAATTTTCATGGGACCAGATGAGGAGTTTACCTCTGCGTCCCGAATCGATAATCTGTGTATGGTTTATGCCGGACTGTCGGCGTTGATGGAATCAGAAGACGGCAGAAGCAAATTTAAAGTGTTTGCGGCTTTTGACCATGAAGAGGTTGGAAGCGCCACTGCGCAGGGGGCTCACTCCGGATTTCTTCCGCACACATTGGAGCGGATCAGCAAGAATCTGGGATTAACGGATGATGCCTGTTTCCAAGCGATAGCGAATTCGACGTCGATCTCTGCAGACGCCGCTCATGCAGTCCACCCTAATTACAGTGACAAGCATGATCCGGAGAATCGCCCTGTATTAGGAGGAGGACCTGTCATCAAATACTCTGCGTCACAGCGATACAGCACTAATGCATTCAGCGCCGCATATTTTATGGAGGCTTGCAGGCGGGCGCAGGTTCCGTATCAGAAGTATGTCAACAGAAATGATATTGTCGGCGGGTCTACGATTGGACCGGCATTATCCAGTCTGACCACGATTCCCACGGTGGACATCGGAACACCGGTGCTTGCGATGCACTCTATCCGGGAGCTTGGAGCAGTGGCGGATAATTTCTATGCAAAAGAAGCGTTTCGTGCGTATTATGAGGACGGGGAATCTTAACAGATATTCTTGGAAGAGATTCCTCTCCGGCAAAGGAGAACGGATAACATGGAGAAACGGAAAGCAAAAAGAGGATGGACAGCGCTTTTGATAGTAAGCATTGTTTTCACCGTCATAGGGATTATATACATACTGGTAGGAAGTTTTGTGGGAGCACAAAGCATCGAGGGAGACCCCGTTATTTTCAAGGGTGTTTTCTGCGGATTGGGAATAATATTTTTGATTGTTGGCGTAATATGCTTAAGTCTGGAGATCAGTAAAAGGATTCGTTGTAACAGGCTGATCAATTCGGGACAGTACATTATGGCAGAGATTTCGGAGATTACGATGAACTATGCGGTCCGTGTAAACTACCGGCATCCCTACGTGATAATATGCAGATATCAGGATATGTACGGCAACATCCACACGTTCAGAAGCAGGAATTTACAATTTGATCCGGCGCCGCTTTTAAAAGACCGGATGGTGAAGGTTTATACAGAGGGCGAGAATTTTAAGCATTATTATGTGGATATTGATGGAGTACTGCCGGAGGTGATCAGGCATTAAAGGATTTTAGATACATTGTGGCAGTATAAAAAAAGAATTGTGTTCATAAAGACCGATTAATTGGACTGCTCAAGGATTATAATTATGATAAAAACCGGGTTAGAACCGGAATGATTAACATAAGGAGTAACTGTTATGGCAGAAATTAAGTTGTTTGATATTAAAGACGGAGTCCATCAACTGGCATCATCAGAAGTATTACTGGAAAAAGAGCTCCAGAATCTGATTGAACGTAATATGGAAATTTTTTTCGGGGTTCGATTTTTAAAGAGTGAATATGCAATTACCAATGGTCGTATGGATAGTATCGGAATAGATGAAAATAACTGTCCTGTGATTTTTGAATATAAGCGCAGCAGTAACGAAAATGTTATTAATCAAGGACTTTTCTATTTAGATTGGCTTTTGGATCATAAAGCGGATTTTAAACTTCTTGTCATTGAAAAATTAGGAATGGAGGCGGCAGAGGAAATTGACTGGTCAGTACCATGTGTAATTTGCGTAGCGAATGATTTCACAAAATATGATCTACATGCTGTTAATCAGATGCAGAAAAATATCAAGTTGGTGAAATATAGAAAATATGGTAATGAATTGGTGCTATTTGAGCATTTGAACGCACCGTCTGTAAAACCTATTCAATCTGCCGAGTCGGAAGAAAACAAGAAAGGATATGAGCAGAAGACACATTTAGAAAAACTAAGTTCTATACCGGCAGAATTGAAGACAATTTACGAGGATATTTGTTCTTACATAGAATCTTTGGGAGATGATATTGTAGCAAATCAATTGAAATTATATCTTGCATATAAAAAGGTGCAGAATTTAATCTGCATCGAAGTCTATAATAAGCAGATAATACTACGCTTAAAATTAAACCCGGAGACAGTAGAACTGGAGGAAGGGTTTACGAAAGATATGCGAAACGTGGGACATTATGGCACAGGAGATTTACAGGTATCTGTTAGGAAGAAAGAAGACTTTGAGAGGGCAAAAGGGCTGATTGAACGGGCTTATAATGAAGGCTAGAAGGAAACTTGAATTGTGCATTACAATAGCATATAATAAAATCAATATAGATAGCGGAACACTGATATTTTTAATAAGCTGTGGCATGCTATTAGGACAGAGAGTGTTTTATTGATTGAAAGGAGGTTACAATGGAAGATTTAATGAATATTGCTTCATATATTTGCAATAGATATACTGATGAATATGGAGCGGAAATCGATGAAATGAAATTGCATAAGTTGATGTATTTTGCTCAAAGAGAATCTTTGATTCAGGACAGGAAACCTCTTTTTAATGCGGTTTTTTATGGTTGGAAGTATGGTCCGATTTTAAAAGAAATCAGGGTTGCTTATCGTAATAAGACTTTTTATACAAATGTATCTGCAGAAGTGTGCAATAGAATAGCACATATTATGGATAAAATATTTGAGGAATATGCGGGAAAAGATTCATGGAGTTTGAGCAGGCTGACTCACGGGGAATATGCATGGAAGAATTCACGGATTGGGATTCCGGAAGGAGAGAATGGAGACAATCCGATGGATCTAGATGATATTAGAAAAGATGCAGATAGGATTAGAGAACGTAGGGAGATGCTGTTACAATTTGGATTGAGTTAAAAGGGATAAAGGCTTATGAGAATAACTGCCGGGCAAGAGAAGATTTTAAACAGCTTTGTTTGCGAGAGATTATCTTCAAATCCAATCAATATAAAATTGATGGATGTTTTTGTGAGTAAAAGGGGAGAGTCTCTCGTAAAATATTTAAAGAAAAATGGACTGTCGGAAGATAAAGCGGGAGAAACTGCTTATTATGTAATCAAAAATGAGAAAAAAGATATTATGATGTTTTTCTCAATGAAATGTGGCGCGTTATTTGATCCATTACTAGACGAAGATACCGTGCAAAAGGATTTCCAAAGACTTATCACTCTTTTGCAGGCAATAGAGAATGCCAATGGTAGTGAAACGGAAATGGATGGAGTAAATGAGATTTTTAGTAAATATCAAGTAGATGATAGG
>JAIDOW010000076.1 GCA_029063085.1 Lachnospiraceae bacterium
AACGCAAGTGTGTCTCTCGTGGAAACCATAAGCCCCCCTTTTCCTGCGTCCGCCACCAACACCGTATGGAAGCGTCCCGTTAGTAAGATAAACAAGAATTTTAAAGTAAATGATTTGGAAGGGGAAAGGATATGATAAATATAGTGCTTCATGAACCGGAAATGCCGGCGAATACAGGGAATATAGGAAGAACCTGCGTGGCGACAGGTGCCAGGCTTCATTTGATTGAGCCATTAGGCTTCCGTATCAATGATAAAATGATTAAACGTGCAGGGATGGATTACTGGGATAAATTGGATGTAACCACCTATATAAGCTATGAGGATTTTCTGGAAAGGAATCCAAGGGCGAAAATTTATATGGCAACGACCAAATCAAAACAGACCTATACAGATGTACATTATGAGGAAGACTGTTATATTATGTTTGGGAAAGAGAGTGCCGGAATACCGGAGGAGATTTTGCTGGAGAACAAGGATACCTGCGTAAGGATACCGATGTTAGATGATATCCGCTCTCTTAATTTATCAAATTCTGTGGCAATCGTGTTATATGAGGCATTAAGACAGAACGAATTTAAAAACTTCGAGATGGAAGGACAGCTTCACAGATATGAGTGGTAATGCATGTATTAAAAGTGGTTTAGAAAATGGGTAATTATTCGAAGCCACTTTTATTTTTTTTGTCCATGTGATAAGATAGGATTGTATATTTAGTGGATAAAAAGTAACAATATATAAAGTTAGGAAGTATTATGAATAAGCGGACATTAAGAGTATTGGAATATTATAAAATTATAGAACAGTTGACGGGTTTTGCTACCTGTCCCGCCGGCAAGCGTATGTGTGAGAAGCTAAAGCCTTCAACGGATATGATGGTGATTCAGAAGAATCAGGAAGAGACAAGAGATGCACTTGCAAGGGTATATCAGCAGGGCGGAGTTTCCTTTTCAGGAGTTTATCCTGTTGGGGAAGCGATGAAACGTGCAGCGGTAGGTGCGGCACTTTCCATCAGTGAATTACTGGATGTGGCTAAGCTTCTTAAGGTGGCAGAGAATGCCAGACAGTATGGAGAGCAGATGCAGGATAAGGATAATTTAGGAGTGAATGCCAGACAGGATTCCCTGACAGGGTATTTTGAGAGCCTTATGCCTTTGGAGCATTTGTCCAGGGAGATCAACCGATGCATTATATCGGAGGAAGAGATAGCGGATGATGCATCTTCGGCACTTAAGGATATCCGGCGGAATATGAAAGCAGTCAACGGAAAAGTGCATGATGTGTTAAATGGCATTGTTGCAAAGCAGACTAATCAGAGCATGCTGCAAGATTCCATTGTTACCATGAGAAATGGAAGATACTGTATTCCTGTAAAATCGGAATATAAGGGACAGTTTCCGGGCATGGTGCATGATCAGTCGTCTACCGGTTCTACCTTTTTTATTGAGCCTATGGCAGTCGTGAATCTCAACAATGAATTAAAAGAACTAGCAGCCAGGGAAGCGATGGAAATTGAAAAAATACTGGCGAATCTGAGTGAACAGGTAGCATTATCCAAAGAAAGCATTGAAGCAGATGTGGAGATTCTTACAAAACTGGATTTCATTTTTGCAAAAGCAGCATTTGCCAAGTCCTATAACGGAACGGAACCGGAATTTAATGATAAAGGGATTGTGGTGATCAAACAGGGAAGACATCCGCTTTTGGAAAAGCATACAGTTGTGCCGATAGATATCCGGCTGGGCGAAGATTTTACGATGCTGATTATTACCGGTCCCAACACCGGAGGTAAGACAGTTTCTTTGAAAAGTCTTGGCTTGTTTACATTGATGGGTCAGGCGGGGCTGCATATTCCTGCATTTCAGGGTTCTAAACTTTCAGTGTTTCGGGATGTGTTTGCAGATATCGGGGATGAACAGAGTATCGAGCAGAGCCTTAGTACATTTTCTTCCCATATGTCCAATATCGTATATATTATGAAGCATGCGGATCAGGATACTCTGGTATTGTTTGATGAATTAGGGGGAGGAACCGATCCGGTGGAGGGTTCTGCCCTGGCAATCGCGATTTTAAATGACCTGCATAACCGGAATATACGGTGCATGGCGACAACACATTACAGTGAGCTGAAAACCTTTGCCATGACAACGGAAGGGATTGAAAATGCCTGTTGTGAGTTTGACGTGGATACGTTAAGTCCGACCTATCATTTATTGATTGGGATACCCGGCAAATCCAATGCCTTTGCGATTGCAAAGAAATTAGGTCTGGATGACCATGTGATTGACAGTGCAAAATCCCAGATAGATCATGATGCGCTGGATATGGAAACCATTCTGGCAGATTTGGAAAATTCCAAGCGTACGATCGAACAGGAACAGGCAGAGATTGCTGCCAATAAAGAGGAGATACAGAAATTAAAGGATCGTCTGGCATCCAAGAATGCACATATTGAACAGCGCAAACAAGATATCCTGCGTAATGCAAGAGAAGAAGCGAGGGAGATCTTAGAGGAGGCAAAAACTTTTGCGGATGCGTCTATTCGAAAATATAATAACTGGGAGAAAAAGCCGCAGACTGCCAGTAACAAAGAGATGGAAAAAGGGCGTGACGAAATCCGAGCCAGATTGAATGCGGTAAACGGCAAGCTGGAGTATAAAGCACCAAACAGGAAATCCAAGCATAAACCCACAGATTTCAGACTGGGGGATACGGTTCACGTAATCAGCTTAAATCTGGATGGTACAGTGAGATCCCTGCCGAATCAAAAGGGTGAAATTACGGTGCAGATGGGAATTTTGCAGAGCACAGTGAAGATTAGTGATGTAGAAATCGTCAAAGAAGAAAAGAAGCAGTCCAAGCAGCAAAAGACGGCACAATACAGGGCATCTGTAAATAAGTCAAAGACCATAAAGCCGGAGATTAATCTGCTTGGGATGACAGTAGACGAGGCGGTGATGGAACTGGACAAATATCTGGATGACGCCTGTCTGTCACATTTAAATCAGGTGCGGGTTGTCCACGGAAAAGGAACCGGGGCACTGCGAAAGGGTATTCACGAATATCTGAAACGCCAGTCATATGTCAAATCTTTCCGGTTGGGAGAGTTTGGAGAAGGTGACGCAGGTGTTACGATCGTGGAACTATAATAAATGACCACTGCTTTATAAGACAATTCGGAAAGTATAAATAACACAGATGATTCAGGCAGAACGGGAGGCAGGAATGGATAAAAAGAAAATATTGATTGTAGATGATGATGAAAATATCGCAGAGCTTATTTCTTTATACCTGGTAAAGGAATGTTTTGATACAGAGATTGCAGCTAATGGAGAAGAGGCACTGGAAAAATTTAAGACATACCAGCCGCAGTTAGTTTTGCTGGATATTATGCTGCCCGGTATGGATGGTTATGATGTGTGCCGGGAAATCCGCAAAAACAGTGATGTACCGATCATCATGCTTTCCGCAAAGGGTGAGGTGTTTGATAAGGTGCTGGGACTTAAGATAGGTGCGGATGATTATATGGTGAAACCCTTTGATTCCAATGAATTAGTGGCACGGGTGCAGGCTATTTTACGGCGTGTGAAGCAAAAAGATGAAGAAGAGAAAGCTGTTTTGGAAAAGGAGCAGGGAGAATGTGTGGAATATGACGGGCTGACGGTAAACCTTACCGGATATTCTGTTATTTATAATGGTGCTATGGTGGAAATGCCGCCCAAGGAACTGGAACTGTTATACTTTCTTGCCAGCAGTCCCAACCAGGTATTTACGAGAGAACAGCTTTTAGATAAGATTTGGGGCTATGATTATATAGGCGATACAAGAACGGTTGACGTACATGTAAAGCGTATCAGGGAAAAGATAAAAGACGGAAGCAACTGGTCGATTGCAACAGTTTGGGGGATCGGATATAAATTTAAGGTGTGATCATTGGGGTGAGGCAGATTGAAACGTACATTTTTTGATAACATTATCGTTGTTATTATAGCATTGCTGATAGGCTTGTTTATTATTCTGGCGAGCTATACAACTTATGCAACGCAAGGTGCTTTGGTTACGGAAAAACAAAATAACCTGATAAATGAAGCGACTTATTTATCGGAACAGACGATATCTTCTTATATTCAGGGGGTAACTTCCTTGGAATATCTACAGATCAGGTTCAACAAATTTGAGGATTCCATTAAAACAAGTGTATGGTATTTTGCAGCTGACGGGAATCTGATCGCAGCATCCAATCCGGACAGGCTTAATAACCTTCCAAAGAATATAAAGAATTTGGAAGAGGATATTAATTTGAACAAAGGCTTTACCCGTACAGGGAATTTTTATGATATCTTTGACGGGACAATGATTAGTATCGGAATTCCGATTTTGGCGGAAGAGGAATTGAAGGGATATTTGATTTTACATACTTCTATGTCAGAACTGGATGAATTGCAGGAAGATATGTTAAGTATTATGTACATGCCGTTTTTGGTTATGATTCTGGTAGTGGGAATTGTTCTGGCATATCTGTCGGGAACAGTACTTCGTCCGATTGGAAAGATTAACAGAACCGCAAAAGAATACGCAAAGGGGAATTTTGAGGTCCGGACCGGAGTAAAAAGAAAGGATGAAATAGGTGAGCTTTCGGATTCTCTGGAATATATGGCAAGTGAGCTGAGTAAATTAGATGAGTATCGTAAAAATTTTATCGCTAATATTTCCCATGATTTCCGCTCGCCGTTAACGTCCATTAAGGGTTATCTTGAGGCGATGCTGGATGGGACCATACCAGTAGAAAAATACAACCGTTATCTGAATATCGTGTTAAATGAATCAAAACGGCTGACAAAGCTAACGGCAGGCTTACTGGAATTAAATGATTTTGATACTTATGGACCGATTTTAAAGCGGCAGAGCTTTGACATTGTAGATGTGATACGGGAAACCAGAAATACAGTAGAAGGTATTTGTGAAGAGAAGAACATAGATTTCCGGTTGAAATGTCCGGCGGAAGATACCATAGTATATGCGGATAAAATGAAGATCGGCCAGGTGGTGTATAATCTGATAGATAATGCAATTAAATTCAGTCCGGAAAACGGAAGAATTACAGTCACTGTATATGAAAAAAACGGAAAACTGTTTGTATCGGTAAAGGATGAAGGTCCCGGAATTGAAAAGGATAAGCAGAATAAGGTATGGGATCGTTTTTATAAAACAGATTCATCCAGAGGTAAGGATAAACAGGGAACCGGGCTTGGGCTGTCCATCACCAGAGAGATTGTGAAAGCACATAATGAAAATATCAATTTGATAAGCACGGAAGGAGCAGGCAGTGAATTTGTGTTTACCATGACAAAAGAAAGCAACCGGGAAGGCGGGCAGATTGGATAGACCTGCTGCAATATGGTTAGAACAATCCGGAATACCCAGACATAGATATCAGCAAAAGTATTCTGAGAAAAGATAGAAAAGGAGAGAGCGGAGCATTCCGCCAGAAAGGTATGAGATTTATTAAAGAATTACGAGAAGGAGATATGATTTCCTCTATCTATTTATGCAAGGAAAAGAGAACTTTACAGACAAAAGCAGGTAAAAATTATTATTCCATGCAGCTGCATGACAAGACAGGATATGTAGACGGCAAAGTGTGGGATTTATCCAGCGGCATTGAATACTTTGAGTCTATGGATTATATCCAGGTAGACGCACAGGTAACCAGTTTTCAGGGAGCATTGCAGTTAAATGTCCGCCGCGTCAGAAAAGCGGCAGAAGGAGAATATGACCCCACAGATTATATGCCGTGTTCAAAGAGAAATACTGATGAAATGTATGATGAACTGGTCACAATGATACATACAGTGAAGGAACCGCATTTATTAAAGCTTTTGCAGATGGTATTTACCGAGGATACGGATTTTATCAAGGCGTTTAAGATGCACTCGGCAGCAAAGACGATGCATCACAATTTTGCGGGCGGTCTGTTGGAGCATAGCCTGTCTGTTGCCAGACTTTGTGAGTTCTATGCGAAAAGCTATCCGGTCATTAACCGGGATTTGATCATCACTGCGGCACTCTGCCATGACATTGGTAAAATGAGTGAGATTTCCTCTTTTCCGGAAAATGACTATACGGATGAAGGACAGCTGATCGGACATATTGTGACGGGTACGATTATGTTAGATGAGAAAATGAAACAGATTGAAGGGTTTCCCACAAAGCTTGCCAATGAATTAAAGCATTGTATTTTATCGCATCACGGGGAACTGGAATATGGTTCGCCAAAGAAGCCTGCCCTGATGGAAGCGGTGGCACTGTCATTTGCAGATAATACGGATGCAAAATTGGAAGGTTTCATAGAGATGCTGGAGGACGGCAGTGATAAAGGAGAGGAATGGCTGGGGTATAGCCGTATGTTTGAAACGAATGTACGGGCAACCTCAAAATAAAATTCTTGTTTATCGTACTAAAGAGGACGCTTTCAACATGAGGGGTTGGTGGAGTTCGCTGTGGGGATATCATAGGATTCACGTTCCGTCCCCGCTTTCGCTCCCTCTCATGCGTAGCGGTACATAAGCCATCAGCCTGCATTTTATGCAGACTGACGGCTAAGTACCGACGGATGAGACAGTCCTACACTTAGAATCCTATGATATCCCCACAGCTTAGACTTTTCAAAAGCTCATGTTGAAAGCTGTTTTCTGGTAGAATCAACACAAGAATTTATACGCCTCCGGCGGGGGCAGGGGATATTTGTTCTGGGCGGAAGGTAGTCTCTTATCCAATATTACTTTTCTTATTGGATAGTAATAAAAGGTATTTGAAGTCCAATAACTAATCGGTCACATAGTACCAGTCGTGCCGCCCGCAGGGCAGAAATTCTTGTTCATTCTGCCAAGTAACAGCTTCCATGGCACCTGCATTGTATCACCGACCAGCAGGAATCTATGGATATAGGGTTCTTAAGAAAGACCTTGTGGAAACGTCGGTACTTAGAG
>JAIDOW010000077.1 GCA_029063085.1 Lachnospiraceae bacterium
CACTGTGACTATATGTCTCCTAACGAATTTGAGAAACTGTATGAGAGGGTGAAATCACTGCCGGCTGCTTAGCTGGCAGATTGTCTCATTTTAATTTGTGCTAAATCTTGACATAAGACCACCACAAAACCATGAGCAATCTTCATTCTACAACCCCTTATCTATCTAGCTTCTTGCGAGAAAACGTTGCTACCTTCTTGATATAAATAGAATTCTATTTTAATCTACGTAGCATATTTTCATCTAATTAAAATCACACAAAGTACCTTTCTATTACAACTTCAATATTAATTCTCCATCGTCATAGAAACCAATACCATTTCCACTTTTGATTCGAGTTTTAATAATTATATCATCATTGCTAAAATTCAAAAGATTATATGTATTCCTACCAATAACATTTATTTTTGATTGCTTAACCCCACAACTGCCTCCCCCAACAACACTGAGTGTACCATCCAATTTTACCTTTTTACCAAGTTTGTCAATATATTCTGGTATGATTCTTTTAATCTGTGAATAATATGGCTGATGTTGATGTCCATGCAATATAACATTAACTCTATTGGCTATCAAAGTCCTAATCACCAGTTCGGCATCTAACATCATACTTATCTTTTTTTCATTTGTACTAATTTCTTCAAGATAATTAACTGGTAATAAATGATGATGACATACTGCGCAAATCACATCTATATCTTTATTAGCATTTAAGTATTGCTGGATTTTACCTAACTGTTCATCGCCAACATACCCAAATCCTGCATTTGACATAGATTCGAGTCTACAACTATTTAATCCAATAATACATATAACTTTACCATCAACTTCATACTTACCAATACGCATAAAAGATTTCTCAGGAAGAACATTATAAAACGAATGATAAAAATTATAATAGTTCAACTCTGCATTTGAATCAATATTTCCATTTTCATCTACCCACTCTATATCGTGATTACCTGGAACAATAACAATTTGTTTATTACTTAATCCGAAATAATTCTTTAACTTCCGTAAAAAATTCAAAGCATTAGAAAATTCATGTGGATTTGCTCGCCATGTTAAATCACCACTAATAATAATGATAGCAATATCTGAAGCAAAAATTCCTTGTACCCTTAAATCTTCTAAAATCACATCGCATAACTCTTGCTTTGCGACTAAATCTTGTCTACCCCCTAATGGATTTTTAAATCCATGATTATCTCCAAAATGAATATCTGATAAATGCAATATATATTTACCCTTAGTAGGCCAGACTCCGTTTGATATGTTTAAAGCATAGTAATCATTCTGTGCAACAAAATCTTCTGTTTTATTTATAAACCAAAGACTGATATTTTTTTCTAAAAAATCAACATCTCGTACAACTTGACCAATCTCTAATTCTGATAAACATGAACTACTATTGGGAATACTTCTATTGGATTTTGAAAAAACATATAATGAAAGTTCCTGAAGTCCGTTTTCTACTTTTTGAATTTCTCCCAATTCAAACCATGCCGGTAAGCGTTCCGTACAATAATATTGGGGACAAAGTTCAATATTTTGTGGGAAATCTTTAGCTCCTCCTAAATCATAATGAATTTTATAGAGCACGGCTTCATATAATTCATAAGTTCCCGAATTAATTATAAACACTTTACTTATAGATGAATTCCGCTTCATCTCTTCTGCAATTTCAAACAAATATGGATCTGGCATTTGCTCAGAACCTTTCTTCCACCACCCCCATAAAACTCGTCCTTTCTCTTTAACCACCTTATTATGCTCATCAATCGTATTTATACTTGGTGTAATATCTCTATATCGTAATAAAATAAAATCTAACATTTTTCTCCTCCCAATATTTCAAACAATATTTCCTTACTTAGATTATCCATATTAATAGAATCCAGGACACTTTTAAGATCTATTCCTTTCTCAACTTTCTCTTTTATTTCTTCTAAAATAAACAACAAGTTTTCTGCTGATTTTATGATATATCCCTGTCCTCTTGAAGTCAACATATTTGCTAACTTCAATTCTTGGTTTCTTCTACTGGGATTCCTTAAATATGCACCATTTTCTGTTAAATATCGAATTTCAACATTTTCATACCTATTACTCTCATTTATACTGATAAAAATTCTTATATTAAATATATCTACTTCATGCCATTTATCCAACCCTGTTATTTCATATTTCGTTGTATATTTATAATCACTTATTCCATTTGCTATAATTAAATCTGCTTTTTTCCACGGATTTCTTAATATAACACCATGATTTTGTAATTCACTATTCTCAAATGTCGGTATTTCATACTCGATAAAATCAGATACTACCAAATAATCTTTTGCACACTCTCTAATCTTACTTAATAAATATTTTCTTTGTTCTTTCGCATTTGGTCTAGTTAATTCTTGAAATAAAGGAAATATTATTATGCCTCCCTTTTGATTCAACATTTTATAAGATTGATCAATCCATATATCATAATATTCCATATACCATGGTGGATCTAAAAAAACAAAGTCGTAACTATCCTCAAATACAAAGTTCATATTATTTATGTCCGCATGAATAATCTTATGACTTTTATTATAAGTATAATTTTCTTTTAGCTTATTTACTACATAACAATCTAAATCTATCAATGTAAAACAAGCATTTTTAACATTTTTCGCAAAATATTCAAACAATCTTGGCATTCCTAAAAATAATATTCTTTTATTTTCCCAAGAATATAGGTCTACTGTTTTTTTACATGTGGGTATAGAAAAATACCATGAACATAAGACAGGGTTATTATCTATTTTTTCTGTAATAAATTCTTTCGCATAATCAGCATTTGACCTTCTATATGTGATTACTTGCTTCTCCTCTTGTAAATATTTTTTTGATTTAAGAATCTGTAATACATCTATTGGATAAGCTCCTTTGCATTCTCTAACTATTTCTTGAAATGTAAGCTTATTCTGTTGTAATGCCCAATCAATTCTGTTCTCAAGTTTACGATAATAATTTTCATTCATATCAATCCCCTATTTCTTGTTAAACAAGTACTACTATCTTGTATACATTATGTTCTTTTATCTAGAATCATACTATCAATTTCATCCATAAGAAGTTCGTTTAGTTATTTCAAAATACCTTAAAGCATCCTTTATCGCTTCCACTTTCTCCGCTGTTGGATGTTTCCTCGGCTGTTTCAATTCTTCTACCGCATTTGGTGCATCATACATCGGCAATCCTAAATCTCGTTTTACTTCTGCAATATATGCGGTATGTACCTTGAAGCCATATTTCGCTTCTATGTACTCCTTAATCATCTTATAGGTAACTCGCTCTTTTGGCTTATATACTGCGGCTCTCTTGCCAATATTATCAAGCGGCACTTTACCCTCGCCAAACTCCACTTTTACGTTGATTACGCTGTCGTTTTTTTGTGGGAAAGCATTACCACCGTCTCCACATGCCCCCCATGACTGAACTGATCCACCGCACAGACTTTCTCCACCTCATATCCCGCTGCCGCCAGCATCTTCACATCCCTTGCCAGCGTTGCAGGATCACAGCTTACGTAAACAATCCTCTTCGGTGCCATTTTTATCATTGTCTCGATGGCAACTGCGTCACATCCCTTTCTCGGCGGGTCAACCACAATCACATCCGCATATTCCCCTGTCTTCTCGTATTGCTCTGGCAGGACTTTCTCCGCTTTCCCCACAAAAAATTCCACATTGCTAATACCGTTTATCCTGGCATTCCTTCTGGCATCCTCAATTGCCTCGGGAACGATTTCCACACCACGTACCTTTTTTGCCTTTTGAGCAAGAAATAGCGAAATGGTTCCAATTCCGCAATAAAGATCCCAGACAATCTCGTTTCCATGTAAATCTGCATATTCCAGTGCCTTTTTATATAGCTTTTCCGTCTGCTCGGGATTTACCTGATAAAAAGATAACGGACTAATTTGATATTTTACATCCCCTATATAATCGGTAATATAATCTGCTCCCCATATTGTACGGCAGTGCCCTCCAAGAATCCGGTTAGTCCTCTCCTTATTCACATTAACGGAAATGCTTGTAATGCCGGGGATATCTATCATATATTCTACCAATTCCTGTTCAACATTTATGAATTGCCCTTTGGGATTAGCTTTTCCACTCTGTTTACTTTTGTTTTCCTTAAGCGGAGCAAGCCCGTTCTTGCCCGCTGATTCCTTTTCTTCATTTTCAAACATCTTACTTTGATATCTTCCGGTCAGTTCCTCCCCATTGATCACAAGACAGACCATAACTTCACCTGTCTTTCTTCCCACCCGGGTCAAAATATGCCGCACTAACCCTGTATGCTGCTCCTCATCATAAGCTTCCACTGCATACTGTTCCATAAATCTGCGGAGTCTCTTTATAATCTCATCATTTACTTCATCCTGAAGATAGCAGATGTCTGTATCAATCACAGAATGGGTTCTCCCTGCATAAAATCCAATGACAAGCTTTCCCTCTTTATCCCTTCGTACTGGAAACTGTGCCTTATTCCGATAGCGGATTGCCGGAAAATTTTCATTTTCTCCATCAAAGCTTTCCCCTTTTGGTGTCCCCTTGCTGTCTAAATCCAAAGCATCTGCCTTATCTACAGCTGCCGGAATATGAACCTCTTTCATTCCGATAATCGGTTCCATTTTCTCTTCCACATCAGCAATGCCGCCTATCCTTTGCAGGCAGTTCTTTACCTTACTCTGCTTCCATGCAAGCTGTTTTTCATAACTCACATGCATCATGGTACAGCCCCCGCACCTTCGGGCATGAGGACAGACAGGCTTCACACGGTATGGAGAGGGACAGGTTAATTCCATCAATCTTCCATAGGCATAGTTTTTCTTTACCTTGATAATCTTAATCCTTGCCACGTCACCGGGTGCAGTATCTTTTACAAAGACTGCCATGCCGTCAATATGCCCGATACCTTCCCCTTCATTTCCCATATCTTCTATTGTTATTTCGTATTCCTGATTCTTCTCTAATCCCATACTGTTATTCTTTATCCTCATTTCCTATATGAATTCTGCTGTGATGATTGATTTCCTGCTTATAATCAATGCTGCTTCTTCAATATCTACTCTGTATTGTTTTTGCAATCCATTTCAATCAGGGCTTTGATGCCACCTCATTTCATATTCAATCTCTTGATTTTCATTTTCCATCTGTTCACACTCTTTCACAAATCCCTCTCTCAGATAGAACTTTATAGCACCTTCATTTTTCTTATATACGTGAAGCGTCAATTCCTTCTGCTGCATTTTCAGATGGTCGAGCAGGGCTTTTCCAATCCCTTCCGACTGAAAGGCTTCAGCAACAAATAACCCTGCGATATAATTACCCATTACCCCCGCAAATCCACAAATCATTCCTTCTCTTTCATAGACATATATCTGAGCGTCATGCATCATGGTTTCCACCATCTTATAATTCCTTTTCCAATATTCTACTGCAATAAAATCATGTGCTTTTACATTGGTATTCAGCCATATTTCCATAATCTGGGAAATATCCTCCTGTTTTGCTCTTCTAATCATACTTCTCCACCTATCCTGTACAATCACTGCCACCCGTAAAAGGCATATCGTCAACAAGCTAAAGCCTCTACATATAAAGCCGCCAGGCAAGCTCATTTGCTCGTTTGGCGGCTTCGGATTGCTGCATTTTTACATTAATTATAATAATATTTATCGTTGTAGTCACGTTCGATTTCTAATATCTTCCCTGTCTTGGCATGAATTTTAATCTCATATTCAAATTCATCCTTAACCAGTTCCACTTCGTATACAGGTACTCCGTCATCTTTGTCAAATTCTACCTTCACAACAACTGCACCCGGTACTTTTTTAAGAGCAATGCTCTTTGCTTTGTCCACACCGATATATGTTTCACTCTTCTTCGTTTTCTTAACTGCTATCTCCCACTCATACTCCAATAATTTACCGGTTCTTGCATGAAACTTAAGTTCATATTTTTTATTACCCTGTTTCATCTTTACCTTGTAAATAACAACTCCGTCATCATACTTTCTTCGAATGCTGGTAATCGTGCCTTTTTTTACCTTTTTCCGTGCAAGCTTTTTGCACTTGCTCTCACTCATAATTTTCTTATTACTAGATATATCAACATTATATTCTTCCCATCCATAGGAAATCATTTTCCCATCGGAAGCACGATAGGTGATATCATATTCCCTTGTGCCTTTCACAAGCTGTATCTCGTAAACCATCGTTCCCTTTTCATAATCCACGTCTACTTCTGTCACAACAGCATTTTTAACTTTTTTTAATGCCTTTTTCTCAGCCTGTCTGATACTGGTAATCTTCCCTGCATATGCCTTATTGGGAGATAAAAGAATCCCTGCTGACACAAGGCAAATCATCATAAAAAACATAGTAAATATTTTTCTCATTTTCACAACAATTCCTCCTTTTATAACCAATCTTCCATACTGACAGTTCCTATCCTGAAAATGCATCCTCACTTCCATTTTCCTGATATTACGACAATATTATTATATCATTCTGAAATATCACTGTCCACAGAAAAATTTAACTAAAATAATCTAAAAAATCCAACTCTATTTCCTGCATGATATTTTCTTGAAAACCTGTCTATTAGACAAAACACTATATCTATTTTTATGGATTTTTCTTTTCTTCTGCTTATTGTTGCTCAATATGCAACTGCCAGTAGCAGCACATAATAATGATAGACTTTTTTCGACTAAAAAGGTATAATTGTGATATCTGCAATATTTTGTTTCCGCTTTCATATACATAGAAAATGAGAGACATGTTTTGACCGATTTATATTTCATCAATCATATTGCAGCACACAAACCAAATGACAACATTTTTATAGTAAAAAGGAGAATTGTATGGGATTAATTAAGGCAATTTCAGGGGCAATCCGAGGGGTTGCTGCGGACCAGTGGAAAGAATACTTCTATTGTGAAGCATTAGAAAATGATGTATTAGTAGTAAAAGGGCAAAGAAGAAACAACAGTAAATTTGGAACCAGTAATAAAGGAAATGACAACATTATCAGTAACGGTTCTGTTGTTGCCGTAAATGAAGGTCAATGTATGATCATCGTTGATCAGGGCAAGGTTGTAGAATATTGTGCCGAAGCAGGTGAATTCTTATATGATACTTCATCAGAACCGAGCCTGCTCAGTGGCGATTTGGGAGAAAATATCGGAAAAACATTCGCTACCATTGGCAAACGTTTTACCTTTGGCGGTGACACAGGAAAAGATCAAAGAATATATTTCTTCAATACAAAGGAAATCATGGGCAATAAATACGGCACAGCCAATCCCGTTCCGTTCCGTGTAGTGGATGCCAATATCGGTCTGGATGTGGATATCTCTGTACGCTGTAATGGTGAATATTCTTATCAGATTTTTGATCCGATTCTTTTCTATACACACGTATGCGGCAATGTCGCGGATGAATATACCAGAGACAAGATTGACAGCCAGTTAAAAACAGAGTTAATGACAGCTTTGCAGCCGGCTTTCGCCCAGATTTCTGCCATGGGAATCCGCTACAGTGCGGTTCCTGCACATACAATGGAAGTTGCAGATGCCCTCAACAAAGTATTATCCGAAAAATGGGGGGAATTAAGAGGTATCAAGATTGTTTCCTTTGGAGTAAACACCATTAAGGCATCCGAAGAAGACGAGCAGATGATCAAAGATCTTCAAAAAACTGCCGTTCTGCGCAATCCAAACATGGCTGCTGCTACTTTAGTTGGAGCACAGGCAGAAGCTATGAAATCCGCTGCTTCCAACACTTCAACCGGACCTATGATGGCATTTGCCGGCATGAATATGGCAAATCAGGCTGGCGGCATGGATGCCAACTCTTTGTTTGCCATGGGACAACAGCAAAATAATACCCCTTCGGTAAATCCAACTCCGACCGCTCCAACCCCTACGTCTCCGGTCAGCCCTGCTTCCGAAACTCCGGCAGGCAATGATTCCTGGACCTGTTCCTGCGGTGCCGTTAATCAAGGAAAATTCTGTGTGGAATGCGGTACACCAAAGCCGGAATCCAAAGCCGGCTGGACCTGCTCCTGCGGTGCAATTAATCAAGGGAAATTCTGTCCAGAATGTGGTGCCAAAAAACCTGCCGATGCACCTTTATACCGCTGTGATAAATGCGGATGGCAGCCAGAGGATCCCCATAATCCGCCTAAATTCTGTCCGGAATGTGGAGATGTATTTGACGAAAATGATATCCAATAATCACTGTATGTATTAATACGCAGTTTAACAAAACAATGAGAAATTATCTGCCGGGTGTTTACTCCAGTAATACACCCGGCATTTGTCGAGGGAGGAAATTAAAAATGGACGATTTTAACGATGTAAATATCGCAAGCACAAAAGAAGAAACCGACAAAAAATGCCCTCAATGCGGCGGTGTTATGGATTTTGACCCTGCTACGGGTAACCTGAAATGCCCCTATTGCGATTATGAGGAAATCATTAAAATACAGGAAGAAGCCCCCAAAAAAGCAGAGGAACTTGACTTCTATGCAGCGGAGCATACCTCTAACTGTAACTGGGGATTGGAAACCAAAACCGTGCTTTGCAAGGCCTGCGGAGCGGAATCTATTTATGATGCATTGCAGACCTCTGCTGTCTGTCCGTTTTGCGGCTCCAATCAGGTTATGGATGCAAATGACCAGGATACCATGGCTCCAGGGGGAGTCGTTCCGTTCTCCATCAGTGATAAACAGGCCTCTGAATTATTTCAAAAATGGATTAAGCGGAGATGGTTCTGTCCAAAACTAGCCAAAGACAGTGCCAAGCCAAAACGTTTTAAAGGCATTTATTTACCATACTGGACCTTTGATGCGGATACATTTTCTACTTATCAGGGAGAATACGGTATTGACCATACAAGAAAAAACAGTAAGGGTGAAACCTATACAGAAACCGACTGGCATAGAACTTCCGGCACGCACAGGGAATTTATCAATGATGAACTGGTACTTGCTTCCAAGAATCATGATATGTCTATTCTCCGCAGACTGGAACCATTTGATACGGAAAACAACAAATCTTATAAACCCGAATATATTGCAGGCTTTGTTGCCGAGCGATACTCCATGGGACTAAAGGATGCATGGAATCATGCCATGACCACCATCAAGGAAAAGCTGAACCGCCATATTTCTGATGAAATCAAGCAGGAACACCGTGCTGACCGTGTCCGCAGTCTGAAAACCGGAACAGAATATAGTAACATTACATATAAATACCTGTTACTTCCCATCTGGATATCTAACTTTAAATACAATGATAAAATCTATCAGTTTATGGTGAACGGTCAGACAGGAAAGGTTGCGGGTAAAACACCTATTTCCATTCCAAAAGTAATTATTACTGTGGTAAGTATCATTGCTGTTATTGCAATTTTATACTATCTTGGTGTATGGAACTAGCACATATAAAAATCGACAGATTAACTGTCAATTACTAATCTTTTATCGGGAGGCATTATGAAATACATACCTTTTATCATAATTTTAATACTGATTCTTGCAATCATTATCGCCATATACTGTGGAATTGCATATATCAGGAACAAAACAAGAGAAGTTTCCCGTGCTTTGTTTGGCACATCTGATATCACCAAGGCAGCACAGCAGATGAAACAGGAATATGCCACAACCCCAAAATCCGTTTCCGCCATGACCAGCCTGCTTCTACCAAAGATTGTTTCTGATTTTCCTGATTTTCAATATGATGAAATGAAGGAACGTGCCGAAAATGTATTGACCTGCTATTTACGGGCTATAACTGAACGCCGCCACTCCTTATTACAGGATGGTAATAGCGAATTAAAGAACCAATTGGAAAACCATATCCAGATGCTCTGTGCAAAGGATTTAAAGGAACATTTTGACCAGATCAAAATACACCGGACAGAAATCAGCCAGT
The DNA here is from genome assembly GCA_029063085.1 of Lachnospiraceae bacterium. Classification (GTDB taxonomy): domain Bacteria; phylum Bacillota; class Clostridia; order Lachnospirales; family Lachnospiraceae; genus CAG-590. Next base: position 9,994 of record JAIDOW010000077.1, read on the forward strand.
ATAGAAAAACGCAGGGACGATGTATCATCACCTTTCAGTCTGCTCTGGAATGTTATCACTACATTACCAATACAGCCAATTCCTCTATGATACAGGAAGGCTCCAGGGAATATAAATATCAGACCAAATACAATATCGACCTGATCTATATCCAGGATCGCAATCTGATAGAAAACGAATTGGACAATGCACTGGGTGTCAACTGTCCAAACTGTGGTGCACCGCTTTCCTCCCTTGGTGCCAAAGTCTGTGAATACTGCGGCACTCCGGTAATCGAAATCAATATACATGCCTGGTCCTTCAGCAATATAGATGAAATTCGTTAAATTCTTGTTTATATTACTACAAGACGCTTCCATACGGTGATGGTGGCGGACGCAGGAAAAGGGGGGCTTATGGTTTCCACGAGAGACTCGTTCGCACTCTGACTTCAACGTAACGGTACATAAGAGGCTATCCTGCAAGCAGGATACCCTCTAAGTACCGACGTTTTCAGACTGGTCTCTCTTAGGATAACCATAAGCCCCCCTTTTCCTGCTGTATACTGATGCCGTCGTATGGAAGCTGTTTCTTGATAAAATGAACAAGAATTTCTGCCCTGCGGGCGGCACGGCTGGTACTATGTGACTGGTTAGTTATTGGACTTTAAAATATTATTTATTACCATCCGGTAAGAAAATCAATATTTGATAAGAGACTACCTTCCGCCCAGAACAAATATCCTCCGCCCCGCCGGAGGCGTATAAATTCTTGTGTTGATTCTACCAGTAAACAGCTTTCAACATGAGCTTTTGAAAAGTCTAAGCTGTGGAGATATCATAGGATTCTAAGTGTAGGACTGTCTCA
>JAIDOW010000078.1 GCA_029063085.1 Lachnospiraceae bacterium
CCATCATATATACACAATTTTTTCTTTTCCAATTCTGTATTTTTTGTCGTTACCCTAATCCAACGATGAGAAACACGCTTTGTGCGTTTCTTATATTCATGGGCAGAGTCAAATTGAAATGCAGGCATTTCAGTTTAGCTTATGCCTTCCGCACTATAACAAAAAACCGTCATTTTTTTGAAAATGACGGTTTTCTAAACATTTATCAGACCAACGAAATATATATACTATTTAAATGCCGGATCTGTCGGATCCCACGTATGTCCAGAACTTAACTTTGCTGCCTTCGGCTTATCAAAAGGTCCCGGATTTTTCTTATTATTATAGATGATAACCTTTGTCCCTATTTTACAATTATCATAAATCCACTTTGCATCTCCTGCCGTTAACCGGATACATCCATGGGAAGCCATCGTTCCCAGTTTGTTATAAGCAGATACATTCAGTGATTTATTGTCTCTTTCCCTGTCATAATATACAGAATGGAACAAAATATCAAATGTGAGATGTTCACACCACTGTCCCCAGGACGGTCCCATCAATTCATGCCAGCGAAGTTTATCTCTAATCTTAAAAGTGCCTGTCGGTGTCTCCTTACCTGCTGATGATACAAATGCCACAACCGGTATTGTATATCCTCTTAATCCATCCTTCGCATATACTGTCACACAACTCGCTGTACGGTTTACACGAATCAGATATGAAGATTTCTGTTTCTTTGTAAGCTTTTTCCTCACATCCTGCTGTAACTGTCCTTTTTTATTAAAATAGTATTTGTATTTATCTACATAATTCCAACCGGTTAAAGCATTAAATGTACTTTTGTCAAAATAATAACGCTTATTCTTACTATTACGATACCAGCCGGATTTTAATGCATATGTATCCGCAAAGTAGTAATATTTGCCGTCTACTTTATTAACCCCTTCCTTCTCGTACCGTTCTCCATTTTTCTTCTGAAAATAATAATACTGTTTCTTTACCTTTACTACACCAGTTTTCATCGTATGTTTTTTAGTGAAATAGTAAGTTTTGCCATCAATCGTCCGCATACCTTTTTTAGTATAAAGAACACCCTCTGTATTAAAATAATAGAGTTGTCCATCGATAAGCTTAACACCCTTCACCTTTTTTCCATTTACATAATAGCTCGTCTTATCGGCACTCCATCCATTTGTAACCGAATCACTCGGATCCGCATTTGCTGTAGTCGGCTGCTCAGTTGTCGCTGTCTGATCATTCTTTGGTGTCTCCGGTTCTGATTTAATTACCGTATCTGCTTTTGCAATGTTCCCCATTAACAGTAATCCACATAATACGAAACATATCAGGAAATAACTGCCTTTTAAAATTTTTTTCATACTATACGCTCCTATAACTTAAAAACTGGATCATTTGTCTTGTTTCCTTTAACAGTTTCTTATTATATTACCAATCAATTCACATTTCAAGTGCTTCGACAAAACTTGCACAATCTTCATTATTTCTTCATTATTTCTTCACTTTTACCTTCTTCACTTTACTATATGTACTGTAATAAGTCTTTCCATTCTGCTTCTTATACGCACGTACTTTTATATAATAAGTCTTCCCTTTTTTCAATTTTGTCAAAGTATAAACCGTTTTCTTTACCGTTTTTTTCTTAGCTTTCGCAAAATTTTTACTGGTTCCATAACAAATCTGATATCCATCTGCTCCTTTTACCTTTTGAATGGTAACCTTAATCTTTTTGCTTTTCAGATTCACAGCTTTTATCGTTGGTTTTGACAATTTCACAGTCTGGTTGGAAACTGTGCTTTGTCCTCCTCTGGATTGGTACTGACCAAAAACCCATTTGCCGGCAGAAGACAAATCAGATGACTTCCAACCGCTCTTCTTTCCGGTTCCTGCTTTCAAAAGAGATGCCGACTCTGCCTTATTACTGAGACTCCATGCAAAATAACTGATTTTATTAGCATCTAACAGATCCAGCCACTTCTTCGCCTCTCCTGTATTAATATTCCCTGCACCACTGGCCTCTGATACACCAAACTCCGTTACCATGACCGGCAGTCCATTATTCAGTGCAGTTTTCAATTTTTCCCGATAGCTCTCCTTATGAGTGGCTGAATAAAAATGGAGCGTATACATTACATTATCATACGAAAGAGGTGATTTCGATACCACATCCACATCCTGCGACCAATTCGGTGTTCCCACAATGATAACGGCATCCTTATCATTTGCACGAATGACCGGAATAATCGTTTTGGCATAAGTGGTAATATCCGACCATGTCGTCCCTCCATTTGGTTCATTGCAGATTTCATATAGCACATTATCATAGTCTGCATATTTTTTTGACATTTCTTCAAAAAAAGCTTTTGCCTGCTTTTTGTATTTATTGGGATTCTGGTCATTTAATATATGCCAGTCAATGATCACATACATTCCAAGTTCAGAAGCCGCTGTTACCCCGGTATGAATCCTCTCTTTTAAGGTCTTTTGCACCATACTCTGGGATTCAGATGCCGATCCTTTATCACAGTATCCATAATACTCTGTCGTATACATGGCAAGGCGGACCGCATTTACACCATAATCATCCCGCAAGGTCTGAAATGCAGCTTTTGAGATATATGGATACCCCACATCCCAGTTAATTCCATGGGTGCTGACACCTCTAAGTACGACCGCCTCACCAGTCTTCTGGCTCACCAGTTTGGTTCCTGATACCGCCAACGCACCATTTTCCTCCACTGCACCGGCCATAACCTGCTGATCTTTAAACAGTAGGAGTACTGCTGATAAGAGCAGTCCCAATATAATATATCTCCGTTTCATTCTATACCTGTTTTCTTGCATCCTATTCTCCTCCCTTTCTCATGACACCGTTTCTGTCAAAATAATATCTTTTCTTCTTGATCGTTTTCCATCCGGTCTGCATCACACCCTTTTTATTAAAGTAATATTTTTTCTTCTTGATTGTCTTCCATCCGGTCTGCATCACACCTTGTTTACCAAAGTAATACTTTTTCTTCTTTATCGTCTTCCATCCGGTCTGCATCACACCTTGTTTACCAAAGTAATACTTTTTCTTCTTTATCGTCTTCCATCCGGTCTGCATCACACCTTGTTTATCAAAATAATACTTTTTCTTCTTTATCGTCTTCCAACCAGTCTGCATCGCACCCTTTTCATCAAAATAATATTTTTTCTTGGAAATATTTTGCCAGCCGGTTAACATAATTCCATCTTTATCAAAATAGTAACGTTTAGCTCCAATTGTCTGCCAACCTGCGGATACTAAAGCTCCACTGGAATTAAAATAATACTGTCTTCCGTCAATCGTCTGCCAGTCAGTTAACATAACTCCATTTACATCAAAATAATATTGATTTCCCGTCAAGCTCTGCCAACCGGTTAACATAACTCCCTCTTTGCTAAAATAATACCGTTTTCCATCAATCATCTGCCAGTCAGTCAGTATCCCATTTTCGTTTTGATAATATTTTTTTCCTTTGATCTCCTGCCAGCCGTTAACCTTTTTGCCATTCTTTCCAATATAATAATTTTTGCCATCAATCTGATAGAATTGATCAGACAGCATTCTCCCGTTATCATAATAAGTAATGTCACCATTAGCATCCATAAATGGTCCATCCGGAATAACCTTTACGGAATAACTTCCCGATACTCCATCATAAGATAAAGCCGTGATTACCGCCTCACCCGGTGAAACTCCCCTGACTCTTCCATTAATATCTACTGCTGCAACCGATGGATTGCTGCTTGTCCATTCCTGAATCCGCTTATTCGTGGCATTATCAGGCAGAATCAAAGCCTTTAAATCAACTTTTTCACTATGCATTTCACCATTCGCCATAGACAAATGTATCACCGGTTCACCGTTTATATGAATCTCCTTTACAGGAACATAAAATAAATCCTCTGGGAGTGTATAAGAATAAATCCTCTGCTCACAATTCTGATATCCCACACTATCCCCATCTACTCTCTGGTTTCTGGTGGCATACCGGAACTGACCTTTCTGATATGTGAGCCCATATATCAATTCATTTTCAGCAAGCTGGGGGGTGCATACCGTCAGCTTGTCACCGTTCCTGAACCCATAAGCATATATATTTTTACTGTCATGGTATAGAACATAGCTATCCGTTACCGCCATTTTTGCCCCATTCATATAATTCCAGCTGTCAGTTTCAGTCAGTTCCAAGTCCGTAATTTTAACCGAATCAGCTATCAGCCCGGAAGTGGTACGAAATCTCGTCCGATAAAGACATCCGTCGTCCTCTATATAGTAATAAGCTTCATTATAGTAAAAAACCCCGCTCTTTACCTGATTCCAAAAAGCATCATCATATGCAGTTCCCTGACAGGTTCTGTCCGTATTTTCTACAACATGATTCAAAAAACTGTCCTGTCCCTTCAGAAAATACTGATGATTAACATTGCCCAAAGTATCCCAGTTGGGATCATCCCATGTACAATCTACATAGTAACTGCTTCCATTCAGGGTAATCGTATTCCAGACATGATCTGTATTAGATGCAAACCCGACATTTTCAATTCCCGCGGCCTCTAATAAATACTTATAAGAAAGTGCATATCCCTGACAGACTGCCATCCCGTTTACTAAAGTTCCGTAAATATCATAATCTGAATCCGGAATCTTGCTGCCAGCAGGATCTTTTATATATTCCAGATATGCCGCATAGTCATACTGCGTATTTAAAATCAGATACTCATGAATCATAAGTGCCTTTTCCACACTGCTCATTCCGTTTACCAATACAGACGAAAGTATATTTTCTTTTTGTGTTTCTACCTGTGCAATCAATCCTCTGATCTTATCCCTTTGGGGAATATATTCCTTTTTCGTTTCCGAGACAGTAACCGTATCCTGATATTCATAAAAGCCGCAGCAATAATTTACAATTTCTATGGAGTCTGTATCGGATAACGGAAAAGTATTCACTTTGTATCCGTTTCTGATATAAAACAATTCCGGATTGCTGTTTACCACATCTGAAATCACTTCTTTAAACTCTTCCCTTGTAAGTGCAAATTCTGCCACATCAATCTGCTTTTCCAAGGCTGTCATACCGTTATATAACATTCTGGCACATTCCCTTTTTCTGTCCTCCAATGTTTCATTATCGTTTCCCCTGGCAATCGCTGCTGCTTTTTGTTTTTCCAAAAGTCTATCATCATTCCTTGTTCCTGATGACAAATAAAACGATATAGATTCCGCATCCTCTTTATCAAAATTATAATGATTATGGGATATTGAAAAACCTCCCGTCTGAAGCAATTCCATTTCCTCATTATAACAGTCATCCGCACCCTGTACTGCCGCATTGACACTCATTATATTTGCAGAAATACCAGATAAGATTCCCGCTCCCGCTATTATCAACAACATAAGCCTTCTCATATCATCCGCCCCCTTCCTACTATCCCTCTTATTTATAAATGCTCCTGCTAATAAAGAAACTTTATCCATTAAATATCTGTTATTTAATAATTCAATAACCCCGCTGCAAGCAGCGGGGTATTTCAGCTCCTCGCGGCACTCATCAAATACCATTACATACACTTTTACCTGACTTGTTACTCACGAGATTTAATATCTGTTTTATTTTATTGTCCTGCGTTGGTCTGTGTGGGAGCCTCCGTTGTCTTATCCTCCGTAAACTCATCACCTATTCCCGTCTCATTTGTAATATCTGCACTGATTCTTTGTACCTGTGAAGACGGCGTATAATCCGTATCTTCTGGAAACAGAAACTCATGCAGATGCTTTACATTGCTGAGCAGGTCTGCCGGCACTACGACGCTTCCTTTTGATCCCAGTGTAGGTGTCTGATTAGAAAGCGGAAAACCAATATTGTCTCCCAGATCATATTCAAACAAATCCGCTGCAAGCTTTATAAGCTGCCCATTTGTCATATTCGTTGCAACCTGTGGAAACACTTCATTGATAACATCCTCAATAGTGGAAAGATTGGACTCCTTTGCCTTTGCAATCATTGCTGAAATCACTGCCCTCTGTCTCTGGGTTCTTTCAAAATCTCCGTTACCCACTTTACGGATTCTTGCATAGGCAGTTGCCTGTGCTCCATTTAAAGTCTGCTCTCCTGCCGACCATACACCATCGGAAGCAATTCCTGTCACTTCAATCTGTTCCTGTAGATTATGATTCAGATTATTAAGCTCATTCTCCTTTACATTAATCGTAATTCCTCCCAATGCATCAATCGCATTAGTTAATGCCTTGAAATCAACTGACACATAATCTGTTATATTCAAATCCAGATTCCTGTTCAATGTTTCTATTGCACATGTCGGACCTCCAAGAAAATACGCATGTGTAAACTTCTGGGTAGAAGGTGTCGGTCTCGCCATCTCCATGAAGCAGTCTCTGTAAACAGATACAAGTTTTACTTCCTTGGTATCATTATTGATACTTGCAATGATAACAGCATCACTATGTGCCACGCCTTCTCTCGTCATATCTGCTTTATCCCTTGTATCCAGTCCAAACAATGCTATTGTAGTATATCCTTTCTTCATAGTCTCCGTTACAGCATCACTGACATCAATCTCTGACTTATCCGTTTCGTCCGACTGCATTTTGTTCAACGTGTGATTGACATAATACCAGCCGTACCCTATGATCAATCCAGCAAATACTAAAATCTCCAGTAAAAGAATAATTCCCAGTTTTTTATTCCTATTCTTTCTTCGTGACTTACTCATGAAACTAAATCCTCCTATATGTTTCCTTCTCTCTTCCTACTCTACCGTAACAGATTTTGCAAGATTCCTTGGTTTATCAACATCTAACCCTTTTGATACAGAAACATAATAGCCAAATAACTGTAATGGTATAACTGTAAGCGATGGTGTAAAGCATGGATGTGTCTTTGGAATGTACACAGTAAAATCCGATGTATCCTCCATCACGCAATTTCCCTTATTCGTCAGTGTAAAGATGTAACCGCCTCTGGTTCTTACTTCTACAATGTTACTAATCATCTTTTCATACAAATCCGGCTGCGTAACAACTGCAACCGTCAGAATCCCTTCCTCAATCAGAGAAATAGTCCCGTGCTTCAGTTCACCGGCAGCATAAGCTTCGGAATGAATATAGGATATCTCTTTTAATTTCAAAGAGCCCTCCAACGCAGTTGCATAATCCACTCCTCTTCCCAGGAAAAATACATCCTGAGCATTTGCATACTTACTTGCAAACCATTGAATTCTCTCTTTATCCCCTAAAATCTCCTGAATTTTATCAGGAAGACTTTTTAACTCAGCCAACATCTGTGCGTATTCCTCTGAAGATATCGTTCCTCTGATATCACCAAAGAGTATGGCCAATAAATACAGTGCAGATAACTGCGTACTGTATGCCTTTGTCGTTGCCACGGAAATCTCCGGACCAGCCCATGTATACAATACATTATCGGCTTCTCTTGCAATTGTAGAACCTACTACATTTACAACACCTAATACTTTTACACCCAACTCCTGTGCCTTACGTAGTGCAGCCAGGGAATCGGCCGTTTCTCCCGACTGGCTGATAATAATAACCATGGAATCCTGTTCCAGAATAGGATTGCGATAGCGAAATTCTGACGCCAGATCAACTTCAACCGGAATTCTGGTAAGTTTTTCGATAACATACTTTCCAGTCACACCTACATGATAAGCAGAACCACATCCAACTATATAAATTCTCTTAAGCTTCCTGATATCTTCTTCAGACATTTCCAGTTCTTCAATTACGATTCTATCATCCTTAATCCTTGGACTGATCGTATCCAACACTGCCTTTGGCTGCTCATAAATCTCCTTTAACATAAAGTGCTCGTAGCCGCCCTTCTCAGCTGCTTCGATATCCCATTCAATCGTTTTTGTCTCTTTCAGAATGTTTTCCAGATCCTCATTATAAAATGAAATACCATCCCTTGACAATTCGCAGATTTCTCCATTTTCAATGAAATATACTTCCCTTGTATACTTTAAAATAGCCGGAACATCTGATGCAATAAAATTCCCTTCCTGTGAAGCACCAACTATTAACGGAGAATCCTTACGGACTGCATACATTTTATCTGGAAATTCTTTAAATAGAACCCCCAATGCATAAGACCCTTTCACACGGTGCATCACTTTTTCAATTGCACGGACTGGATTCCCGTCATAATAGTAATCCAATAAATGGGCAACCACTTCTGTATCGGTATCAGATAAAAAACTATATCCTTTTGCAATCATCTTTTCCTTTAACGGCTGATAATTCTCGATAATTCCATTATGAACGACTGCAATGGTTTTTTCTTTATTAAAATGCGGATGTGCATTAGAAACAGACGGCTCACCATGAGTCGCCCATCTGGTATGCCCAATACCGATCGTTCCCTTCAGGCTCTTGCCATCCCCTGTCAGATCCCTGAGTGCCTGCAATCTTCCTTTTGCTTTTACAATCTCAATATCATTATCACCATATACTGCAAGACCGGCCGAATCATATCCTCTGTACTCGAGCTTTGCCAAACCATTTAAAAGAATAGGTGCTGCCTGTTCTTTACCAATGTATCCAACAATACCACACATATACTGTCCTCCTTATTCTTCCTCCTAATCTATATGAAAAAAACACGCTTCAAATTACAAAACTATCAGAATTATATCACCATATCACAGTTTTTACAACTTCTAAAAACACTAAATATTAACGTATATCTTATCTATTCATTTATCATAATCAATTC
>JAIDOW010000079.1 GCA_029063085.1 Lachnospiraceae bacterium
ACCATTTTGGACGCCAATGCCAGTTTATTCAGAAACGGAAGAAATTCCTGCTCCAGACAATCTGCTATCTGTAGATTACCTCCCCCGCTTAATGCTTCGCCCAAACTTTTCACTGCTGCAATCATTGTTTTTTTATCAATATAGCTGCTCTTTTCATTAATCAAGGGCGCACATTGATTATAAACCTCTATTTCCCAGTTAATCCCATTAATAACCTCATTCAGAAAATCATTGGTATCTTCCCGTTCCGCTCCCCGCAATTCCTCAATTATCGACTGTAGTGCTGGAATCAGATTATCGCTATAAGAAATGAGTTCCTTTAATACTTCCCTTTGCAAAATCTCTCTATCTTCCATCTCTTTTCCTCCTTCTCTCCATCAGCCTTCTTTTAATCTCCATTGACTCTTCTTTCATACCCCTAAATCCGGAACCGGGATTATGCAGCAACAATTGTCTGGAATGCTGCTCCATATTGCTGCGTATCCGTTCTCTTGCAAGCTCCAATTCCTTAATCGTCTGTTTTAGATGTTCTTTTCTCCCATCTGAAGCTTCCTCCCGCCATTCCGCAATCTTTTCTTTTCGTTCCACAACTGCCTGTTCCAAATGTTTCTTTTTTTCTATAATCTGTTCTCTGGTCTCTTCTACTACTTGCTCTAGTTCTTCCTTCTTTTCTCCAACAACTTCATTAAAATGTTCTCTCTGCTCCGCAAGTGCATTATCCAAACGTTGTTTTAGCTCCTCTGCCTGAATAATCAGTGCACGTAAATCCATAGCCTCTCTAAATGCATTTGTAAAGTCAAACACCATCAAAATAGTAATTATAAATGTACTTATGCTTAAGAATTCCTCATTCCACATACTGACAAACTTTACAACCGGCTTGTGCACTACATACACCATTAAAAGACTTAAAAACCCCCATGCAATAGAAGACGATAAACAAATATGTCCCTGAAACTGTAACCGCTGTTCACTATAATCCCAATACCTCACCTTAAACAATTTCACCATCATAACACCGGTAAAATACTCCAAAACAGTTGCCGCAACAGCTCCCGCAAAATATACGGCAATCGGATATTCCTGAAATCGCAGGGTTGCCACCAAAATAATAACAGCACCACTCCCATAAAGAGGAAGCCATGGTCCCTTCATAAAGCCTCTGTTTGTCAGCTTATGCGTCCTTATTGATACATAACCAGACTCAAAAATCCAGCCACATATACAATAAAAATAAAAATATATCAGCCAGCTATTAAAATGAAACGGCATATTCTCTTCATTCCTTCCCATTTATCCTAAGTATTTTACCGCCACTACCGCTTATAAATATAAACCAGCAATCTCTGACAAAACTATTCCCAACCTATCTACAACTTAATTTTTGTTGTATTAGTATAGCATTTTAGCTGTGAAATCTCAAGACATACCCAGTCTCCATTTTCATAATTTTATCTACAAAATTCTTAAGATTTTCGGAAAGGCACATATCATAATCGTCAATAAGCACAAAATACCTTGAAAATGCAAGAACCGCTGAAACCACACTGTTTGACAGCACGTAAATATCCCGCTGGTAAAAAAGCAGAAATTTACACAAACAAGAATTTACACAGTTGTTCAAACCGGAAAAATATGGTAAACTATTTTTATATAAAAGTGTGTTGATATGCTGCACCAGTGTAACATTTTGCAGATAGAACCAATGGATTACAAAGGGGGGCACAAGCATTGAATGAAATAAAATGGAACGACCGGTTTAACATTGGAGTAGATGGAATTGACAAAGCACATCAGCGTTTATTCTCAATCGTGGGAAAACTTCTGAATCTCAACGAAGACAGGGACAAACAGCAGCATGCCTGCCGGGAAGGCATCAAATACTTCAAAAATTATACCCTGAAACATTTTGCCGAAGAAGAAGCTTATATGCAGTCCATTAATTATAGTGAATATGCCATACATAAAAGTCTGCATGATAATATGTGCAACAATACCCTTCCTGCTCTGGAACGGGAATTAGAATCACAGAACTATTCAGTAGAATCGGTTCAGCATTTTCTGGGGATTTGTGTCGGCTGGTTGAACGGTCACATTATGATTGAAGACCACGCCATCACAGGACGCACCCCTAACAAATGGGTGCACGAGCCCTCCGAGGACGAAATGGTTTCCTTAGAAAAAGCAATTATTCAGACACTGGAGACATTATTCCGGGTGAAAGCAGAAATTGTCAGTTCTCACTACAGTGGAGAGGATTTTTCCTCAGGAAATGCCCTTTGCTATCGTCTGACTTACTCTGTCACAGACGGAAAACCCATACAAGCTTATCTGGTTTATGAAGAACAGATGGTTTTGTCCATGCTTAATGATATACTGGGTAAACAAATCAAACGAGTTGATAAGACTGTGACTTATGCCATCAAAATGCTTTCACAAAAATTTATGGACTGCCTTGCAGCACACTTTACCCTGACAAACAGCCACCAGCTGGAAAAAATAGATCTGATGACATTTGAACAAATTGCGCGGGTATTAGCTTTAGAAAAACAATACCCACCTTACAGCCTGCTGCTCAGCACAGAGAAAAACGGATACTTCGCATTTTTTGTAAAATGTTAGGTTTTGAAAACAATGAGTTTTGCTCATGGTTAAAATATTGATCAAGAAAGGTTAGATTTATGTTCTGGAAAATGACAAATCTACAACTTAAAAAAGGTTACATTTTTCCTCTTCACGGGGATAGTGCGGCCTTTTTTAGGAGATTTGTTAAAGAAACAGGCAGAGCAACATAATATCTGCTAATCTTTATTCACAAATTCAGCAAATCTTATAAAATGTCTCATTATCTCCTTAACAATATTATTTTAAGTTAAGGAGATTTTTTATGTTTAATATTAAGAAACAAATATCAAGATTATATTTATCATCTATATTGGGTAATTTATCCCTGACAGGTGCGTGGATAGCGATTCTGGCAGCAAGGGGGTATAATTTAATAGAAATCGGTTTTGCAGAAACTGTATTTCATATAACAAGTATAATATTCGAAATCCCATCCGGTGTTCTTGCGGATGTATTTGGAAGAAAAAATATGCTGATCATCAGCAATATTATGAGAATAATCGGAAATATTATAATGATTGCTTCCAACTCGCTGTTGATGGTGTGTACATCTATCGCATTCTATGCACTGAGCTATAATTTTTCGTCAGGATCAGGCGATGCTCTTGCATATGATTCATTGAAAACCGTTGGTCACGAGGATTATTATGAAAAATATGCATCAAACCAGATGATCATATACCGCCTTTGCAACGGTATATCAACCATGTGCGCCGGACTTGCACTTCTGATCGGACATAAGGCAGCATATAGCACAGATATCCTAATGGGCATTATACAGATATGGATGCTTACGCAATTATATGAAATACATGTATGCCATTATAATGAGCACAATGAAAAAAATATCGTCAGTTCCATAAAAACGCAACTTGCAGCATGTTTTATACAAAGCCTTTCCTTTTTAAAAAACGCAAAAAAGGCAATGTTTTTAATGTTCTGCAACTCATTGGTCGGAGCCATTGACATTTTGCTGTTATTTTTTCTCCAGGCAAAACTGCCGGAAGCAGGTATCCCCAAATGGGGACTTGGCTTGGCTTTGTTTTTTATGGAAACAGGCGGCATACTCGGAGCAAAAATCATCCTCATATTTACAAAAATGAAGTATCGGAATGTTTTTATGATTGCTGCATCCCTCGTACTGTGCGGCGTAGCAGCAGAACATTCCGGAATGTATCTTGTCATGACCGCCGGTGGTTTTATCGCTGCACTTAGTGACGATGCACTTCAGGTAAGAACAAATGCTATTCTCCAGGATATGTTTCCATCCGAACAGCGGGCAACACTGATTTCCATTGAATCTTTTACATTTTCAATGATAATGATCGTATTATCGCCACTTGCCGGAATTCTATTCTCTCATTGGTAAATAGAGAGAAATTTAGAAAAAATTAGGACTAACCTTTTATAACAGTCAGTTGTTATATTATATAGACAGCCGCAAAACTCACTATTTCCAAGATATAGTTTGCAATACGAACAATATTACAACTTGTTTATATTGTACAACAAACAATAGTGAAAACAGGGTTTTGCAGCTGCTGTCTATAGTACTTTAAGAGAGGAGGACGGGAATGAATTCTGATTTCCTGTTAATACAGAAAGTAAAAAACGGAAATGAAGAAGCCGGTGAACAACTGGTTAAAAAATATTATGCTTCCATATATCAATATTGTTTTTTACATGTCCGCAATCGTGACCAAGCTGAGGATTTGACGCAGGATACTTTTGTGCGCTTCTTTGAAGCTTTAGGGAAATATAAAAATTATGGCAAGACCAAAAGTTATTTATATTGCATTGCTGGAAATATCATCAAAAACTATTACAAAAAAAAGAAAGAAATGCTGATAGATGAATTTCCGGAAATACCCGAAAACAATGTGCATGATATGGAAACCCGGCTGGACATTGAACAGGCGGTAGATCATCTGCCCGATGAATTAAAGGAAACCGCCATTCTGTTTTTCTTTCAGGAGTTGAAACAGACAGAAATCGCAGATTTATTGGATATAAAATTATCACTTGTAAAATACCGCGTCAGCAAAACAAAAAAAATATTATCAGAATGTCTGGAGGTGAAAAATAAATGAAGCTATATAAAAAGAAAATCAAAGATTATAAGAACTTTATTCAAACAGAGTATATCCAGGACACTTCCATTCAAAATGTTATGAAACAGTGCCAGAATGTGATAAGCCGCCAGGAAAACTTCCAGACTTCTTACTTTGAGTTTCTGTATGAACAATCCAGGTTTATCAAAAAACGATGGTGGGGATTACAGGGTGCTGTATTAACCGTGCTCTGGCTTCTGCTGCAAAATTTAGATGCCGGAAACCGGGAACGAATTGCAGGTGTTCTGGCTACAGCTTTTGCTCTTCTGATCATTCCTGAAATCTGGAAAAACCGCAGGTTTTCGGCCATAGAGATTGAAGAAGCGGCTTTTTACTCATTACGACAGATTTGTGCAGCCAGAATTTTATTATTTGCAGTCGTGGACCTGATTCTGGTCACAGTATTTTTTGTCATTACTCTGAACACGATACAGATTTCAGCATACGAGATCATCATAAACTTCCTGATTCCACTTAACGTATCGTGCTGTATCTGTTTCCGGCTATTATGCAGCCAGAAGTTTGAGACGGAATATGCTGTAGTCCTTGTATGTGCAATATGGACAGGATTATGGCTGGCAGTTTTAACACATGACACCATTTACTATATGATTGCCGAACCAATCTGGCTTGTACTGGTCGGACTTTCGTTTATATACTTATTCTTTTGCATTGAAAAATCGCAGCATTATTGCGAAATAATAATGGAGGATACCATCAATGGAATTAAAACTTGAAAATTTATCAAAACAATTTGGCGACGTATATGCAGTCGATCAGGTTACTTATTCAATGAAAAAAGGAGTGTACGGACTCCTTGGAATAAACGGTGCAGGCAAGACTACACTTATGAGAATGTTATGTACGATTACCCGGCCGACACACGGAACCATCACATGGAACGGAAAGGAGCTCTCTGCATTAGGGGCAGGGTATCGACAGATATTAGGATATCTGCCACAGGATTTTGGATATTATCCGGATCTGTCAATCTATGACTATATGATGTATATTGCATCCATCAAAGGGATCCGGCCTGTCGCAGCCAAAAAGCGGACAGCATCACTATTAGAGCAGGTCAGTTTATCCAAGTACAAAAAACGGAAAATGAAAAACCTATCCGGTGGTATGTTAAGGCGAGTCGGAATTGCCCAGGCAATGTTGAATGACCCGAAAATATTAATACTGGATGAACCAACCGCAGGACTTGACCCGAATGAACGGATCCGCTTCCGCAATTTAATCAGTGAATTGTCAGATGATCGACTGGTACTGCTTTCTACCCATATCGTATCGGATATTGAATTTATTGCAAATGAAATCATCCTGATGAAAGAGGGGAAATTCTTTTTTACGGGTACTTCGGAGGAACTGATTTCATCCATGGAAGAATCTGTCTGGAACTGCACTGTCCCAAAAAATGAAGTGGAGCATTATCTCAAGAAATATCTGGTGGCAAATGTAAAAACAATGTCCCAAAGTGCAGAATTAAGAATTCTTTCAGGATATTCACCGTCAGAAAATGCAATACGGGATGAAGCATCTTTAGAGGATGCCTTCTTATTATATTTTGGAGAGAAAGGAGCTGATAACATTGATGCTGAAATATGAATTAAAGAAAATTTTTTCTAAAAAATTTAATCAGGTGGTACTGGCAGCCGCTGTCCTTCTGGCGGTTGTGTTCAGTATTTTTGCAATCCAAAGCATCCTCTATACGGATACACAGGGGATATCACATGACGGGAAGCTTACCGCAGCCCGCCGTCTTGCATCAGACCAAAACAAGTGGAAAGGAGCACTGACAACCGAAAAAATAGCCGCTGTTGTAAAAAGCAGAAAAGAACTAGGCGCAAAATATCCAGATGACATACCGGATACAGTATATGGAAAAACCGTACAGTCTTATAACGATATTACCCATTTTGTAATCCAGATCATGACACCCGATTCTGACTGGGATGAAAACACACTATATCAACTGACTGACGAACAGACAGGGGAATTATACAATATATATAAAGATAATATGTTGAAAATGAGTATAGACTACGGAAAAACACCGGAACAGCAGAAATTACTCATGAAAGAATATGAAAAAATACAGATGCCGGTTACATATGAATCCGTTGTTTCATGGGATACTATGATACTATATGCCGAAACATATGAAATGGTTCTGGCGATCGTCATCGGCTTCCTGACTGCCGGGATATTTGCCGAAGAATTCCGGAACCGGGCGGAATCGGTATTTTACTCTACAAAATACGGACGCTCCAAAGCAACTAAAAATAAAATACTGGCAGGCGTCCTGACCACAACCATCGTATACTGGACCGGAACAGGAATCCTGACCCTGATTTCTTTCGCCGTCATGGGAACAAGCGGCATGCATACACCATACCAGCTTATGTTCCCTTATAGTATTTACCCTATGACATTTGGACAGTATTATTTATTGATCCTGATATGCGGATATATTGCCAGTCTTTTGACTGCATCCGCAGCCATGCTGACAACAGCCAAAATGCATACCCCATATGTGGCAGTCTGCCTTCCCTTTTTTATGCTATGCGTGCTGCCATTTATCGCAAGAGCACTTCCTTCTTTTTCAGCATTTTTTAATTTAATGCCCTGCGTGCTTACCAATATTCTAAACTGTGCAAGAACCCCGATTCTTTATCAGATTGGAAATACCGTATTCCGGCAGATTCCATTGGCTATGTTAATATATACAGCAGCTTCTATTCTTCTGCTGCCTTTTGTGTATAGATGCTACCGCCAGTATGGATTAAAAAAGGAATAGTAATTTATATAATTCCCATTCTCTGAAATTCATGATAAATGCCGTCATCCCATACGGCTTCACAGATACGGTCTGCCATATTCTTCAGAGTATCACAGGCATTGCCCATGGCGACACTGATTCCGGCTGTTTCCATCATCTCGTAATCATTCATGCTGTCGCCAAAGGCAACCGTATCCTGAATGTCAGACCCATAATACTGGCACATCAGCTTCACACACACCTACTATTAAAATATGCAAAAGAAAAGCACCTCCGAAGAGATGCCTTTCCCTCATATAAAACTAACGTACCATTATTTCTTTCTTACCGGAAAACAAACCTCCGTAACCATTTCCTCTGGATTATCTGTCTCGCTGGGGCTTACATGATAGATACAGAAGGATTTCCCATCAAAATCATATCCATTTGCAACCACCCAGTCGGCTACTGCCTCATTTACCCTTGAAATCTGGTCATAGCTGCCCTTATATGTGGCCGACGCAATCTGAATCGGCGGCACGGTCTTAAATTTCACATGCTCCGTATCCTGATATGTCCCCACAACCGCACTCTGAATCTCCACGTCCGTATCATGCTCCTTATGCCCTTCATCATGGAAAATCGCTATCCCATAACACGGCACTGCCTGCTGCACATTCTGCCCTTCCAGTTCCTGGCACATGATTTCCCATAAAATCCCTTCACAGTCATAAGCAGGAATCACCTGACGTACACTTGCGACGTAGCGTTCCGGTACTGTTTTTAATGTAACATTATAATCCATAAGATTACCATCCTTTCTCAGCCATTTCAATGTACTGTCAAGAAACATCAGTTTCTGCTGTGCCGCCATAGCTTCCTCTTCCAGTTCCTTACGCTTTACCAGCAAAAACCTCTCCATTTCCTGTGAATTACCATACTTACCCAGTATTTCTTTTATCACGGAAAGCCCAAATCCCAGGCTCTTTAATGTCTGTATTTGTCCTGCCAGCGGAAGCTGTGACTCACTGTAATAACGGTATCCTGTAAACTCATCCACACTTTCCGGATGAAGAATACCGATTTCATCATAATGCCGCAGCATACGGATACTAATCCTTGACAGCTTTGAAAAATCTCCTATCCTTAACATCGATTCCACCTCACATATATGCGTTTTTCTGAGCTCAATCACAGTTTAGAGTATACCATAGTGTGAGAGTCAACCCCACTATCAAAAGATTTTCAACCCAATTTACTTTTTTTATTCTAAAGCCTCATTTTGTCCTTCTTCCATATTTCTAAAAAAGTTCACGGCAGACAGTCCGACACCACACACAATGATACCGGTTGGGATGAAACATAGGAAAACCGCATTGCTAAATCTGTCAAACAAAAATCCATACACGATTTGCCCTATGGGCTGGACACACAAGGTAACCGCAGATGTATATGCCATAACCTTACCAATTAAATGATTTGGTGTCCTCTGCTGTATAAGGGAAACGGCAAAAATAGAAAAAATACTGATTACAATCTGCATACCGCAAAATGAGATAATATTGATCATATACTTTACGACAGGACTGACCGGAAAAAGGAAAGCTATTCCGGCAGGAAGCATAAAAATACCAATAGACGCAAGCAGGATGGATAATCTATGTATTTTTAACTTCTCTGTAAGAAGTCCGGCAGCAATACTTCCTAAAATTGTAGCAACTGCCAGTGCACTTTCCGCAGCACCATAATACTTTGCATCTAATCCAAGAACAGTACGTACAATATAAGGCAGTCCGACTATGGTGATTCCCATCACAAAAAACCTTGAAAATGCGGTTAAAAGTAGCATTTTTGAAATATCCGTTTGTTCTTTTGAGATATACCGCATACTTGACAAGAAATCCTGCCAGATAACCGACAGCATACCTCCCTTGCTTTGCAGCGGCTGATAGCTTAGTTTTATGAAACATTCAAACAATGCAGTAATCAAAAAACAGCCAACACTTGCAAACATAACTGGTTTTAAGCCAAACATGGAATATAATATACCGCCTAACATAGGGGCAATCAAATAGGACAGGGAAGCTATCTGATTTACAACCGCATTTCCTTTCATGATATTGTCCCCCTCTAACATGGACGGAATGCACGCCTGTACCGTAGGTGTTTCAAATGCTCCCAAAACAGAAAGGATCACAAGCAGTACGCTGATGACAGCAAGGGCATTTCCATCAGACAAAAAAAGTGCCGCACATAAAACTGTGATGCCACTTAATCCATCTAACGCAACCATAATATTCCGCCTGTCTGCCCTATCCGCAAGGATACCGCCAAGCGGGGAAAGAAGTATGGTAGGGATTGTCGCAACAGACAATATCCCTGCAAATACAGCGGCGGAACCGGTCACTTCCAGTACATACATGGACAAGGCAAGCTTCAATATGAAATTCCCAAACAAAGACGACAACTGCCCCAAAATAAGGAGCACAAAATTCTTAGTAAATAATTTTTGTGTCATGGCTCATTGCCTCCTTTTTCCGAAATATCAGCGATAAATTTTTCCGTAAATGACACGGTTCCGTCATCAAAAAGCGGCAGTCCCATATAAGCTAACATGTCCATTACAAGGCGGTATTTGTGATGCAGTTCTTCCTCTGTGGCAGGAAACACCGATGGAATAAGCCAAAAATTGACAAGCGGCAACAGCTCGGAAAGCTCTTTTGTGTACTCCGTTTTGATAGAGCCGTCATTTTTCCCCTCCTCCAACAGTTCCAGCCATAAAGGTGTCAGCACCCGCCTGTTTTCTTCCACTGCTGCTGCTAAAATGTGCGGGTCCTTCAGAATAGAAACTGCCTGCATATTGATACGGTTCCGCTTGGTGTCGGATTGATTCAGTGCAAGCAGGAATCTGATTTTCTGTAATCCATTTAAGTCATCCCTCCCCCTGACTGCTTCAAAGGGATTGTTTTCAAAAAACATTCGATTTCCCAATGCGTGCATAACCTCTTCTTTGGTTTTAAAAAAACGGTAAAACATTCCCTTTGCCCCGCCTGCCTTTTCCATAATATCGGAAACAGCGGTTTCCTCATATCCCTTTGAAATAAACAGGCTCTGTGCGGCATTTAGAATTTCCTTTCTCCACTCGTCTGGTGATTTTTTTACAGGTCTGGCCAATGTTATGTACCTCCTTTGTGTTGTTATTGACTTTAAGTCAATAACTATTTTACTATTTTGGGGGGAGTTTGGCAATAGGGGGGGATTTAAGTATCGATAATATTTGATTATCGGTAGGAAAAGGCTGACAGAAGTTAAAAAATAGTGAGGGACTCTCTGTGA
>JAIDOW010000008.1 GCA_029063085.1 Lachnospiraceae bacterium
TATTTTATCATAGGAATAATGGGTTACTTTCATTGCATGTACAGTTTGACCGGAAGAAATGAATACGGTAAAAAATATCAGAATTATTATGCTTATGCAAAAGAATAATCTTTTAAAATGATTAAATTGAATCATAAATGTCCTTTCAGGGCATTATGTGTGAATATTTGAAAATTTAGAGTAGGTTGATTATTACATATTCTGAAATTCTTGTCAAGATAGAATTTTTCTTTTTTATAAAATCATACTTTTCAAGCAGTCTGAGATTATGTATAATGACAAATAGCCTGCTATTGGTTAGGTATTGCAAAGTCTTTATGAAACTTGAAGCAGCAATTCCTGTATAGAAATCTGCTTAGATAAGGTAGCACGTACATGAAATTGCCTTACAAATTATACGGAGTGAATAATTAAATGAATACTCAGAAATTATTAAGTTATCTTCGACAATGTATTAAACAATATAATATGATTAAACATGGTGATAAGATTGCGGTTGGATTATCTGGTGGAAAAGACAGTCTGACCTTACTGTATGGTCTGAAACAGCTTCAGGCTTTTTATCCTGAATCTTTTGAATTGGCTGCAATTCATGTTAATCTTGGTATAGAAACTGATTCTGCGGCTACCATTTCTATAATGGAAGATTTCTGTAAGAAACTTAACGTACCTTTTTATTGTGTAGATACAGATATTTTCCAAGTAGTTTTTAAAGAACGGAAAGAAAAAAATCCTTGTTCTTTATGTGCGAAGATGAGAAAAGGTGCTCTAAATGAAAAAGCACTTGCATTAGGATGTAACAAAATAGCATACGCACACCATAAAGATGATTTTATCGAAACCAGCATGATGTCACTTTTGTTTGAAGGTCATTATTATTGCTTTCCTCCTGTTACATTCTTAAATAAAACCGGTCTGACCTTAATCCGTCCAATGATGTATATGGAAGAAAAAGAAATTAAAGGATTTGCATACAAAAATGATTTTCCAGTGATCAATAATGCATGTCCCGCAGATGGTAATACAAAACGTCAGGTGATAAAGGATTTTATTGCAGAAAGTTCTCAAAAATTCCCTTATATGAAGAAAAATCTCAATGCAGCAATATTAAATTACTTTGAGGAAACTACTTCATAAACTGGAACCATTAAATAACAGCCTGAATGAATAGTATCACTGCTCAAATTATTAATATTCCTGACTTCTTGAATATAATCATCATATTCAGTATCCATAATGGCATACTCCTCTGCAATGGAACTTAACGTATCTCCGGATTCTATCTCAATAGATATAAAGGATTTGTTGTATTGTACGCTTTCATCCGCTTTTACTACTGCAATGCTTCCAATTATAGATATACTTAATATTAGAACAGTCCCTATTGTTAACATAATTTTATTATTGTAAATACAATTCCTAATCATTTGCATGCTCTCCTCTTCTTTTTATAAAAATCGAATACTTGTTCGCTTTTTGTATTTTAGCAAACGTTTGTTTGTATGTCAATATTTTTTTCGAAAATTTGTTCGGAATAAATGTTTGCTTTTTTTTAAATCCTGTGTTACTATAATATAAATATCTTATAACGGTTTAAAACCAATGCTTGGAAATATATTTTTTGACATTGGTTCTTACTATATGGATTATTTAAAATTATGAGTAAGGAGGCGTTTTATATGCCAGGTAAGATTAGTGTAAAACAACAGGAGATTCTCGATTTTATCAAGGAAACCATTTTACAAAAAGGTTATCCGCCATCTGTACGGGAGATTTGTGAAGCCGTAAAGTTAAAGTCTACTTCTTCTGTTCACTCGCATTTAGAAACGTTAGAGAAAAATGGATATATTCGGAGAGATCCAACCAAACCAAGAACAATAGAGATTTTAGATGATGCTTTTGGTCTTACCAGAAGAGAACTGGTAAACGTACCTATAGTAGGTCAGGTTACCGCTGGGCAACCCATTTTAGCTGTGGAAAACATTGATGGTTATTTTCCTGTTCCACCGGAATACCTACATAATAAAACAACTTTTATGCTTAAAGTAAAAGGAGAAAGCATGATCAATGCTGGTATTTATGATGGGGATTTGATTTTAGTAGAAGAACAGTCTACCGCCATGAATAATGAAATTGTTGTCGCACTGGTTGATGACAGTGCAACTGTAAAGCGTTTTTATAAAGAAAACGGACATTACCGTCTACAGCCAGAGAATGATTATATGGATCCTATTATTGTTGATCATGTTTCCATTTTAGGTAAAGTTATTGGTCTGTTTCGTACATTTTAATCTTGATATTGATAGGATATGAGCCATTATTATAAATAAAAACAAGCAGTTGTTTTATAGCTTGATTATAGGAATTTATCTTCATTTCCTAATAATCTGCTTTAAACAGCTGCTGATAATAATTTTCTATAAGCTTTTTGTTTTTTTAGAATATGGTACTAACTGATGATGACATCACAGTAAAATCCTTCCTTGTTTTCTTTACAGGTCGCATAGCGGTATCGTACCATATTTCCTTCATTAAACCTTATAAAATAAGCTGAATAATGATGTCT
>JAIDOW010000080.1 GCA_029063085.1 Lachnospiraceae bacterium
TATATGCACCTTGATGTTCTATGCCATTTGTTCCCCCATCCTGCCTGATAGAAAATGTTAATGTTACTTTTTCATTTCCTATTCTAAAGTCAATTGAACGAGTGTAATCACTCCACGGCCGCATCCTAATTTCCCTTGCTCCATCATATTTTAAATATTTGTCAACATCAGGCGGCTGGATTGCCAATCCGGGATCGCATAGGGCATTTATGTTCCCACCATAAAATGTAATGGCATGAAATTTCTCCCAAGGTTCTGTCATCATACTAAAAAAGCCTTGCGCATTACCGCTTGCCTTTATTATGATAGGAGTTGCAAACTTAATAACAGGACTAAATCCCATACCACTGGTACTAAATTTCCCATTGCGCAATATTGCAATCATACCACCATTATCTTCACCAAACAGATACTCTGGTCGCTCTATATCACGATTGCGTATTCTATCAAAAGACTCATATATCTTTCTATTATCACTCTGAGCCGGAAGCAAAGTAACTATATTGTCTGATACATAGTATGTATATTTGTCATCTCCTACCTTTAGATAACCGCAAAAATTATCTGCTATTTTTCTCATAATAAATAATCTGCTCCTTAATAATTTCCTTTTGTAATCAGTCACCTTCAGCACTCAAATATTTTTACTCTATTTTCCAAAAATCTTTTTCTGACTGATATACCATTATTAAAAACTGATTATACCATATCCGACATAAAATATCACACACAAATTACAGCAGTTACACGAGGTTTTAACCTTCATTGCGATACACCTTTCTTTCAATCTGTATTCTGACGCAATTCACGCCTGTCGATGTGTAATGTAAACTACTATCGAGGTGAATTACAATGAATGATGCAAAACAAACTCTGGCTTCTGCAGTGCGTGAAGCCAGAACGGAACTCGGACTTTCACAGGAAAAATTAGCTGAAATCCTGAATATCGAATCACAGCACCATACTTAACATTGAGGCAGGACGTGTCAACCCCAAATTTGAAAAGCTGTACCCTTTAATTACATACCTGAAGATACCTGCAGGTAAAATCTTCGATCCAGACTACCAAGATGAAACACCAAACCGTCAGAAGCTCCTTGCCCTGCAAAAAGACTGTACAGAGCAAGAAGCTTCTGACCTGCTCCCTATGGTTCGTTACCTGCTTGATTTGTTGCGAAAATAAGGCATTCTGACACTTGCAGGAACTCAATATGACTAATCTGAAATATAGCTATTCTGAACCTTCTTAAAAGTATAAAGGCGCCTATTGCAATCTTCCAATAGACGCCTTAGTTTTTGATTTCTTTCCTAAGAGATAAATAAACTTCCGATTACAAACGCGCCAATCAGAACCCACTGCCAGACAGCTACTTTATCTCCTTTTTTGAAATATGTCGAATCCGTCCTACTTTACCCTGTTCTACATGAAGGTTACGATTTTCGCCCCAGAACAAGCAGCTGTCACTTTACGCCATTTTTACAACAAGCGTTATATAGAAGCATTCATCACGAATATCAGCATATACCTCTCCATTCATGAGCCCCATCAGCCTTTTGCATATGAAAAGTCCAAGCCCATTGCCCTGCACCTTGTCCGCATTATTCCCACGATGAAAGCTTTCGAATATCTGCGGCAGTTCTTTCGCTTCAAGAGTACAGCCTGTATTTGATACCGTGATAAGCTCACAGCCGTCCATTTTATCAAAGCTAATCTCAATTCGTCTGCCGTCACCGTATTTGATCGCATTTTCGATCAGATTTTGCAGGCACTCAGCAAGGCGGTCGGGGTCGCAGGAAAGAATGCAGTCATCATATTTCTGAATCGCAAACTCCGTTCCCGACATGGCAAGCTGGGGAGCATATCTCGCCTCTATCCTTGTGATGATAACGCTTAAAAAAACCTCTCCTTGTGTGACCTCAAAGCTCATAAAGTCCTCGCTTGCCGCCTTTGTGATCTCGCTGACAAAACGCCCTATCTCATCTGCACGGGTATTGATGCTTAAGGCAGCAGCACATCGTTTTTCCTCGTCCTTGTATAATCCCTTGGCAAGTGCCTTTGCATTCAGCTTGATTGCAAACAAAGGCGTTTTGATGTCGTGGGAAAGGGAAAGCAGCAGGAGTTTTTTCTCCCTCTGCATTGTGATCTCCTTTTTGCGACTCTCCTCGATACTCTCACGCAAAAGATTCACGCCCCATGTGAATTTACCGAAGAAACGGCTTTTTTCTTCCGGTATCGGAACAGCAAGATTGCCCCTTGCAAGCTCCTGTGGAACATTGTTCAACCTGCCGAACGGCACGATGATATGCCCCCGGATATAATACAAAAGACCAATCATCAGCACAAACAGCGTACCCAGTACACAGTTAACCACCGCAATGCTGTACTGCCCGTTTCCGACAGTATACTCAACACGGTAAAGCGTTCCGCCTGCTTCTATGATCAGATAATGCTCATCGGAGGTGAACAGTTCGCCGTCATCAGCCCCCCGACACCCCGTAATGTGGGGATATTTTTCAAGGTCATAATTGCCTGTTTCCGCTATCTCATCTGCAAGCCGCTTGGCTTCAACACGATAAATGCCTTCATTTCTGTCTTTCACTCCCACAAGAATTAGATTCAATCCAGCCGTCAGCAAAAGAAATACAGTTATCACTACAATACACAGTCTTCTGAAAGTCTTCATACAAACTTATACCCCACACCCCAGACAGTAAGCAAACGCTTTGCATTCTTAGGATCATCACCGAGCTTCTGGCGAAGGCGGTTGATATGCACATGGAGCGTCTGCAGCTCCGAATCGCTGTCACTGCCCCAGACAGCGGCAAACAGGTACTCTTTTCTCAGGGTTTTGCCCTGATTCGCGATCAGAAGCTCTAACAGTTCAAATTCCTTTGCGGGCAGTTCCATGGGCTTTTCATCGATGACCGCTGTTTTATCTGCAAGATTGAGTGTCACACCATCCGCCGACAATGTATCACGCTGATACCGCCGTTTGAATATCCCCTTGATCTTAGCGATAAGAATATCAATATCATAAGGCTTTTCAATATAATCGTCAGCACCGAGACCAAAGCCGTTCAGCTTATCCTCCTTGCCCGTCCTTGAACTTACGATCAATATAGGAGTATCCGCATTTTCCCGAAGTTTGGAACAGACCGCAAAGCCGTTCACATCGGGGAGATTGATGTCAAGCACCAAAAGCCGTGCGCCATATCGGTCAAAAAGCTGTATGGCACGCTCTCCGCTGTCCACGCTTGACACAGTATAGCCCTCGTCACGCAGGAAGTCAGTCAGCAAGCCGGCTAGTTCCTTATCATCTTCTACTATCAGAATATCGGTCATAAGATCACCTCCTACAAATCTTGTACCATATCAGCGGAAATATTGCAAGTATCACCAGCCTTGTTCCATAAGCCAGTTGTTCAGCTCTCTTTCACGGTTACGAAACTCCTTGTCACCGCCGCCAAAATGTCCCATTTCTTTTTCACCAACGATACCTCCGTCCACAAGGTAAAGCACCCTGCTGCACTTAGCGGCAACTTTCGGGTCATGGGTCACACACATAACCGTCGTACCGTCACGGTTGAGGGCGAGCAGCTCGTTCATGACCTCATCAGAGCTTGCGCGGTTTAATGCGCCTGTCGGCTCATCGGCAAAGATCATCTTGGGATTGTTTATCATACTGCGGCAGATACAAGCCCTCTGAAGCTGTCCGCCAGACACTTCGTTGATATCATTGCCGCATACATCGTCAATGCCAAGCCTGTGCATGAGTGCTCTGCCCCGCTCCTCAGTCTGCCTGCGGCTCGATCTATTCTTTTTCGACTTTACCGCAGGAAAAATGATATTATCAAGTACCGAAAGATTTTTCATCATGTACATCTGCTGAAAAATAAAGCCCATTTCATCAAGTCTGAGCCTTGCAAGATCCTTATCGCCGAGCTTTGCCGTTTCCCTGCCGTTAAAGAACACCTTGCCTGCGGTCACTCTGTCCATTCCCGAAACGCAGTAGAGCAGTGTGCTTTTGCCTGAGCCGGAGGGACCCATGACCGCTATCATTTCGCCCTCGCTTATCGTCAGGTCAATATTTTTCAGCACATTGTTCTGGTGTTTGTTTACAATATATGTCTTGCAAAGCCCCTTTGTCTGTAAAACCGTATGATTCATTATGTTGTCCTCCTATTCTATGCTTGCCGTATCGGAAGCCTTGATTGTTTTTGTGTAAAGCGCGGTCAGGTACGAGCCTATGACAGTCACGCCGATGAGAATTGCCGGGCAGATCACAAATATTTCCAGCGGGTCAAAATCGCATTTCAAGTCTGATATATCACCGATCATGTTACCTACCCAATTCATCATTGCATTGCTGATCGGCATAAGCACCGCCGTAGAAACGATGCAGGCAATAACTGATACGATTACAAATCTGAGCAAATGCTGCAAGATGATACTGCCGTTGTCGATACCCACTGCCTTCATCAGTGCAATCTCACTTTTTTCCTTAGAGATGAATGAACGCTCCATGAGTATGACAATCAATGCCGTTACAATCACGGTAATGATCATCATCATCTGTTTGATTGCATTCAGCGTATCGGACATTTCTGTAAGATTTTTGATGAAGTCCGAGGTCGAATACACCTTTTCGGTGCCGAGCAGGTCTCTTAGCTTTTCAATGTTTTTGTTTATCTGCTCCTTGTCAGGATTGCCGTCAAAGTGTATCTGCACTCCCAGTATATTGTTTGCCGGCAGATTTCCAAGGTCAAAATCTTTATATAGAAAAGCTTGGCTGATGAACGAGGAGTATGTTCCCGTGATGATAAACTCGTACTCTTTCTCATTAATGACTGTTGTTACCCTGTCGCCGATCTCTGCGCCTAAGTCCTCGAGGGTGCTTACCGTTACAGCAATCTCGTCCGTCTTCTGTGGAGCGCTGCCCTCATCTACATAGAGCGTGTCATTTGTCTCGCCTTTCATGACGGCGAAAACGATTTTTGCTGTTTTGTCTTCGTGTGATGTTTCAAACTGTGTGCCCATTGTCATTGTGCATTTGCCAGGCATTCCGTTATCGGCAAGGAGCTTTTCGGTATCTGCGATGATTGTCTTATACGTACTCTGATCTGCCAAGACCTCTCCAACTATTTCGCTATCTCCGATATGCGCTTCACATGAGGGCACATCGAAGAAGCACAATATCTTTTCACTTTTGAATGTCAATGCAAAATTTGACATAATCGTCATCAACAGTATGCAGAGCGTGAACACAACTATCATGATAGAAAACTGCCTCGGCGAACTAATTACATCATTGACCGAGAAAAATGCAGCCTGTGGCAGCTTTGAGCGTCCTAAGTGCAACAGGCTTTTTCTTCGGAATCGCTCACCCGTCTGACCGTTTCTTACTGCGTCGATCGGCGAGAGTTTATTGACTCTGCGTGTGCAGCCGTAGCAGAACAGCAGGATAATGATAACGACTGCCGCAAAGCTTAAAAGCCCCATAAGAGTACCGCTCTCGCTGCCGAGAACGATATTTTCTGATATCGTTTTCATCATCATATCCCCGAGAGGGACAGAACAGAAATATCCTATCAGTGCACCGATTACAGTAATGGCAAGATACTTGACGATATATAGGCTTCTTATACTGCCGTTGTCGATACCCACCGCCTTCATTACACCAATCTCACGAAATTCCTCGCTGACCGTAAAGCCTATTGTGAAACGCAGCACCACAAAGGCTGTGAACATCAGCACGATACTAATCATCATTAAAACATACGCAGAAAGCATATCATAAAGATAAATATCCTTTATTTCTTCCCGTGTGTAGACATATACACCGCTATAGTCCTTTGCAAGTTCCCTTATTTCATCCACATCTGATGTATTTACACAAAACTGCCTGCCATTCATGATATGAGTGGCTTCGTCCTTGTCAAGATAGTCATAGTCAGCAGAGTTCATGATAAGATATGGGTAAGCCGTGTTTCCCGAATCAAACAGCGCACCTTTGAACCGCCCCATAAACTTAAGCGTGAGATGACTGTTACCGACAGTAAGTTCCACCTCGTCGCCCTCTTTGATATCCATGTCCTGTAAAAAAGGGGCGTTGGCATAAAAGCAACCCTTGTCTACGCTTTCGATGATATGATTGTTCTCATCGAAATAGTCGATTGCCATTTCACTATCAGAAAGCAAATAGGCGGTACTCATGAAATTTTCAAGTTCCTTTCCGTTATACTTAAAAAACTTTGAGCTGGCTACACACAACCAATGCTCGGTCCTGATCTCCTTAACGGAAGTAAGCTCCCCAATCTTTTCCCCGAGATCGTTTTCCTCACTGTTCAGCGCCTTCACGATGACATCAGGGACATCTGCCACATCGAAATAATGCTCAATACCTCCAGTCACAGTCATGATGTTGTTCACCGCCGCCGCTGCAAACATGGAGCATAAAATGACAAACAACAGCAGAATGATGTTCATGGTCTTTTTGCGTTTCAGGTCTTTTTTCAATATCCTCCAGAACATAGTGTATACCTCTTTTCTTGCGTTTTATTTTCTATATGTTCTGAATCATAGCATATAAATTCTTAACAAGTCTTTAATTTTTGACAGAATATGAAAAAAACATAAAGAGCAATTTTCTATCCCAGCAACATTTATCGCTGTTCCGAAGCTTGAACTTTCTTGCGTTAATTTTTTCCTAACTGTAGTGGTATACTAATCTTGTAACACCTTGTTCGAATAATATATAATAAGATGAACAAGGAGATTACCATTATGACAAAAAAATATGATGTAGAATTAAAAAAACAATTAGTCCATGCATATATGCAGGGGGCAGGCTACTCACAACTTGAAAAAGAGTATGACGTTGCTAAACCCACCATTTACAGATGGGTAAAAAAATACAACGAAGAATGCAAATACACTTCTAAATCATAATCTATATGCATAGGAGATCCATGATCTTAATAAAAAATTGCTGAACCGGAGACGGAGAACCTTTTCTTAAAAAAAGCCGCAGCATTCTTCGCAAAGGAACTCGATTAGTGATTTATCAATTCATTGATGAAAATAAAGATATATTTGGTCTAAGATGGCTTTTCAGACATTTTGATATGGCACCAAATGCCTATTACAATTATTTAAAAGACAATAAGGCTACATACCGTAAGCAGAAGCAGAAAATATATGAAGAAATCAAAAGTATTTACTATAACAATAACAGGATACTTGGTCACCGTGGAATGAAGATATTTCTTGCACGAAAGGGAATATATCTGAGTAAAACTACCGTTCACAGATATATGAACCAGGAACTGAACCTGCATGCGGTAACCATGCGAAAAAAACAGACCTATGCATGTGGAGAAAAAAATAAAATATTCCCTAACCTTTTAAAACAAAACTTTACAGCAGATGCAAAAAATAAAATATGGTGCACAGATTTTACATATATCCGGTTATCCAATGGGAAAATGCGGTACAACTGCACGATTATTGATCTATATGACCGTTGTGCAGTAGCATCATTGGATTCCAACTATATAAATACGGAACTTGCCATTGATACGCTCAAAAGAGCCATAAACAATGAAAAACCAAGGTCCGGTTTGATTCTGCATAGTGACCAGGGATGCCAGTTTACCTCGTGGACATTTGTGGATTTTTGTAAATCTCAGGGAATTACCCAGAGCATGAGTAAAGCAGGGTGTCCTTATGACAATGCACCTATGGAGCAGTTTTATAAAACATTTAAGGAAGAACTGGTATACAGGTATCATTTTATGAATGCTAAAGCATTGAATGATGCGGTAGTACAATATGTATTTGTTTAGTACAACCATATCAGACCTCATTCGTACAACAACTGGATGACACCATTTGAAGCACGATGAATTTCTCGAACAAAGTGTTACAAAAATGCTTGACCACTACACTTTTAGATTTTCGTTGATTTCCTCATAGGATTGATTTTCTGATTGTAATTCCATTTTCTTCTTTTCCAGTTCTTCAACCTCTTTTGACCGTTCCTGTTTTTTAAAGTCCAATACGGATAAATGTTTTTCATGGGTTCCTTTTTTCTCCCATTCGATTCCATAATTCAGTATAAGTTCGGAAAGCTGTTCCTTCTCATGAGCATACCACTGATTCCGCTCCGTTTCACTTCTTGTACCGCCCTTAAATCCAAGTGCCTCCAGTGCGTTCTTCAAAGATACCCTCGTTTCAAGCCCCCGCTTGCTTCCAGTGACATAAGGAATGAAATCTATATGCAGATGAGGTGTCGCTTCGTCCATATGTAAATGGGCACTGAACACTTTAAGTGTTGGATTGCGTTTCTGGAATCCTTTCATATACTCGTCCAATATCTTTCCGGCAAGCTGTCCGTCCTCTGTTTTTGTCCCCATATTATCTTTATCGCCTATCTGTACGATAATCTCATAAAATGGCTTTTCCTGTTTGCCGGATAATATTTTTTCGTAGTAGTCATCAATCCGGCGGTCATTCTGGGTTTGCTTTTCATTGTACCGGGCAAGTGCTTCATCAAATAATTCGTGATATACGTCCTTGATATTCTCATTGTTGTGGTCAAGCATTTTTGTAACACTTGTGGCTAAAAAATAACAGTTTTCTTTTTATGATGCTATCCGTGCCTGATAAGGTGTACGGTATCCGTTAAAACTATGGGGACGGACATAGTTATAGCTGACATACGCAAATTCTTCCACTTCATCAAGATCCTCATAAAAAAGTGGCAGATAACTCAATCTGTACTTTTTACTGAACATTTATCTTCCTCTGTAGTTCTCCAAAAACCTCCTCATGGCTCATCCGTGTATCTTTTTCCGCCGCAAACCTATCTGCCTTATCCAATGCCGCTTCCACACCATCCGTCAACTTTGAATACTCTTCAAGACTAAGTACTACCATTGCTCCATATCCATTTTTTGTTAAATATACCGGTTCACCCGCATTTACAATCTTCTCAATATCAGAAAATTCATTTCTCAAATCTGAAACAGGTCTAATCTGTAACATATGCGTTCACTCCTTATCGATATTTTATCTTAATTTTATCATTATCCATATTCTACTCTACTATTCTAAAAAAACAACCATTGATTCATTATCTCTATGTATTATACAAAAAGTGTAATTAATTTATATAAGGCAAATGGCAGTTTCCTTTCCATGAATAAAACCGCCACCTTGTAAACTGACTTATTTAGCCCGTAAACAATATCATTTCAAGGCTCTTTAAAAAATGGTACAGTAGTGATGTTGTAAATGTCTTTCTGTTGCGCAAAAATATTGATTTTATTGACTTTTCTAAAATTCTTTAAAATACTGCCGTGGCAGATGAATAATATTTTTATCATATATTTAAACTCCTTTTCTTATAGGCTTTTTCTTCATTATCGGGATATAATCACCACATCAGATTTCATCCAATTCATGGTTTTCTCGAATTGCTTTCGTTTAATTTAGATTCGATTACCGTTTGTAATCATCCAACTGACGTTTTCATGATCCTCTGCCTTTCGCTCAATACTTTGATTGCTTCACACAAACGCTTATCATAAACACAGAATTCTATTTCATATACAGAAAATATTGTTCAAAAATATTTTGAGACAACATAAAAACACATTCCAGAGGGGTAAATGTATTGGATAGATATGTATTTTTTACAATAACGGATTTATCAGGAATTGCATTCTACAATGCTTTATCAAAACGACTACCTCCAGAAACCGCCAAAATAAAACCTGTATCATTCATCGAATTAGGAAAAGAAATGGGGTAGTTTTCAACCGTCGTCCAAAATTTATTGTATGCCAACAGCAATAACGATGTATTGATTTTACAGGTTATCATATAACCATTTTTTTATCACCTCGTCATCTCCATTTCCCATAAAAGAATGTTCACTCTGCTCTGATATAGTCAACGCCACATGATTGGAATTTGCAAAATTTTCTATAACCTGTAAAGATTGCAAATTGTCCTTACCTCCATAAAGTATATTGGTTGGACTATTCCATCTTGTTACAGGATTTTTCTTTACATACTGGTAATAATCCCAAGACAAAATATCAATCGGTGTTGGGATTTCCTTTTTGGTATAAAGCATTTCTTCTGTGATATGAAACCACAGAAACATATTTAGGATAAGATGTTCCATATTTACGATTGGAGACAGAAAAAAGCACTTTTCAAAAGTGATATCTTTATATGCCTGCAAGCCGAAATATGCACCTAAACTGCAAGCAAACAAAGATACCATTTTCCAATTAGCAAGGGTATAGGAACTTATTTGATGAAGGTCAGAAATTCCATTCCAAATATCGCACCTGTAATTTTCATCTTTTCGTTCTCCGTGTTCCGGCAAATCAAAACTTATTGTCTGATATCCTTTATTTTCTGCTATCTGAGCAAAAGTTTCAGCCGATTCCTTATCAGACATTTTTCCATGAACATAAATATATGCTTTGTCTGATTTTGCTCCCCAAATAATGATAGGAATTTTTCCAATATAAAATTTTGTTATTCTCATCTTTCATCACCAATTATATCGTATCATCTGAAAATAACTACCTCAATATACTATCACTTACAGAAGTGTTTTTTACCTACAGGACCCTTCATCAGAGTCTTCTACATGGTAATACAAAAAAGAGGCCGCAAAACTACGACCTCTCGAAAATCACTTTCCATATATAATTTTCCTGATTGAATGAACAGAAAGATAATACATATCTGCTAATTCTTCAACACTTTTTCCCTGCTGATAGTCTTTTCTTATTTTCATATTTCTCTGTTCAATCTCCAATTTACAACCGCTTAATTCGCCCCATTTCTTTTTGCTGTCTTTTTTCGAAGGAACATAAATATACCCACCTTGTATATAACTTTGCAATTCCTCAACTAAAACAATGGGGAGTACCGAATCTGCTTTAATATATTTCATACAGGCTCACTCCTTCAACTTTTTATCGTCAAATAGCAAAGCCAGCATATTCGCCTTATTACTCCATGCAAATGGCGTTAACATTTACTGACTTTGCATGGAGTGAAGCATCGTTTTTTCTTTTTTTATTTATACACATCATATCACCATCCTAATTACATTTACCTCGATTGTTTTAACTGGTCAATGTTTCCACTTTGTATGGCACTAATATTTCTTGCGATTCTTTCCTCAGACCAGTCCCACCATTGAATCTCCAATAGTACAGAAATGGTTTCTTCTGAAAATCGCCTCTTTATTGGTTTTGCAGGAACACCGCCTACAATCGTATACGGTGGAACATCTTTCGTGACAACTGCACGAGTTCCAATGATTGCTCCATCTCCAATCGTGACACCAGCTAAAATAACAGCTTCATAACCAACCCAAACGTCATTACCTATGACAATATCGCCTTTATTATCCCATGCGTTTGTTATGTCTTTCTTTTCCAATCCCCATTCCTCAAAAAATAATGGGAATGGATAAGTAGAAAAAGACGATAGTGTATGATTAGCACTGTTAAAAAGAAATTTTACACCACAAGCAATGGAACAGAATTTCCCAATCTGCAATTTGTCATCGTTTATCGGATAATGATATAATACGTTGTTTTTCTCAAATAACGTTGGGTCATTTACAAAATCATTGTACATTGTAAAATCTCCAACCGTTATATTGGGATTCATGATTATATGTTTCAAATAAATCGTTTCTTTATCACCTGTACGGGGATAAATCTGTTTTACTGGAATAGTCATTTAAAATCCTCCTGTCAATTTGAATTGTGTTCATTTAACTATTCCAGATAAAGCAATGCAGAGTTTCACCAAAACCACCTCTCTTTTGATTTAAGGACAATTATATACGCCATTCGATTGAAAAACAATAACCATGTGACATTTCTTCAAAAAGTCACACCCCTCATTATATGATTCAAAACCTTGTATAATCAGTGTTCCGAGACTTTTTGATACTGTTTCCTATTGTATTTGTACCCCACTGTTAGATATCTGGGATTACAAGTTGGATTGGTATAAGCCCATCCAACACAAGCTAGTCCGTGCCAGCGGCTTACGCTTCGCACGCCACTAGGAGGACTGCCTGTAATTTAAATCATTTTTTTCGATTCAAAAAGCGAATTGCATCGAAACGCAATTCAAAAGTTGTAAAACTATCCATCTTATATTTTCAAGAATTAACTTTCTCTAAAATCTCAGCCTCTAATTGTCCCCTAATTTTTGCAAAATCTAATTTTTTAATCTTCTTTTCTCTTATGTTTGCATTTAAATATCCATTTTCTAAAAGTCCTTCATTTTTACATACATCTTCAATATTCATTTGATGAATTGAAATCGGATAATCATTTATTATAACAAATGCCTTAACTGGATTAATTTGCATAGCATCAATAATTCCATTATCTGCTGTACCAAAGTAAGAATAATTTGCTCTGTATTTTTCCTATTATCCCATAACATAATCTGCTCTATAAGTCTAATATGGTAAACTCCTTTGCAGGGTATTAGGTGTCAACAGAGGTACTTATTACAAGCATTACAATTCACAACCAGCTAATCGCACTAAAGAAAATCAGCAAATAGCAAGGCTTATTCTGCAAATTTATGCTGATTACAACAAGCGTCTTGGTACTTACAAAATCACCCATGTTCTTCAGCGTGATTATGGCATTCTCATCAGTGTCGGCCGAGTGTACCGTCTGATGAAAACCCTTCAGTTGCCACGTATGTCTACGGACAAACCTTTCCGTAATTATCGCCACAAAGAAAATGGTGAATGTACCAATCATCTGCGGCAAGAGTTTAATCAAAAACGTCCTAACATCGTCTGGGCTAGCGATTTCACCTATATAAAAGTATCTGGTAAATGGTACTTCCTCTGCATTGTAATGGACTTGTTCTCCCGCAAAGTCATCTCCTGGAACATCTCTTCAAAACCTGATGTTGATCTGGTAATGACTGCATTTAAAAAAGCTTATGAGAAACGTAACCATCCTGAAGGACTTATTAACCCCAGATGTACGATACTTAAACAGTTTTGTAAAATAATCCATAGGCTTGCTGCTCGGAGAAACAATTTCAATCACCCAATCTGGAGCACCATTACACCCCTTATCAGTAATTTTATTTTTGTCACTTCGGAATATTTTAATCTATATATTCTTTACTTACATATTCACATAATCTAACACCATTTTCTTCTAAAACTATACACTTAATCTTGTCTAATTCTTCCATTAAATCAACATACTGTTCCCATGCAATTTCATTTTCATGTATTTGTTTACATAATAAATTGGTATTATTATATCCATATTCAAGACTAATCTCTTTTCCTTCATTGCAATTTTTCCATAAAGCAATTATTACAATAGCTTGCTCTTTTTTTATTTCAATCGTGAATACTTCTTTTAACATTTTCCATATACTTATAGCTGCACATACCTTTAAAATTGTTATATCACCAATCAAACTAACAGTTGCTGTAACTATTTCAGTCAAAGTATCAATTAAATGTTTTATATTTAATGTAACATTTCCTGGCTTAATGGAACGTCCTTGCTTATAATTTTTTAAAGGATCAAGGGAAAGACAATTTATTGTAGGTGGAGCTTCCACTGGCGGCGTAATATTCAAACAATTGCACTCAAAAAGCGCATTTTTAATATCTATACTATTCTCTCCATCTAATGAAAATCTTACTAAATCTGATTGAATAATATTTTCTATTTCTTTTTATTTTCACATAAATCTTTTCTTTCCAAAAAAATAATATTAATTTTATTACCCATATTTTCTCTCCAATGCGTCACCTTATGATTTATGAAACTTAGAATTCATTGCTCTGCATCTTTTTCACTTAACTGTAGCGTTCTTGCCTTACTGTAATATGTATTTGTAGATTTTATGAGAGCCTTCCAAGATATATATGTAAATAAAATTCCCAATAC
>JAIDOW010000081.1 GCA_029063085.1 Lachnospiraceae bacterium
CTGTATAATTGCATTGCTTTAAACTATAATATATGGTTTCTAATATTTTCTTCCACTCTTTTAAAAAATCATCAATGTTCATCTGTAAACAATTATCTTTATTGAGTATTTTTTCTAATCCGCCAGTAATATTATACCATTCTGCATAGATGATTAATTTGCCATTTTTCCATTCCACTTTCCAATCACTTCTAAATGTATCTGGTAACCATGATATATACTTTGTTCCGCACATTTCTTTTTGTAACTGTTCTATCAAATTTAAAATATCATCTATCATATAACTAAGATCATATTTATATGACAAAGGAATACTAATATGTCTCCATATCATATATGCATCTTCTGTATTCATTAAAAATACTGTTTCCATTGCGTCAGATAAAGTACTATCCGAATCATCACATAACTTTTCAAAATCGGGATTACTTGCTTGCATTACAAAATCCATACTAACTTATGAGAATACATGACTATGTATCTCTTTACTCCTTTCTGCAATTTCATTTTAATACATTGTTAATTAACAATTTTTTATAGCGTTGGATATCCATGCCAAGTTCCTGTGCCATTATTTCTAATCCATATCTTTGTAGCTTTTTTTGTACTACCATTTGGCATATGAACTATTGATTTTGAATTTAATGGCAAATCAAAAGTTGCACTTTCTCCCGCTTTTAATGTACTAGCCATGCGAGTTGCATATTCTAAATCCTTTTCTGCCCACTGTCCCTGTGGTTTTCCTGTCTTTTTAGCTCTTGCAGGTTCTTCTTTCCAATGGATTCCATGTTTCTTACTTCCAGTAATAGCAGCCTCTGGACGGAGAGATTCGCCCACATACTTATCCTGATAAATCTTCAACCCATCTTTTTCTTCCGCCGGTATGCTCTCGACCCTGTTCTTTTCTTCCTGATTCTCTGGCACTCCCGGAAGATTATTGGTATCTTCATCTGTTGCATAAATCGCCTCAAACAACTGCCATGATGACAATGCCATCGGTATGGTGATCAGCCATTTTGTATCAAATTCATGTGCCGGGAATCCTAGGATCACATTCTTCCAATCCGTTACGGAAACTGTACATGGCAGTGACATTACAGCATCAGCCATGTTCTTCCTTAAGGAAATTTAGTATAACTCCTTAAATAATTTTTCTCTAATTTTTTCATCATCTAAATCAAGAATGGAAATGCCATAATTATCAATTACATTATTTTCAGCATCATTATC
Source organism: Lachnospiraceae bacterium (assembly GCA_029063085.1). Lineage (GTDB taxonomy): Bacteria > Bacillota > Clostridia > Lachnospirales > Lachnospiraceae > CAG-590. Next base: position 1,231 of record JAIDOW010000081.1, read on the forward strand.
GTAAAGAAATTCTATTATTTTCAAGTTTTTTCTAATTTTTGCATAAAATAAAGGTGTACGCCCATCAGAATCCTTATGGTTAATATTAGCACCATAATTTAATAACAATTCTGCTTCCCTATAATTTTCAAACGCACATGCAATGCAAAAAGGAGTATCTCCAAAAATAGATGGGACATCTACTTCCACACTTTTTTCTAGTAATTGTTTAACTACATTATAATGCCCCTCGGCAGATGCTATGTATAATGGTGTTTGTCCATCTTTTTCCTGCACATTTATTTTTGCCCCATTTTCTATCAACAAATCTACTATATCTGTATACCCCTCTTGACATGCCCAATGTAACGGAGTTCTTCCTGAATAATCCCTTACATTAATATTTACGCCATACTCTACCAATATGTTAATGATTTTTTTTCGCCCCATTGCAGCTGCATAATGGCAAGACATATCATTTATCAATGTTCCATTCTGTATAAGAAACCTTGCCATTTCAGTATTATCTGCAAAAATAGCCTTGTGAAGACCTGTATATCCATCTTTATTTTTACAATTAATATTAAACCCCTTTTTTAAATAATCTTTAATATATGTATAATCACCTTTCTTAATCGCTTTAAAAAACTTATTTTTTCTATTATCCATATACTCCTCCAACTAATTTTACTTATACTTTTAATTTCTTTATAACAACTATCCGCAAAAGAATCAACAAAACAAGTCTGCAATTTCTTATTTATTTTTAGGATAATAGTAGTGATCATGACTACATGGTTCTTTAGGCATTGTTCTTTGAGGATTTTTTACATCAGGATGATAATGTGGATGCTTTGGATCCTCTAAATCATGTCTTGGTTCTTTTCCTCCACCAGCTCGTTTGGCTGCTTCATAAGCTTCTTTTCTAGACGAATACCGATTTCTTCTTGCTGGTGGATTTTTGCTTCTCTGATTTTCTTTATCACCTGATTTGTCTTTGTCCTTTCCACCCTTTTACCTTTTTCGGGATTTTTTCCTTTACTTTTTGCTTGATAAAGTGCTTCTTTTATCCTTTCAGCTATTGATTCACTATTTATTTTTGCCTCTTCACATAGCGATTCTATATCATTCAAAGCATCTTCTAAAAGTTCTACTGCTATCCTCATTGCTGGCTGAAGTTCATCTCCATCTAATGCATCTTCAACAGCAATTAACAGTATAACCTCTGTGGCAATATATGTTATAGCATGCACTTCTTTTATCGCCCACAGTTGACTTAAAAGATTCATACCAATATTGAACATAATAGCTTCGTTTTGTACCTCTTGTATCTCTGAACTGGTCATTACCCCCATTCCTGCTACAAGAATTCCAACATACCCGCTCGGGTCCGTATACATCACCGGGTTGGCATTTGCATTCAGGTACTTATGCAGGCTTACCGGGTCATAGATACTTCCCTGATAGCTGTCCATGCTGATAAAAGTTCCGGTAGATGGATTCATGTATCTTGCACGGAGATAGTAAAGTCCTGTATTCGCATTATACTGTTCCCCATTGTAAAGGAACTCGTTTTCGGTATCCCCCCTCTTTCTCTAACAGGTTTCCGTATGCATCATAACTGTTACAATCTGTAATCCAAACCTCATTATTTAATTCTAGGATTTTTCAAATTCCATTTATTAAAAATTCTATCCTCATTACCATTCATTTGCTTCATCAATTTCTTTTTTTCTGTCAAGAAATATTTGGATAGCCATTTCTTCACGGTCTTCTAAGTTATATATGTACTCTTCATTCCTTACCAATTCTTCATATCCCCAAACGGCAGAAATACCATCCCTTCCTCTGTAATTGAACATCCAGTCAAAATAGATTCTATCATCAATTATTTCAAATAATTCCACTGGATACCATGAGGGATAGTTTGCTTCTCCTAAAATCAAATATTCCATTATCCCTTCAGACAGCATCTGCCCATATACAGTATATATACTATTCACTTTTAATGGTAATACTGTCCTTTTTGTCCCTCCTTTTTGTCCCAATGTTGCCTTAATGAAAGCATCTCCAGAATTACTTAAACATTTTACAACCATTTCAAATTTTCCCTCCCCTTATTTTATTTTTACATCATCAATCTGTCCTGTTTTAGGATTATATTCATAATGTACCTCTACTCCATTAACATTTTGTGCCCATTTCTCCCAACCCTCTGATGCCGGCCATCTAGGATCACTATTTTTTCCTTCCAATTTTGTACCATCTTCTGGATTAGACATTACTTCCTCCATCGCTAGTTTTTCTTTTAAATTTTCTGGTTTATGTCTACCACCTTTAGATTCACCTCTTCCCTCCTGTTTAGGAATTTCTGTCTCCTCTTCATCATTTCCTATTTCATCTTCACTATCGTCTTCTGGAACCCCCGGCGTTTCAACCTCATCATCTGCTTCTTTCACATCATTAATCGCCTTAAACAGCTGCCATGATGACAATGCCATCGGTATGGTGATCAGCCATTTTGTATCAAAGTCATGTGCCGGGAATCCCAGAATCACATTCTTCCAATCCGTTACGGAAACTGTACATGGCAGTGACATTACAGCATCAGCCATGTTCTTCCTTAAGGTTGAAAATATATTTAACATCTCCTGGTTATGCAGTGCCACTGATAATGCCAGCATGACAGCGATCGTTGCGGCAACTGCTGTTTCTGCAAGATTTTTATCCGTTGTATACCCGCTCGGGTCCGTATACATCACCGGGTTGGCATTTGCATACAGGTACTTATGCAGGCTTACCGGGTCATATATCTGCCTCTTAAGTAATAAAACCCTGCATTCACATTATACTGCTCCCCAGTGTAAAGGAATTCGTTTTCCGTATTTCCTTCTTTCTCTAACAGGTTTCCGTATGCATCATAACTGTAGCGGTCTGTAATGCGTCCTGCCTCATTTTTTAAAGTTCTGGCACTTCCATGTCACTGCCTATGAAAAACAAAATTTACAGATCCTGAATATCCCCAAAATATTCGCCTTCCCAAGCTACAAATCCCTCTGCCCAACCATTATCCACATCCATTTCATCTTCTGTAATATAAAAATAGTCAAATGGATATTTATTAAATCCAGGCAATTGATAATACCTTTTTGCCGCCTGTTGTGCTTTTTCCTCAGATGAATAGATTCCTAAATACTTTTGTTCTAACTCTTCATAATAATCCACCTTATACTCATATTCATGCGTTAATACAAACACCTTCATAATACTTATCCTCCAAACAATATTTTTTTACCACTTAATCAAAACAGAGTTCTCCCCATAATAACAATGCAAGATACTCTTCATACAACCCATTATTTAAGCAGCAGTCTTTATATCTTTCATTCAGAATCCGCATGGCAAACTCCTTTTTTGTTTCTTCTTTTTTCTCTTCCCCTTCTGCCCAGCTGCTGACATCAAATCCCCTCGTATTTTCATCATATTTATCAGCTATTGGTTGGCGATGAATCGCTTCCAAACTTTTTATAAATCCGTCTTTCCATGCCATATCATCATCCATCTTCCACTTTTCTATAATAAAACACTTTTTCGGATATTGATTAAACCCTGGCAGTACAAAATATCGTTCAACAGCGTCTAAGGCTTTTGCTTCACTTGAATAAAATCCTAATACCTTATGCTCATATTGTTCAGATCCATAATCATCAATAAATTTGTAAATATGCCTCAAAAAATATATATTTTCCATAATCTGTCCCTCCTATTTTTTCCAATAATGTGCACGATCCCCATATTTTTTCAACTGACTATATTCCTCTCCTTGTTTCCCTTTACGTGTCCAATTACCTTTTCCATATTTCTCATCCATCATTCTTTTTGCATACTGTTTTCCATTTTCTTCATCTTCAGGTTCTTGTCCTGCTGCCCAAGATGGTTTATCGGTAGCTCTGGTTTTGTCATCCGGTTTCGTTTGTTTCTTTCCTTTATCTTGATAAATCTTCGGCCCATCTTTTTCTTCCGCCGGTATGCTCTCAACCCTGTTCTTTTCTTCCTGATTCTCCGGCACTCCCGGAAGATTATTGGTATCTTCATCTGTTGCATAAATCGCCTCAAACAACTGCCATGATGACAATGCCAT